>LFSG01000047.1 GCA_001512685.1 Clostridiales bacterium DTU072
GCTTGTCAATACCTGCGGCTTCATTGAGTCCGCCAAAAAAGAAAGCATCGACGCCATACTGGATATGGCCCAAATAAAAAAAGAATTTCCCGAAAAAAAGCTTGTGGTGGCGGGGTGCTTGTCGCAAAGATACGGCAAAGAGCTGTTTGAGGAAATCAAGGAAGCCGACGCCGTAATAGGGATTGAGGGCAGGCATTATATCCGCGAAGTCGTGGGGAAACTTGAAAACGGCAATAAAAGAATATTGGACACGGGCAAAACTGGCGGCGGTTTTCAAAAGGGCAGGGTTATCACTACTCCTTACCATTATGCCTACCTCAAAATAGCCGACGGCTGCGACAACCGCTGCAGTTATTGCGTCATTCCCTTAATCAGAGGAAGCTACCGCTCGGAGAGAATGGAAGATATCCTTGAGGAAGCGGACAGCCTTGTGGAGCAAGGGGTTAAGGAGCTGATTTTGGTGGCGCAGGACACCACGCTTTACGGCAAGGATTTATACGGCGCGCCCATGCTTAAGGAGCTTATAAACAAGCTGTCCCAAATCAAGGACATATGGAAGATCAGATTGCTGTACGCCTATCCCGAAAGGGTGGACAGGGAATTGATTGAAATAATATCCCAAAACCCCAAGGTGGCCAAATATATCGACATACCTTTACAGCATATAAACGATGCCATCCTTAAGCGTATGAACAGAAAAACCTTGTCTGACGGCATAAAAGACAAGCTGAAGATGATAAAGGACATAGACGGCGATATCGCGGTAAGGAGCTCTTTTATCATAGGGTTTAACGGCGAAGACCGGCAAAAATACTTGGAGCTTAAAGACTTCCTTGCCCATACCCGAGAAATCGATTACGCTGGCTTTTTCGGCTATTCGATAGAGGAGGGCTCGCCCGCAAGCAGATTTATTGAAGGCAATGTAGATCAAGCTGAAATCGACAGGCGGGTGGAGGATATCCAAAAGCTTTGGTCGCAGAAAACAATCGCCTTGCATCAAAAGTATGCGGGCAAAACGCTGGAAGTCATTTATGAGGGCATTGATTATGACAAAATGCTTTTTTACGGCAGAAACGAGCACAACGCCCCCGACATAGACACCAAGGTATATTTCAGCGCGCGCAAGCCGCTTGAGATAGGCGGAATATATAAGGTAAAAATAACCCGCGCGGATTTTGACCTTTATGGTCATGCGATATAGCGAGGATAATATGAGAGAAATACTTAGATGCTATGGAGAAAGCGAAGAGCTGGAAGCTTTGCTTAAAATGGGAAAGCCCGAGCTGGACGGCTACAGGATGTTTTCCAAAAGCATGGATACCATGATTGTTTTCGACGACATAAGCGAAGACGATTATGACGACGCGCTTGAAATACTTGACGAGTATATCTATAACGACGAAGACATATCCTTGGCGCAAACGCTGGTAAGCTTCCTTAAAAAGAACAAGCTGGTCATCGCCACCGCCGAAAGCTGTACGGGAGGGCTTTTGGCAAGCGCCATAATCGAAGTGGCAGGGGCAAGCGAAGTTTTTTACGAAGGGTTGGTAACCTATTCCAACCTTTCCAAAATGCGCAGGCTGAGGGTTAAGGACTCCACGCTTCAGCAGTTTGGGGCGGTCAGTCAGGAAACGGCGCTGGAAATGGCAAACGCTTTGCTTGACGAAAACGTATGCATCGGCGTGTCCGTAACGGGCATAGCGGGCCCCGGCGGCGGCAGCGAGAACAAACCCGTAGGGCTTGTCTATATCGGCATAGCGGGGGAGAACAGCTGTGACATCATTAAGAAAGTTTTCAGCGGAGACAGGCGGCGGATAAGGGAATGCGCCGCCAATACCGCGTTATTTTATACATTACAGCACATAAAAAAATATTATTAAGGAGAAAGATATGGCGGAACAGAAAAAAACAGACGGCATTGACAAGAAAAAAGCGTTGGAACAAACTCTCTCATTAATAGAAAAGCAAT
>LFSG01000055.1:0-335 GCA_001512685.1 Clostridiales bacterium DTU072
GTGTATAGGAAAGCGAACGGAGAGCCGGCAGAGACACACGATTTTATGTCGAACACTTGGAAAGTATCAGAGTGGGCAGAGGACGCGTTCTTTATAGGGGAAGACACATACGAGGCAACTGAGGAACAAGCTTTAAAGAAAATAGAAGACACCAAAAAGAGGTTAAATAAATGACACTTTATGAAAAGGCATTGACATTAGCAACCGAGGCACATAAAGGGCAAACCGACAAGGCTGGGCAAGATTATATCTTACACCCGTTGGCGGTAGCTGAAAGCGTGTCTACGCAAACGGCAAAAATTGTCGCTTTACTACACGATACGGTAGAAGATGCC
>LFSG01000055.1:375-708 GCA_001512685.1 Clostridiales bacterium DTU072
ATGCCGAAGTGTCGTTAGACGACATTAAGCTTGTATTTGGGGAAACGGTAGCCGAAGCGGTAGATGCTTTAACACACCGAGACGGCGAGGAGTACTTTAAATATCTTGAACGTGTGAAAGCAAACCCATTGGCAAAGGAAGTTAAGTTAGCGGACCTTAAACACAATATGGATTTAAGTAGACTTAAGGTGGTAACAATAAAAGACTTGCAACGCATACGAAAATACGAACAGGCAAAAGAATTTTTAGAGAGGCAGTAAATGGAAATAAAGATATCGCTACCGCCACAGGCTTTAAAGCAATGGAACGAAAGCCTTGAGCAAAAGCTTCAAG
>LFSG01000045.1 GCA_001512685.1 Clostridiales bacterium DTU072
AAACGCATACAATCATCCCTCGCCCTTTCTCATGAACAGGCTTTTTGAATACGGCGTGGTTACTTATCGCACAAACAGGCACGGAGATATTGTTTTATATATGGACAATCAGGAAAATTTTGGATTTCTTTGCGGCAAAAATGTCGCCGTTGAGAACAATTCCAAAGAAATTAATGAAAAACGGCTGGTATTGGAAAAATAACAAAAAAATACTATATGTAGGATAAATTTAACCATTGACAACTATATATTGTGTATGGTATTCTTTAGTGGCAGTACATTTAAGGAGAAAAACACTATGGTTAGAACAATAATTAAGAGAGATGGAAGGGTAGAGGATTTTGATGTCAATAAAATAGCGGCCGCCATATACAAAGCCGCTATCGCGGCAGGCGGAGACGACAAGGGCAGGGCTTTCGAACTTGCGGAAATGGTAGCCAAAAGGCTTGATGAGAGATATCCCGCCGGGACTTCGCCCAACATAGAGGACATACAAGATACCGTAGAAAAAATTCTTATTGAGCAGCAACACGCCAAGACCGCCAAGGCGTACATAATTTACCGCGAGAAGAGAAAGGCAGTAAGAGAGTCGCAAGCGTTAATCAACGCTACGGTAGGCATGTTTACCGATTATCTCACCGAAGCGGACTGGAATGTCAAAGAAAACGCCAACATGCAAAAAAGCGTCAACGGCCTTAACAATTATGTAAGAGAAACATTTACCAAGAAATACTGGCTTTATGATGTATATCCCGAAGAAGTCCGCAAGGCTCATGAATCGGGAGATTTGCATTTACATGATTTGGGCTTTTTCGGACCTTATTGCGCAGGCTGGGATTTAAGGCAGATATTGTTGGACGGCTTCGGCGGCGTGGAGGGAAAAGTGGAATCCAATCCCCCCAGGCATCTGCGTTCGTTCTTGGGACAAGTGGTCAACTCCACTTTTACTACGCAAGGAGAGACCGCGGGCGCTCAGGCATGGAGCAGCTTTGACACATATTGCGCTCCCTTTATCAGATACGATAACATGACCTATGAGCAGGTCAAGCAATGCTTGCAGGAATTTGTGTTCAATATTAATGTTCCTACAAGGGTGGGTTTCCAATGTCCTTTCTCAAACCTAACTTTTGACATAAAAGTTCCCAGAACCTTAAGGGATCAGCCTGTCATATACGCGGGCAAATACCAAGAAGAAACCTATGGCGAATTCCAAGCCGAAATGGATATGTTCAACAAAGCTTTTTGCGAAGTAATGCTTGCGGGCGACGCAAAGGGCAGAGTGTTTACTTTCCCCATTCCCACCATAAACATCACCAAGGATTTCGATTGGGACAACCCCGTAGTGGATAAGTTTATGGAAATAACCTGCAAATACGGAATCCCTTATTTCGCCAATTATATAAACAGCGATTTATCCCCCGAAGACGCCGTGTCCATGTGTTGCCGTCTTCGCTTGGATGTCAGGGAGCTGAGAAAGAGAGGCGGCGGCCTTTTCGGCAGCAACCCCATGACGGGTTCAATAGGCGTGGTTACTTTGAATTTGCCGCGCATAGGATATCTTGCCAAGGACGAAAGCGATTATTTTGCTCGTCTTAAGAGGCTGGCCTTATTGGCTAAGAGTTCCCTTGAGCTCAAGAGAAAGATTGTGGAAGACCAAAGTGAAAAAGGCCTTTATCCTTATTCCACTTATTATTTAAGGGACATCAAGAAAAGAACGGGTTCTTATTGGACAAACCATTTTAACACGATAGGCATAGTGGGAATGAACGAATCCCTTCTCAATTTTATGGGCAAGGATATCGGCACTCCTCAAGGCTTGTCATTCGCTATAAAGGTGCTGAATTATCTGCGGGAATTGATGGTGGAATTCCAGACCGAAACGGGCTTAAGCTATAATCTGGAAGCTTCTCCCGCCGAAGGCACAAGCTATCGTTTAGCTAAGCTTGACCGCGCGCTTTTCGGCAACGACATAATAACCAGCGGCAAGGATGTGCCTTATTATACCAATTCCGCGCAGCTTCCCGCCAATTATACCGACGACATAATGGAATGCATAAGGCTGCAGGACGAAATACAATCGCTGTATACAGGCGGCACCGTCCAGCATCTTTATATCGGGGAAAAAATCAACGACATCAATGTTTGCAAAAAGCTTATCAGAAAGATATTCACGACATCCAAAATGCCGTATATTTCCATAACCCCTACCTTCAGTGTTTGTAACGATCACGGATATATCGCGGGAGAGTATTTCAGCTGTCCTGAATGCGGCGCCAAAACCGAGGTTTATTCCAGAGTAACCGGATATCTCCGCCCCGTGCAAAACTTTAACGAAGGCAAAAAAGAAGAGTATATGGAAAGGAAAAAATTTGTGGTAAGAGAATACCAAGTAGCCGACGCTTAATTTGCGAAATAATTAAAAACCTAATAATGGATATCCCAAACGGCATTTTGGGGTATCCATTTGCTTTATTTTAATGGAAGGAGGTAAAATGAAAGTCGCAGGTTTTACGCCCAATTCTTTTGTGGATTATCCCGGCAACATAGCCGCCGTTATTTTTTTCGGAGGATGCAATTTTGATTGCTGGTTTTGCCATAACAGGTGGCTGCTCAGCGTGGACAATCTTTATGATATCGAGGAAATATTGAAAAGGATAGAAACCAATAAAGACTTTCTTGACGCGGTAGTGCTTTCGGGAGGAGAGGCTACGCTGCAAAACAGCCGGGAATTAATTGAATTAATTAAAAGAATTAAGGCTATGGGGCTTAAGGTAAAGCTTGATACCAATGGCACCAATTATCAAACGCTTAAGGAATTGTTGCCGTATTTGGATTATGTGGCTATGGATATCAAAGCGCCTTTGTCAAAATACAGAGAAATAACCTGCATAGACGATAATCAAATGATATCGTTAAAAAACAGCATAAATTTGTTAAAGTCGGGAGAAATCGATTGCGAATTCAGAACCACTTTCATTCCCACCTTAACCAAAGACGACATATTGGAGATAGCGCATACTTTGAAAGGCTGCCGCCATTATTATTTACAGCAATATGTTCCCGTGCCCGATAAGGATATCCCGCCTCATCCGCCCAAATACTTAATTCAAACACAACGGGAAGTCAGCAAAATCATACCTTGCGAAATAAGGGGTATTTAAGGGCTAATTATTTGACTTAATCGCCAAAAGGGTTATAATAGGTTTATGAATATATTGGTTATAAACGGCGCTAATTTGAATATGCTGGGCAAAAGAGAGCCCGAACTTTACGGCGAAGACACTCTTGAAGATATTAATAATTTCCTTGCAAGCAGCTTTCCCAAAGTAAAGTTTGAGTTTTTTCAAAGCAATTACGAAGGCGTTATCGTAGAAAAAATTCAGCAAGCCGATTGCGACGCGGTTATAATAAACGCCGCCGCGCATACTCATTATTCGATAGCCATAAGGGACGCTGTTCTTATTAGGAAAGATTTACCCTTTGTCGAGGTGCATCTTACCGACCCCAAAAGCAGGGAAGAATTCAGAAAGGTATCTCTTCTTGAAGATGTTTGCTTGGCGACCTTTGCGGGCAAAAAGAAATACAGCTATTTTGACGCCGTAAAATACTTATTGGATTTACAAAAGGAGAAACATGACGGCATTTGACATATATTTAGTGGGCAAAGTAGGTTCGATAGCGTTGGTAAACGCTTCGCACGACGACATCGATTACAATATTATCGCTCGTATCAGCAGATATCTTAAACCGGGCTATATTTGGGTAACCTCGGGAGCCACCGAAATAGGCAGGTTGGATTATATTAAGAGAACGGGCTTTGAGCTTATAGGCGACGAAAACAGTATAAAAACCGACTATTCCGCTCAAGGACAATCGATTTTGATGCAGAATTATCGTCAATTTGTGGACAGCAGATACAGCATAAGGCAATTTCTTGTGGAGCACCAGCATTTTAACGATAAGGAAAAGCGCGAATATTTGAAAAACGCCTTGTTAAGGTGCCCAAAACAGGGAGCCATTCCCATAATCAATTATAATGATGCCGTAAGCGACGAAGAGAACAGAAAGTTAGAGATACAGGCTTTGCGCAAAGCCAACAACAAGGTGGTGGAATGTATAGACAATGACGAAACGGCAAGTCAAATAGCCTGCTTGGTCAAGCCCAAGTATTTGCTTTTGCTTACAGGAGTGGACGGAATTTTTACCGATATCAACAACAAAAATTCTTTGGTCAGAGAAATAAGCGGAGCAAATGTGGACGAGCTTATACAAAATATCGAGTATTATCAGCATTTTTGCGACGGGGCCAGCCGAAAAGGAGCGCAAGGCGCCCGCGCCAAGCTTGAGTATATCAAAGAACCCATTAAATTAGGAACGACGGCGATTATCGCCAACAGCAAATACAAAATCCCCGACATATTGAACGGGGAAGCGCCGTCCACCATAATCAGGATAAGATAACAATTTTTTATTCGTAAAATTGAGAATGTATAAATTCTTTTACTTCTTTCCACGCTTGGCGGCTTTCGGGCAAGAGCATGCCCGCCAATTGAAAATCATGAAACATTCCCTCATATTTTGACAGCGTTACGTTAACGCCTTTTGCCAAGGCTTTTTGGTGTATTGTTTCCGAGTCGCTCTCCAAAATCTCATAAGTTCCCACTTGGATGAGCATATCGGGAAAATCATGATATTCGGCGTAAACAGGCGAAAGATAAGGATTAAAAACATCATTGTCCGCGGCGTAGGGGTTGCTTTTTCCGTCAACATTGTTGACTATGCCCTTGCTGTTGCCGAATATAGGGTCTTTGTTTTGGTTATGAGTGTGGGAAGGGCCTTGGTTGGCCATATCCGCCCATGGCGACATCAATACAAGCGCTTTGGGCAAAGGTCTGTCAGCATCCCTTAATTTCAAAGTAAGCGCAAGCGCAAGATTGCCGCCCGCGCTGTCGCCTGCGATAATGATATTTTCTTCTTTATAGCCTTTTTGCAATAACCAATCCCAAGCTTTCAAGGCGTCTTCGAGAGCGGCGGGAAAAGTATACTCGGGCGCGGTGCGGTAATCCACGGAAAGCACGTCTGCGCCTCCGCTTTGCCTTGAATATCTTAACGCCACTTGACGGTAAGCATCGATATACCCGATTACATAAGCGCCTCCGTGAAGGTGCAAAATCACTTTGTCGCCGCTTTTGTCTTTTCGCTGCAACAATTCAACGGGCAAATAACCGTCCAGCTTGGTTCTTGTCAGTTTATAGTCTTTGGGCGTAATCCATAAGGAATTGTTTCTGGTGTAACCTCTAGTCAGTATATTATTGTTAGAATCTCTTATGGGCAAATCTATAATAAAATCTATGGCTTCCCTGGTAATTGTTCCACCACAAGAAACATTGTCGACTGGTCGGAAAAAATATAAAGAGGTAAAAGATATGGCGATTGCAAGCGCATAGCATAAAAACGCCCACGCTTTTTGCCAGAATACCGAGCGCCTTAAGGCTATAAGCAATCCTCCGCACAGAACGGGAACAAGATAAGCGTACCAATAACCGTTAACAAAAGAAATCAGCAAAAGAAAAAGACCGAAGACAATTATCAGGCCAAGATAAAAAAAGAAGCTGTTTACGATGTGCTTTTTTTTGCTCAAACTTCCTCTCATATAATAAAAAGTATAACATAGCGGTTTAATTTATTCAATTAATTATAAAGAGCGGTATTGACAAAAAGCGTTATTTCGGATATATTGAGAGTAAGGCATTAGGAGGCTGGTTATGGGTTATTTTAAGAGAAAATTCAAACAATGGTTTTGGGGATGGGTAATATTCATAATTATGCTTGTGGTCGCGGGTATAATCTTGTATGCCAAATTCGGAGGATAATTTTTTAAATTATATAAAAAGCCTTATTTTGATAGGCTAATTTTTATATCCATAATTGAAAAGTCATAAGTTATTCTTGATTGGCGGAAGAAACCGCGGATTTTTTGCGCATGAAAATACTTCTTCTCGAAGGGTCATAGGTATCCGAGGTAAGATGTATTATTCCTTCTTCCACGGCGGTTATTATGGCCACTATAAAAGAGATATAGATAAGGACGGTATTTTGGGTTAACAGGTATACTACGGGAGTGATGAAGACCAGCGTAAAAGTAATTTTTGCCAAAAAAGTATGGAGTATGGCCGCTTTGCCGTATTTTATTTTTGTAAGTATTCCGTTGGCTATTTTTAATACTAACAGAACTATTAAAAACGGCAAAAATTTCAGCGCTTGGGCTTTCAGCCAAATCGCCAGACTGGTAATAGCCACCGCCGCCAGCGTAATATCCCCGATATCGTCCAATTTCGCGCCGAGTTCGGACAATGAATTGGTTTTTTTGGCGATAGTGCCGTCTATGAAATCGGAAAAGCTTGCTATCGAAAAGATTATAATATAAGCAACCTTATTGTAAAGAAAAAAGAATAATGACAACGCCAAAATTATTCTGCTCAGCGATATTATGTTAGCCAAATGTTTCATGAATATGTTTTCTCCGTATAGATGAATTGATTTAATTATACTATTCCGTGAGCAATGAACGCAAACATATTTTACCCGCAATTACATCCATATAAATTAATTCTCAGCCTTTATCCTTTAAGGCTTGCTCCTGCTTTTCGTTCAAAACATTTTCTCTGTCGTCTTCATATTGCAATTCTTCTTTTATTTTTTTGTCTATTTTTTTCTTTCTGACAAGATAAAATATTAAAAGTATCATTCCCATGCCGAATATTACGCCAAATACAATCCAAGGAAAGATTAAATCGCTTTTTATTAAATTCAAAAAGGACATTTTTCGCAATAAAGGAACGAAGCTTACCGCAAAAGCTATAAATGCCAGCGGCAAAACAAAGAATTTCTGCGGTTTTTTCTTAATTACCCTTGAGAACATATAGCTTGCGATAAAATTATAGAGCGTTAATTTGATTATGACTCCCGTAAACCACCCTAAAATGTTTATGGATTGCACTCGAAAAAATTGGCCGGCTATTAATCTGGTAAAAAGCGTGTAAGGATTGTTGGCTATTTTGGCCACTTCTGAGCCCACAGTCAGCAAAACCGGAACTAGCATCAACAGATATCCCAAAGAAAAAACGCCGATGGTTTTCAAGTATACGCCGTATAGAGAAGTTTTTTTTATCAAGAAATAAGAAAAAACCACCACTATCAACACTTCGGAAAATCGCGAAGCCGTTAAGAAAGCGCCTTTATTGAGCTCCCACGGAGTGGAATCAGTCAATATGGGTTGTATTTGTGCTATATCCATTTCTTTCAAACCGATGATAAAAAATATTATCAAAAGCAAAATAATTGTGGGAATAATGAAAAAGGCCAATCGCGCAATCGTTCCCGCTCCTTTTTTCGCCGCGTATACCGTGG
Organism: Clostridiales bacterium DTU072; assembly: GCA_001512685.1. GTDB lineage: Bacteria > Bacillota > Clostridia > Christensenellales > DTU072 > DTU072. The sequence continues at coordinate 7,411 of LFSG01000045.1, forward strand.
GAACAAGTATTAACAAACCAATAGCCCATTCCGGCGTTTCGGCAAGAAGCTGCATTTTCACGAACATTACTGTTAAAATCATACACTCTATAAAACAAAATATGGCGAATAAAGCGATTATCATTAAAGTGAATTTTGACGCCACTTTCCCGAGTATAAGCTCGTTCATTGCGCAGATATCAAGACCGCGGAATTTGTTCGCCAAATAAATAAAAGGAGCGTTAATTACAAAAACATAAACAATAGACAGCAAGAATACCACCCAGGCGTCTTGATTGGCGGGGGGAACTCTCAATATCGGCATAAATGTATAAGGAAACATAAGCGCGCTTCCCGCCGCCGCCAAGACTAATTGCAAAGATGTGATATGCGCTCTCTTATTCATGATCCGCTTTCCGCCTTTTCTCCAATTTTTTCTCTGATTTGTCCCGCAATTTGAATTTTTGCGTCCACGTTCACATTAAATATGGCATTGGCGAAATAATCGTCATCCCAATTGGATTGTATTATTTTCCATATCTCGGGATTTTGTTTATGAAAAAGATCGCCGATGCCGAAGATGTCGCTTTTGAATTCTGTTTGCACCTGATTTATGGCTTGTTCTATTTGTGTTTTCAAATAATTATTCAATTCTTCCTGTACTTTTTTTACGCCCGATATCGTCGATACGTCATATTCACTGTTGTTTTGCACTATCATTATTTCTTTGCTCAATTTTACATCCGCATAAACAGCGCCTTTTTCAAAGCGAGTATCAATTTTACAATTTGTTTTCAGCGAGTAAGCGCAGCAAATAGAGCCTTCAACGGGAAAGCTTATATAAGCCTTGGCAATATTATTTGTCAACAAATTGTAAACCCTTATTCCGAATTTATCTAAATATCCCACCAATTTATTGTCTTTGAATACGGCAAGGCCGTTTAATGACATATAGTATTTATGCGCTTCATTTTCTCCGCTTTCTTCGGGAGTGCGGTAAGTGTCGTCGGGGAATATCTCTATTACGCCCATGACCGATTGTCGACCGGGAGAATAAAACTCTTTAATAAAATCCATGGTTGTTTTGAATACCGCAAAGTCGTTGTCTTGCTTCCGCACTTGAGCCATTGCGTAAAGATAATCTCCCAACCGCGCGGACAATCCTTTATTTGATTTGAAAAGCAGCATGGGATCAGTATCGCCCTTAAGCACAAACATATATGGTCTTTCGTCGGCAATGTAATCTCTGATAAGAAAATCCAAAGTATCCGTTAAGCCGTTTTTTGCAAAGGTTTCGGTAAATATCCTGGCTCGATTGTGGGCGGCATACATCATTTTGTCTATTGTGCTTTTTGTGTCTCTTACCATTTCCGGAAAAGATGTTCCCGTTAAAGTAACTATTTTAGCGGTTTGCCCGCCGCCGCCTTCGTTAGAAGCTATGTTCGGAAAGTCAAGCATATCCAAATAAATCTTGAGGTTGTTGTTTTCGTCCAAGTCATACACGGTGCAGGTTATGATAGCCATTTCTTTAGGTTCGGATTGGCTCCAGCAACCTGTCATAAAAAAAGACAAAAGCAATAATAAGATTAAAAGTTTTGTTTTTTTATTCATCTTTAGTCCGCCCTTCGCTTAATATTGTTGTTTACTAAAGTAAAAGGTCGATATTTGAATTTCTTCAAAGGATATCTCCACAAAGTGTCTTTCATTTCATGTTTATTAAAGTTGGCCAATAGAGGGATTCCGAATACTTCGGTGGAAACAAGCTGGGTAATCATAAAGACTATGCCCGCTCCTATGCCTATAATTCCCATGGACGCCCCCAAAAGAATAAATATCAGCCTATATATTAAAAGAAATTCATTGAGATTGGAGAGCATCAGCCCCGCCACCGCCGAAATGGCGATAATAATCACGCTGGGGGCGCCTACCACGCCCGCGCTGACCGCTACGTCGCCCAAAATCAAAGCGCCCACAATGGTAATGGCCGAGCCTACGGCCTTAGGCATTCTCAATCCCGCTTCTTTAAGCAATTCAAACATGACCGTAAGGAACAGCAATTCCACGACTTCAGGGAAAGGCGTGCCTTTGGTCGCTTGGATAAAATTAGTCAAAAAGGTAAAAGGTATCATTTCCAAGCTGAAAGTGATTAAGGCTACAAATATGCCGGGAAGTAATATGGCGAGTATTAAGGCTAAGATTTTTAATGTGCGGATAAAGTTGGCGTATATTGTCCGATTATAAAAGTCTTCGGCTTTGTGAAGAAATTCCGTAAATAATTCCGGAACGGTCAAAGCGTGGGGAGTGCCGTCGCATAATATAGCCACCCTTCCTTCAAGTATTTTCGCGGCCACGATATCGGGCTTTTGAGTCAAGCCTATACCCGAAAACAATTTGAAAGGGCTTTCTTCAATGTATTGTTCCAAATAGCCTGTTTCCAAAATGGCGTCTGTGTTGATTTGGTTTAGTTTTTCTTTTATGGTCGTAAGCACTTTTTGATTTACAATGTCTTGCAGGTACACCAAAGCGACGACGGTGTTGGTTTGATGCCCTATTCTTTTATTTTCTATGGCTAAATTGGGCGTTCTGAGTTTTCTGCGGATTAAAGAAATATTAGTCAGAATGTTTTCGGTAAAGCTTTCCTTTGGTCCGCGCGTTACGCTTTCGGCGTCAGGCGTTTCCACGCTGCGCATATCCCATTTTTTTAAGTCTATGGACAAAGCATGGGGATGATTGGAATAATACAGTATGGCGTTGCCGTCCAACACTTTCGATATAATTTGCTCGGGGCTCTTTATTGTATTGAAGGAGACATTAACCGCTCTTTCCACATCGCCGTTAAAATTTAAGGACTTAATGGGCGCGATCATATCCCTGTCTATTAAGTTCTTGTCGGATAATCCGTCAATATATATAAGAACCGCCTCTTCATGCACCGTTTTAATTTTGTCTATAATTATATCAATGCATTCTCCCAACGCGTTCTTCATTTCTGTTTGGAAATCATCGGCGGTTTTGGGCAAAAAATCGTTTTGTTGCTGGTCTTGCTGTTGGTCTTGCTGTTGGTTTTGCTGTTGGTCTTGCTGTTGGTCTTGCTGTTGGTTCTGCTGTTGGTTTTGCTGTTGGTCTTGCTGTTGGTCTTGCTGTTGGTCTTGCTGTTGGTTTTGCTGT
>LFSG01000039.1 GCA_001512685.1 Clostridiales bacterium DTU072
TTTTCAATGCCGCTCTTGAGAAAATAAAAGAGAGCAAACCCGATTATCTTGTGTTTTCGGGCGACATAACACAAGACGGCGAACGCCAATCCCATATCGATGTGGCTAACGGTCTGAGAAGGCTACAAAACGAAATCAGAGACATTGAGGGCATGGAAAAATTTCAAATTTTTGTAGTGTTCGGAAACCATGACCTTTATAATGACGCCGTATATAACTTTTCCGACGGCACAAAACGGAAAACTTGGAATGTAAGCAGAAAGGATGTGGCAAAAATTTATGCTTCGCTGGGTTTTCCCGATTTAACCGAAGAGGAAGCCGCAAGCTTTTATACCCAGTCCGAACTTTCCTCGCAAGGTTATTCTTTTGTAAACAGTGAAACGGCTGACGGCATTGAAATTAAATGGCAATTTGAGCCCAAAAAGAACCAATTCGATTACGAAGAAGGGGATTTAACTTACATAGCCAAAACGGACAAGGGCCTTACCGTAGTGGGATTGGATGTGGTGGAATCAAACGAAAGTGAAGGGCATGTGCTGGGAGCGACTTTAACGAAAGAAACTCAGCAGTTTTTGCTGGATAACAAAGTGCATGATGATTATTGTGTGGGAATAGCCCACCATTCGATAGTGCCCCATATGAC
>LFSG01000019.1:0-28001 GCA_001512685.1 Clostridiales bacterium DTU072
AAGGGGGCATAAACTGCTAAAAGACAAAGCCGACGAAACCATAAGGCAGTTTATGATATACATTAAAGAAAACAAAAGGCTGAGAGAAGAGGTGGAAAAGGAAGTCAGCGTAGCTTTGCGCTCATTTTTGCTTGCTTCGGCGGTAACAAGCGAGCAGGTAATAGAAGAGGCGGTGGCCATGCCCGCCTACAAGACCGAGCTAATCACGGACACAAAAAATGTAATGAGCGTGCCCGTGCCCGTCATAAGCGTAAAGGAAGGCGACATCAAGGAGCTTTACCCGTATTCTTTCGCCACGGTAACTTCGGAGCTTGACAAATCAATCGCCAACTTATACGAACTGCTGAAAAAGATGATAAAGCTTGCCGAAGTGGAAAAGACCTGCAACATGCTTGCGGACGAAATAGAGAAAAACCGCAGACGGGTAAACGCTTTGGAATACGTCATGATACCCAGATTGGAAGAAACCATAAAATATATCGCCATGAAGCTTGACGAGAACGAAAGGGCCAACACCATAAGGCTTATGAAAGTCAAGTCCATGATAGAAAACAGATAATTTTCCTCCTTTTTCAATATATTGAAAAACCGACATATCAAAAATTTATGTCGGTTTTTTATGGAAATTAGATAATCTGTTGCCAAAAGAACAAGCGGTGTTATATAATAAAGCAACATTTATCAAGGAATAAAAAACCAACCTTGGATAAGAGGATATTATGATAAAGGTCAACAATTTAAGCAAAAGCTACGGCGAAATCAAAGCGGTGCAAAACATTTCCTTCCGAGTCAAGGAAGGGGAGATTTACGCCTTTTTGGGCGAAAACGGCGCGGGCAAAAGCACCACCATCAACATTTTATGCGCCATACTCAAAAAAGACAAGGGCGATGTTTTTATCGGGGGTAACAAACTTGACGCCGAAGACGAAAAAATCAAGAAGATTTTGGGCGTAGTGTTCCAAGGCTCTTTTTTGGACGAGGCGCTGAGCGTATACGAGAATTTGGCGGTGAGGGCGGCGCTTTACGGCTTCAAAAAAGCGGACATTAAGAAGAAGATACAAGAAGTGGCGGACAGATTGGAGCTCAATGAATTCATCGGGCGCAAATACAAATCGCTGTCGGGCGGGCAAAAAAGAAGGGTGGACATAGCAAGAGCCATTCTGCACTCCCCCAAGCTGCTCATACTTGACGAGCCCACCACGGGGTTGGATCCCGCCACCAGAGCCAAGGTATGGCGGACCATCAAGGATTTGCGCAAAGAAACGGGCATGACGGTGTTTTTCTCCACCCATTACATGGAAGAAACCGAACACGCGGACAGAATTTCCATAATAAAGAAAGGCAGGATAGCCGTTACCGACACGCCGTACATGCTTAAACAAAAATACTCCTATGACACGCTCAACCTTTACGGCGACAACGAAAAGATAATCGAATATTTGAAAGAAAAAGGCGTAAAGCACAAGATAAAGAACGACTATATCGCGGTAAAGATTAAAGAAAGCTTGGAATCCGTGGACATAGTAAACGACATAAGGGAAAGCCTGAAAAGCTACGAAGTAAGGAAAGGCAATATGGACACCGTATTCCTTACGGTAACGGGCAAGGAAGATTTTGATAAAGAGGAGAACAAAAATGAATAAGTTAGGGGCTCTTATAAGCAGGAACGCCAAGATATATTTAAGAGACAGGGCGGCGGTGTTTTTTTCCTTTCTGTCGGTGCTGATTGTCTTTTTCCTCTATATTCTGTTCATAGGCAAAAACATCAAGACGGGATTGGAAAACGCCTTTTTGAGAAACGGCCTTAACGCCGACCTTAAATTGATAAACCTGTATTCGGACAGCTGGACCATGGGGGGCATAATCGGAGTGGGATGCGTAACGGTAGCCAACGGCTGCATGGCGAATTTTGTGCATGACACCATGCTGAATTTAAGGAATGATTTATTCGTAACCCCCACCAGCCGAGTATTGATAATAACCAGCTACTTTTTCAGCACGCTGATTATCACCGTGGTCATGAACGCCTTGATGTTCGTAATAATTTACGCGTATTTGCTTATAAAGGGCATGGCGGCCTTGGCGTTTTTGGACCTTTTGGCGATATTGGGCATAATAACGCTGTCCGCCATTTCGGCCACCATTTTGTCTTTACTGTTGTCCTTTTTCGTAAAGACGGACAGCGCGCACGCGGGAGTGGTGGCGATATTCACCGTGCTTGCTGGCTTTGCCACCGGCGCGTATATGCCGCTCAGCTTTTTCCCCAAAGCCATAACCTATATATGCACTTTCTACCCCGCCACGGGCACGGTGGTATTGATGCGCAATTATATAATGAAAAGCGTGATTTCGGAAATGAGCAGCCAATACCCCGTCCCAATAGTTTCGGCGCTTAAGGAAGAATACGCCTTGTTCTTGAAGATAGGAAGCTGGTCGATTCCCAATTATTTGATAGTGGTCTATGTTTTGGCGACAACCTTGATACTGGGCGGAGCGCTGGCCTTGCTGATAAGGAAATACAAAAACAAATAATTCCCCTAAAAAAGAAGTAAAAAATCAACGGCAAAAAACGGCAAAAAAACCAAATTGCCGTTTTTTTATGCGCAAAAAGGGCAATTCGCTTTACTTTTTGATTTGGGAGGAGTATTATTTTATAATATATAAAATAAAAAATTTATAAGGAGCGATGTATTTTGGCGGCGACAAAGATAAAGAAAGAATTATGCAAAGGTTGCGGGCTTTGCGTAACCGCTTGCCCCAAGAAGATATTGAGAATATCGGAAGAAAGCAACGACAACGGCTACTTTGTGGTTGAGAATTTCAACCCCGAAGAGTGCATAGGCTGCGCCAACTGCGCGGTGATGTGTCCCGATTGCGTAATAGAGGTGGAAAGATGAAGAAGCTTATGAAAGGCAATGAAGCCATAGCCGAAGCGGCGGTAAGGGCGGGGTGCAGGGCGTTTTTCGGGTACCCCATAACGCCGCAGAACGAAATACCCGAATATATGAGCTGGCGCCAGAACGAAGTGGGCGGAACATTTGTTCAAGCCGAAAGCGAGGTGGCGGCCATCAATATGGTATACGGAGCGGCGAGCGCGGGCGTAAGGGCGATGACAAGCAGCTCCAGTCCCGGCATCAGCCTTAAGCAGGAAGGCATATCCTACATATGCGGGGCGGAACTGCCTTGCGTAATAGTCAACATGGTAAGGAGCGGCCCCGGGCTTGGCGGCATACAGCCGGCGCAAAGCGACTATTTCCAAGCCGTCAAAGGCGGCGGGCACGGCGATTACCATATGCTTGTGTACGGGCCGTCGGGCGTGCAGGAGAGCGTGGACATAATGTACCAAGCGTTTGACAAGGCGGAGAAATACCGCTGCCCCGTCATGATATTGGGCGACGGCATGCTGGGGCAGATGATGGAGGCGGTGGAACTGCCCGAAATGAAAGACATAAGCAAATTGCCCAAGCAGGAATGGGCGGTAACGGGCAAAGGGCGCGGAAAGACCAGGAAGATAATAAACTCACTGTATATCCAGCCCGATGAACTTGAGGAAGTAACCCACAGGCTGTTCGACAGATACGCCGAAATGGCAAAGAACGAAACGGCGAGCGAAGAGTATATGACCCAAGACGCCGAAATAATCTTAACGGCGTACGGCACGGTGGGCAGAATAGCCAAAAGCGCGGTAAACATGCTGAGAGAAAAAGGAATAAAGGCGGGATTAATAAGGCCCATAACGCTTTATCCTTTCCCCAGCAAGGCTTATAACGATTTGGCGAAAAAGGACGCCGTAAAACAATTTATTTGCGTGGAGCTTTCAATGGGACAGATGATAGAGGATGTCAAGCTTGCCGTCAACGGCTTGAAAGAAGTAAAATTCTACGGCAGAACGGGCGGCAATGTGGTAAGTCCCGAAGACATAGTCAACGCGGTAATAAAAGAGGTGAAATAATGGCCACAGTATTTAAGAAAACCCAAATGCTTACCGACACGCCCTTCCATTATTGCCCGGGATGCACGCACGGCATAGCGCACAGGCTGGTAGCCGAGGCCATAGAGGAAATGGGCTTTCAAAACAATGTGATAGGGATAGCGCCCGTAGGATGCGCGGTTTTCGCTTACAATTATTTTAATTGCGACATGATAGAAGCGGCGCACGGCAGAGCTTCGGCAGTGGCCACGGGTGTAAAAAGAGTCAATCCCCAAAACATCGTGTTTGCCTACCAAGGCGACGGCGACCTTGCCTCAATAGGCATGGCGGAGATTGTGCACGCGGCGGCGAGGGGAGAGAAGATCACGGTAATATTCATAAACAACGCCATATACGGCATGACGGGCGGACAAATGGCGCCCACCACCCTTGAGGGGCAAAAAAGCACAACTTGCGTTTACGGCAGGGATTCTTTGCTTAACGGCAACCCCATAAAAGTATGCGAACTGCTGGCGACTTTGGACGGCCCCGCTTACATAGAAAGGGTGGCGCTGAGCGACGCTTCGTCGGTAAGGAAGGCCAAAAAGGCGGTCAAAAAGGCCTTTGAGTATCAACGGCAGGGCAAGGGCTTTACATTGGTTGAGATGCTTTCTTCCTGCCCCACCAACTGGAAGATGACTCCCGACAAGGCGCTTGAGTATGTCAAAAACGACATGCAAAAGATATTCCCGTTGGGCGTGTTCAAGGAGGTGGAATAATGGAAGAAAAAATAATTATAGCGGGATTCGGCGGACAAGGAGTGCTGAGCTTGGGGCAACTGATAGCGTACGCGGCCATTCACGACGGTTTGGAAGTTACGTGGCTGCCCTCTTACGGCCCCGAAATGCGGGGCGGAACTTCAAACTGTTCGGTGGTGGTAAGCGACAAGCAAGTGGCCAGCCCCGTAATAGCCAAGCCCGATTGCCTTATAGCCATGAACAAGCCCAGTTTATTCAAGTTTGAAAGCAGAGTAAAAGAAGGGGGCATAATCATTATCAACAGCAGTTTGACGGACATAAAAGCCAAGCGGCAGGATGTCAAGGCGTATTATATTGACGCCAACGACATTGCTTTGGAAGCGGGCAACGTCAGAACGGCGAATATAGCGGTGCTGGGGGCGTATGTCAAGCTTAGGGGACTGTTTTCGGCGGATACCGTAAAGCAAGTTATTGAGCAGCAGTTCGCCGCCAAGCCCAAGGTTATCCCCGCCAACTTGAAAGCGTTTGAGCTGGGATACAATAAGTTCGATTAAGCAAAAAAAATTATGAGTAAAAAGAAAAAGGTCAATTAATCCACCTTACCGTATCGGGGTCGCTCAATTTCAATTCCCCCCATTTGCCGTCTTTTTTAACTCTGCAGCTGCCGTTCTCGAAAGGGGTGGCGGCGTCGTATTTGAAATCTATGACCGCTTGATTGTTTTTATCTATAAACCCGCATTTGCCGTTTTTGCACACCATGGCAAGCCCTTCGCTGAAAGACAGCGCGCACTCGTAAACGGCGGGCACTATTTCCTCCCCTTTGCGGTCAATAAAGCCGAACAGCTCGTCTTTTTCCACACAGCACACGTCTTCTTTGAAGTTAAAAACCTCGTCATAAACGGGAGCTATGACTATTTTGCCGCTTCTGTCCGAAAAACCCCATTTGCCGCCCTTATTGATTTTGACATAAATATCTTGAGGGATTTTGGGGGCGGAAGGTTTTTTCTGCCTTTTGTCCTTTTTAGCCTTGGAGCTTCCGTCTTTTTTTTGCTTATCTTTGGTTTGGGTATCCTTTTGAGCGCTTTGAGCAGGCTTAAGGTGCAGGTTTCGGGCGCTCAATGCGTTTTTGACATCGAAAAGGTTCTTTTTGTTAAAGGTGTGTATTTTGTATAAATCCTTCTCTTCCTTAACCAGCAAATCGCCCAGTTTTTTTATGCCCGCGCCAACAAGCAGCTCAAGCGTATTGGGCAGGCGCAAGGAAAGGGCGTTGACGGGGGTATTGAGCACGCCGTCGTCAAAAGGCGGTTTATAGTTATTTTGCGGAGCTTTTTTGCGCGGCCGCCTTTTTCTGGGTTTCTTTTCCTGCATATTCACCTCGTTAAATTAGTTTAGCACAAAGGAGCGCGCAATTCAAGCGATATGAATAATTGCCCATAGTTTATCAAAAAAATACAAATTTTGTTAAAAGACGGTTTTTTGATTAAATGAAAGCGCGTTAACTCAAAATAAAATTAGAACAAAAAGCCTTGACGACTTGTTATATAGAGAGGACAAGGCAAATATCAAAAAAGGAGGTTTGATATATGAAATTGCATTCGGGTGAAATAGCTCCTAAAACGGGAACTTACAATGTAATCGACAAAAACGGCAATGTCGCGGGAACGGTTCGTGTAAAGAAAGGGGACAGGATACCTCCGACAAGAATCGAACAGGCTTCCCACTTTGAAATAAGCGACTAAATAAAAGGCATACGGATATATTCTGATGTCTTGCCGTACAACAAGAAAACGCCGAAAGTTCTTTTCGGCGTTTTTATGATGATAAATTATATACGGAATAAATTTTAAGCTTCTTTAACGGTTTTTTGGGCGTTATCCAGCATTTTGGCCAGCCTTGCTTTTTTTCTTGAAGCGTTGTTGATATGGAAAATGCCGTCGCTTTTGGCTTCGTCTATTACTTTGTAAGTAAGGGGAAGAAGCTCTTCGGCCTTTTGCAGGTCGTTGGCCATTATGGCGGCTTCAAACTTCTTTATGGCCGTCTTGACCTTGGAGCGTTTGGCGGTATTTATTTGTTTTTCTTTGCGCGATGTGAGAATGCGCTTTTTTTGCGATTTAATATTTGCCATTTGGTTATTTTCTCCTCATTACGATAATTATTTCATTTTGCTTGAATATTCTAACACAAACGACGCCCCATTGCAACTAAATGTTATATTTATTTGAAAAAAGTTAACAATAAGCGGTATGGAAAGGATATACCGTCAATTATGGAACGAGGCGGGCGAAATCAAAGGAGAAAGGTATTCGCAGCGGCTCAGCGAATACAGGAACGGAACGATAACGCTTAAAAAAGGCATTTTACAGCCCCCAGAGGGGGAGAAAAACGCCCATACCTACTACACTTTCGAGATTAAGGAAAGCATACTTTTCAACGACGAGCTTAAAGAAGCGCTGCTGGAACTGGTTACGGGCGCTTTGGGGGAACTGCTTAAAAAAAACGGCTACAAAAAAGGCGACAAAACGCTTTGCGTAGGTTTGGGCAACGAAAAGATGACGGCGGATTCCTTGGGGGCGATAACCGTCAACAATCTGCACATAACAAGGCATATCATAGACGGTTCGCCTTTGAAAGCGCTGAGCAAAATGCACAACTTATCAGCCATAAAAAGTTCGGTAAGCGGCGTTACGGGATTGAACAGCTACGACATAATAAACGGAGTAATCCAAAAGACAACCCCCGATTTTGTGATAGCGGTGGACACCCTTGCCTGCAAGAGCGTGCGGAGGCTGGGCAGAGCGGTGCAGCTGAGCGACGAGGGCATACAGCCGGGAGGGGGCGTGAACAACCCCAAGCAAAAGCTGGACATTCAAAGTCTGGGCATACCCGTAATAGCTTTGGGGGCGCCTTTGGTCATTTACGCCAAGGACATAATAAGGGAGTATATCGAAGGCAACAATGTCAAGATAAAGGCGGACGAGTTTTTGCACGCGCTTATAGTAACCGCCAAGGAAATAGACATAATAGTGGAAGACTACGGCGTTTTGATGGCGGCGGCAATCAACAGAGCGCTGTCAAGGGCATAAAAAGTAAATAATAACGCCCCTCAAGCATATAATGCTTTGTGAGCATAGGTTTTATCGACAGCGGAATAGGCGGTCTCACCACCCTTTGCGACTGTATAAAAGCGTATCCCCACAACGATTATGTTTATATAGCGGATACCTTATACGCGCCTTACGGAAGCAAGAGCAAGGAATTTTTGACGGACAGAGCCAACGCTTTAATAGACAAATTAAAACGGCTGGGAGCAAAGGCGGTTGTCTTTGCCTGCAATTCATGTTCGTCGGCCACCGCCCATACCCACATGAACGGCATACCCGTAATAAGGGTATTACCCCACCCCGAAGAGGTGCTGAAGCAGACAAAAGGAAAGGCGCTTTTGCTTGCCACGCCGGTAACCATAAATTCCAAAGTGGTAAAGGATGTAAGCCACGAGAGGCTGACCAAGGCGGCGAACGACTGCTTGGCCATGATGATAGAAGAATGCGCCCCCGACTTTTTCCGATTGAAGCGCTACATAAAGGAATTGCTGGCGCCTTATTCGGACTATGAAGCGGTAATAGCGGGATGCACGCACTACATATACCTTATAGGCATAATAAAAGAGCTATTTCCCCAATTCAAGGTATGCCATTCCAACGGCGAAACGGTGGAGAAGCTGAAAGAGTTTTCCCAAGAAAAAGGGCAGGGCAGAGTGGACATACACATTACGGGGAAGGGCGATAAAGAGAAGTATTACGGCATAATAGACAGTCTTTTAAGCGTTTGAAAGCGTCAAAGAACGCGGTTATATGTTTCAAAAATCCAAAAAATATTGAAATAATATGCTTTTATGATTGATAATGAGGGCAAGTTATTGTATTATATTAATGTATCTTTTAAGAAATAATAAAACAAGAGGAGCATTTTATGGCAGTATACGTTAAGGACAAAATAAGAAATATCGCGATTATCGGACACAGCGGCGAGGGCAAGACATCTTTATTGGAAGCCATACTTTTCAAAACAAAGATGACTGAGCGCTTGGGCAAGGTGGACGAAGGCAACACCGTATCGGACTTCGATCAAGAAGAAATCAACCGCAAGATGAGCATATCCATGAGCGTGGCATACGCCTTGTACAAGGGCCATAAATTCAATTTTATAGACGTGCCCGGCTTTTTCGACTTTGAAGGCGAAATGGTGGCGGCCTTGACGGCGGCGGATTGCGCGCTGATAGTGGCGTCGGCGTCGGGGCAGGTGACGGTGGGCGCCGAAAAAGCGATAGAATACTGCGAAAGCAAAGGCATTCCCATGTTTATTTTCATAAACGGCGTAAACAAAGAAAACAGCGACTACTTCAAGACGGTGGACGCGTTTAGGCAAAAGTACGGCAACAAGGTTACCCCGCTGGAACTGCCCATAATGAAAGGCTACGACATGACAGGCTATGTCAACGCCGCGCTTTTGAAAGCCTTTGACAACGACGGCAAAGAAATCGCCATTCCCGACAGCCTTGTGGGCATAGCGGAAGAATACAACATGGCGTTTATCGAATTCGCCGCCGAAGCCAACGACGAGCTTTTGGAGAAATTTTTCAGCGGCGAGGAGCTGACGCAGGAAGAGAAAATGAGCGGACTCAAGAAGAGGATAATGAGCGCCGAGCTTATACCCGTAGTGGCTGGGGTGGCGGTAGGCAAACCCGTGCTTGCCGGCTTATTGGACAACATAATTTCCTTATTCCCTTCGCCCGTGGACATGCCGGCCAAGAAAGCTACCGACCAATCGGGCAAGGAGCTTGAAGTTGTTTGCGACGAAAACGGCGCTTTCGCGGCCCAAATATTCAAGACGGTGGTGGACAAATTCATAGGCAAGGTGCAATTCTTCAAGGTGGCCTCAGGCAAGGTGAAGGTGGGCGATGTCATATACAACACCGACAAAAACGAAAGCGAAAAGGTATCGGCGCTTTTGCTCATGAAAGGCAACAAGAACGAGAACGCCGACGTGCTGCAAGCTGGCGACATAGGCGCTTTCGCCAAGCTTAACTACACTTCGACGGGGGACACGCTTTGCGCTCCTTCGGACAAGATAAAAATGGCGGCCATAGAATACCCCGAACCCGTTTTCGCCATGGCGGTAACCAGCGCCGAGAAAGGCAAGGAAGACAAGGTATTCGGCGGACTGTCCAAACTGCTTGAAGAAGATCCCACATTCAGACTGGAGAAAAACCTTGAAACCAACGAAATGCTGATACACGGCATGGGCGAAAGCCAAATAGAGATACTTTGCAGAAAGCTTAAAAACAAAGAGGGCGTGGAAGCCAAGCTTACCGAGCCCAAGGTGCCCTACCGCGAAACCATCAGAAAGACGGTGGAACAGCAGGGCAAATACAAAAAGCAATCGGGCGGACACGGACAATACGGAGACGTGTATATCCGTTTCGAGCCCAAGCCCGAAGTGGACTTTGAGTTTGACGACGAAATCGTGGGCGGCGTGGTGCCCAAGCAGTATATCCCCGCCGTGGAAAAGGGCCTTAGAGAATGCATCACAAAAGGCGTATTGGCGGGCTATCCCGTAGTGGGCATGAGAGCGGTGCTGTATTTCGGCAGCTACCATTCGGTGGACTCTTCCGAGCTTGCCTTTAAGATGGCGGCGTCAATAGCGTACAAAGACGGACTGCCCAAAGCCAACCCCGTTTTGCTTGAACCCATCATGAGCATAAGCGTAACCATACCCGAAAGCTACATGGGCGACATCATGGGCGACCTCAACAAGAGGAGGGGCAGGATTTTCGGCATGGAAACGGTGAACGGCAGAACGGTAGTAAAAGGCGAAGTTCCGCAAGGCGAAATCTTCAAGTACGCCACCGACCTTCGCTCCATGACGCAGGGCAGAGGAAAGTTCAGCGTAAAGTTCGAAAGGTACGAGGAAGCGCCCATGAACATAGCGCAAAAAGTAATAGAAGAATATAACAGGGCGCAGAACAACGGATAAAAATCCGCAAAGCATTTTATGAAGAAAAGGGCCGATTTTTTCGGCCCTTAATTTTTTTATCAATGCATATCGGCGACGTTGACCATTTGCCCCACGGTAACAGTCTTGAAGCCGTATTGGGCGTAGTATTCCAGTATCATGGGCAAGGCCTTGACGGTATGGGGCATGGGGTGCATAAGTATTAAATCGCCGTTTTGCAGGTCTTTGGTAGCCCTTTTATAAACCAGCTGATAATCGTTATCCCGCCAGTCTATGGTGTCTTTGGACCACATAATGACCTTATAGCCCAGCTGAGCGCATACCGACAGCATATTTTCGCCTATGCTGCCCGAAGGCGGAGCAAACAAGCAGGTTTTTTGACCGGTGGCTTCATAAATAAGCTTTTCGCATACCAAGATTTCGTCGGTGTTCTCCTTGACGGACAGCTTGCGATGGTCCTTGTGCAAATAACCGTGGTTGCCGATTTCATGGTCAAGAGCCATGGTTTTGAGCAAGGGTATGTTTTTTGCCGCCCAGCATCCCCCCACAAAAAAAGTGCATTTGGCGTTGTATTTTTCGAATATGTCCAGCATTTGGGGGATATATTCCTCCCCCCAGTATACATTGACCATAAGGCATACTTTTTTTTGTGAAGCGTCGCCCCTGTAAATGGGAGCGGCGGCGGTAGGGACGGCGGCGGACTCCAGACATCCGATATAAAAGCAAAGAAGCAGACAAAGGATGATTATATTGGAAATTATATGTACAAAAACATTGTCTTTGCGGATTTTGAAAATTCGGATAAAAAGATTGTTTTTCATAACATGCCCTCTTTTTATTTTATTAGGCAAAAAAGCAAATATGTTATATACAATTGACTTTTAAGCATAATTCCATTATGATGAATTAGTTAACGGCAAAGGAAACGGAGAGTGAGAAAATGAGCAAACTGACAATGGACAAGCTGGTAGCGCTTTGCAAAAACAGAGGCTTTATATTCAGCGGCAGCGAGATTTACGGCGGTCTGGCCAACACATGGGACTACGGGCCTTTGGGAGTGGAACTCAAAAACAACATAAAAAAGGCGTGGTGGAAAAAATTCGTGCAGGAAAGCCCCTACAACACGGGCATTGACGCCGCCATACTAATGAACCCTACGGTATGGGAAGCAAGCGGGCATTTGAGCGGCTTTTCCGATCCGCTCATGGACTGCAAGGCGTGCAAATCCCGCCACAGAGCCGACAACTTAATAGAAGACTACCTCAAAAAGCATGGCGGCGGAGACAGCGCGGCGGGCTGGGACAACCAAAAGATGGAAGAGTTTATCAAAGAAAAGAACATAAAATGCCCCGTTTGCGGCAACGCCGATTTTACCAAGCTAAGACAGTTTAACCTAATGTTCAAGACCTTCCAAGGCGTAACCGAAGACAGCGCGGCCGTAGTGTATTTGCGGCCGGAAACGGCGCAGGGCATATTCGTCAACTTCAACAACGTGTTGCGCTCCATGCGCATGCGGGTGCCCTTCGGCATAGCCCAAATCGGCAAGAGCTTCAGAAACGAGATAACCCCAGGCAACTTCATATTCAGAACAAGAGAATTTGAACAAATGGAATTGGAATTTTTCTGCAAGCCGGGAACGGACCTTGAATGGTTTGAATACTGGAAAAAGTTTTGCTACGACTGGCTCAAAGGCTTGGGCATGAAAGAACAGAATTTAAGGTTCAGGGAGCACAGAGCGGAAGAACTTTCCCATTACTCAAAAGCCACCAGCGACATAGAGTTTTTATTCCCCTTCGGCTGGGGAGAGCTTTGGGGGATAGCGGACAGAACGGACTACGACCTCAAGTCGCACCAAGAAAAGAGCGGCAAGAGCATGGAATATACCGATCCCGTAACGGGAGAAAAATATATCCCCTATTGCGTGGAGCCGTCGCTGGGAGCGGACAGGGTACTGCTGGCTTTCTTATGCGACGCCTACGACGAAGAGCAATTGGAAGGGGGAGAAAGCCGAACGGTGCTAAGGCTGCATCCCGCGCTTGCTCCAATTAAGGCGGCGGTGCTTCCTTTGCAAAAGAAATTATCCGAAAAAGCGGCTTTGGTATACCATATGCTCATGAAAAGATACCCAACCTTCTATGACGAAGCGGGCAGCATAGGCAAGAGATACCGCAGAATGGACGAAGCGGGCACGCCGTATTGCGTAACCATAGACTTTGACACATTGGAAGACCAAACGGTAACGGTAAGGGAAAGGGACAGCATGGAACAAGTAAGGATGCCCATAGACAGGCTTTACGAATATTTGGACCAAAAGCTGGAATATTGATAAAAACCAACCAAAAACCCCAAATCAAAATTGAAAAACAAAAAAACGGCGGAGCATTGGCTGCGCCGTTTACTTTATCATTAACATACGAACAAATATCGCTTGCGGCTTGTTTTCCATCGCTCAGTCATAATCTTCAGCCCTTCCTTTGCGTATCGATTGGATTTTTACTTCATTAACGCCTTCCACATCCTTTTTGTCCGCTTCGATTATAAAAGCGTGGACGGTCAACACGTCGTCGGCGGAATACGCCGTCAGGCCGAGCCACCGCCACGGTTGCGGAATTATCCTTGATATTTACCGAATCCGAAGCTTTATCAAAAATCGCTTGCTTCGGGGGCGCAATGGGTGTGCAGAATGGAAAGCACTCTGTATCCGTCGGCGTATCGGCAAAACTTCCTGAACCCAAACCTTATGGCGGTGAGCTTGAAATAAAGGCCCATCATTTCAAAATCCTTGCGCATTTGCTCATCGGCAAGGAATTGGCTTTTATGCTCCTTGAGCGCTTGGATTTTATCCTTAAAGGTTTTGGTTACGTTGACATAGGCGTTGGGCCTGTCGGTGTAATAATAGGCTATGCCTTTTATTTTAGCCGTTTGTTCGCTGCCCAGGTCTTTCATTATGGGGGAAAAGCCGCTGAACATCATGGCTATTTCCGCCGCCCTGCCCGTTTTGAGGTGGTCGGGGTGTATCTCTGCCTTCATGTGGTTGTCGGGGGCAAAGATTAAATCGGGCTTAAAGTCGCTTAACTCCAGCGCTATCTTACGGCCCAATTCAAGGGTGTCGTAATCCCCGCCGTCTGGGAAACCCAAAAACCTGACGTCTTCCACGCCCAGTATTTTGGCGGAAGCCAAAGCCTCTTTCTTGCGCGTTTCAATAAGTTTTTGCTTGTCGTAATCGGCATCTTGACAGCCGTAAGCGCCGTCGGTGGCTATTATGAAGCAAATCCTTTTGCCCTGCTTGGCCAGCTTGGCGACGGTGGCGCCGCAGCCCACTTCGATATCGTCGGGATGAGGCCCGATAAATGCAAAGGAATTGCACTCTTCGATTTTAGGCGCGGGAACGGCCTTTTTCAATATAAATTTAATTAAACCCATATCATACCGCCTTTTCTTTTTTATTATATAATTATATAATTTTTCGCCCATTAAATCAACGCCGAATTTTTAGCATAAAAAAGCGCGCCAAGGCATATTATATATAAAAAAATATGTATAATAATTATTAATAATTTATAATTATTTAAGAAAATATTAAAATAACTATTGTAATATAACAAAATTTATGGTACAATTTCTTTAATTAAACTTCAGGAGGAATAAAAGGTGGAAATCAAATTTGAGATAATCAAGCGTCTGGGCGTTATATCCGAAAACGACAGGAGCTGGAAAAAGGAACTGAATCTTGTGAGCTGGAACGACGGCGAGCCCAAGTACGATATCCGCGATTGGAACGAAGCCCACGACAGAATGGGCAAGGGCGCCACATTCACGGCCAAGGAGCTGGTCAACCTTAAAGCGCTTCTTAACGAGCTTGACATTTAATCATTTATTAAATTCAACCGCGCGAAAAAAAAACTAAAAGCAGAGGGCGAAAGCCTTATCTGCTTGTTTTTATGTAAAAAAAACTTAATCAGCTGAGCAGCCTTAAAGTTATGACGACAACGCCGATGGCGGCCACCAGCAATCCCATAACCCAATTAAAAATTCTTCGCGGACCAAATTGCATTTTTGACTCCTTATATGATTACTATAAACTTTTTTCTTTCCTTTGTCAATTTTTTATTTTCACCCGATTGACTCATAAAACAATATATGCTATACATATTTTAATATATGCTTGAAGGTGAAAAATGACAAAAACAGCGAATAAATTGTATGAACTTGTAGGTAATACGCCCTTGCTGAGCGTGGACGCGCTTGACGAACATGCGGGCGGCAAGGCGAATATAAAGGCCAAACTGGAAGGCTTTAACCCCTTAAGTTCGGTCAAAGACAGAGTGGGGCTGGCGCTTATCGAAGACGCCGAGCGCAAGGGATTGATAAACGCCCATACCACGCTGATAGAGCCCACAAGCGGCAATACCGGCATAGCTTTGGCGTTTGTTTCGGCGGCAAAAGGCTACAAGCTGATATTGACCATGCCCGAGTCCATGAGCGTTGAAAGGCGCAAACTGCTTAGCCAATTGGGGGCGGAGCTTGTGCTTACCCAAGCCGCCAAGGGCATGAAAGGGGCGATAGAAGAAGCCGAAAGGCTGAACAAGGAAATACCGAATTCTCTTATTCTGCGCCAGTTTGACAACCCCGCCAACCCCGCCGTACACAAGAGAACCACCGCCGTTGAGATATGGCGGGACACCCAAGGCAAAATAGACATCTTCGTGGCGGGCGTGGGCACGGGAGGCACAATCACGGGATGCGGCGAATATTTTAAGGAAAAAAACCCCGACATAAAAATAGTGGCGGTGGAGCCGCTGTCTTCTCCCGTTTTGTCGCAAGGCAGAAGCGGCAGCCACAAGATACAAGGCATAGGGGCGGGTTTTGTGCCCAAGGTTTTGAACAGGGCGATAATAGACGAAGTCATTGCCGTAAGCGACGAAGACGCCTTGGCCACAGCCAAGCTTGCCGCCAAAAAAGAAGGCCTGTTGGTGGGCATATCGTCGGGGGCGGCGCTTAAAGCGGCGCTTGAGCTGTCCAAAAGGGAAGAAAACCAAGGCAAAAACATAGTGGCCATACTTCCCGATTCTGGGGAAAAATATATATCCACAGCCTTGTTTGATTAGAAAAAGCCTTTTTTGACAAGCGAATTTAACAACAATCCGCCGCTAAAAAGCGGCGGATTTTTTATCGTTGGAATTTTATCTTTTGTAGAAAGAGACTAAAATTTATCTTTTGTGCCCTATGACATTATATGTATGTCAGCCCATAAAAAGTTTAAGGTCATTTTCAACATCGGTTATGGTGGCAAGCCCAAACTTTTCAATCAGTACGTCTTTGACGGCGGGGGAAACAAAAGCGGGCAGGGTGGGGCCCAAATGGATATTCTTAACCCCTAAGCTGAGCAAGGCAAGCAGCACTATGACGGCTTTTTGCTCATACCAGGCAATATTGTAAGAAACGGGAAGCTTGTTGACATCGTCCAAGCCAAAGGCTTCTTTAAGCTTAAGAGCGATAAGGGCAAGGGAATAGCTGTCGTTGCATTGTCCGGCGTCCAGCACTCTGGGGATGCCGCCGATATCGCCCAAGTCCAGCTTGTTGTATCTGTATTTGGCGCAGCCCGCCGTCAATATGACGGTATCGCGGGGAAGCTTGGAAGCGAATTCGGTATAATATTCCCTGCTCCTCATTCTGCCGTCGCAGCCCGCCATGACAAAAAAGCGCTTGATTGCCCCGCTTTTTACGGCGTCAACCACCTTGTCGGCAAGGCCGAACACGGTATTATGGGCAAATCCCCCCACGATTTCGCCTTGCTCAAGCGCTTGAGGGGGCGGGCATTTTTTGGCATGCTCTATGACGGCGGAAAAGTCCTTTTTGCCGTCTTTTTCCTCTATGCGCTTAACTCCCTCAAAGCCCACGATATTGGCGGCGTACACTCTGTCCTTATAGGAGTCTTTGGGCGGTATAAGGCAGTTTGTGGTCAAGATTACGGGGCCGTTAAAGGACTCAAACTCCTTGTCCTGCCTCCACCAGGCGTTGCCGTAATTGCCCGCGAAGTTATCATACTTTTTGAAAGCGGGATAATAATGGGCGGGAAGCATTTCGCCGTGAGTATACACATCCACGCCGCTGCCTTTGGTTTGCTCCAAAAGCTGTTCAAGGTCCTTCAAGTCATGGCCGCTGATAAGTATGGCGGGATTGTCCCTTACGCCCAAATTAACCTTGGAGATTTCGGGATGCCCGTAAGTTTGGGTATTGGCCTTGTCCAAAAGCGCCATTGCCTTTACCCCCGTTTGCCCCGTTTTCATGACCAAGTCCAAAAGCTGCTCAACCGTAAGCTCTTCGTCCACGGTGGCAACAAGCGTTTTTTGGATAAAATCGGCGATTTCCTCATCGGAATAACCCAAAACCAAAGCGTGCTTATAATAAGCCGCCATTCCCTTCAAGCCGTAAATAATCATGGCCTTAAGGGAGCGTATGTTTTGGTCGGGTATGGACATAAAGCCCACTTGGGCGGCCTTTTGGTCCATTTCCTCGGGGGAAGAAGCCGTCCACTCCATAATGTCATGGCGCTTGTAGAAATAATCCCGTAATTGGACTTTTTGTTTAAGTTTGTCGCGAAGGGCCAGCCCTTGGGCGATTTTGGCAAGGAAATAATCCCTGTCAAAATTGGCGTTGGTAATGGTGGCAAACAAGCCGTCCACGATAAACTCAACGGCGGCGTCTTCGTCTTGCTGAATTTCCTTAGCCTTGATGTTGGCGGCGGCGATACCCTTCATGAGATAAATCAAAAGGTCTTGCAGATTGGCCACGTCGGCGGTTTTGCCGCATACCCCCCTGACATTGCAGCCTAAGCCCCTTGCGGCTTCTTGGCATTGATAACAAAACATGGCGTTTGACATAATTTATATTCCTCCTTTTTTTATTCTTCGATTATTTGCCCGTCTACCGATATGGTAATTATGCGCCACGGAATCATTTTGCCCGAAGCGATAAGGGCGTTTTTGACGGCGTTGACTATGCCCGCGCAGCAAGGCGCTTCCATGCGCGCCACGGTTACGCTCTTTATGTCGTTATGCGTCAAGATTTGGGTCAATTTCTCCGAGTAATCGGCATTGTCGAGCTTGGGACAGCCTATAAGCGTAATTTTATTGCGCATAAAGCGCCGGTGCATATTGGCGTAGGCGTAAGCGGTGCAATCGGCGGCTACCAGCAAATGGGCGCCGTTGAAGTAAGGGGCGTTAACGGGAACGAGCTTGATTTGGCAAGGCCATTGAGCCAGCATGGAAGGCATATCGTCGACGCTTACGGGGGCGGCTTGGGGCTGCCTGTTAAGCAGCTGCGACCTTCTGCCCGGACAGCCCATAGGCTGAGGCTGAGCGGGGGCAGAATTTGCTTGCGTATGCTTTTTGACGGCTTCTTCGTCAAAAGGCAAAGCCTCCCTTTCCTCAATAGAAATGGCGTCTTGCGGACATTGGGGAAGACAAGCGCCCAGCCCGTCGCAATAGCTTTCGCTTATGAGCTTGGCCTTGCCGTCAACTATTTGCAAAGCGCCTTCGGCGCAGGCGTTTACGCACAGCCCGCAGCCGTTGCATTTGTCTTCGTCTATTTTAATGATTTTCCTTTTCATATTTTTTCTCCTTGTTTTTTTGGTATTTATGGTATAATTATACAAAACCCTGAAAGGTTTGTTTGTATCTGTGGATACATTTTGTCAAAAAAAGGAATATTTTATGCTGGACGAACATATTGACACACTGCTGAAAACACCGCTTTTCCACAATTTCGACGCCCCCACCCTAAAAGGCATGAGGCATTGCCTGAACATGAGCGTGGCAAGCTACGGCAAGGGCGAATATATAGCACACAGAGGACTGCCCTTCGAGAAAGTGGGAGTGGTGGCGGAGGGCGAAGCCGCCATAATAAAAGAAAGCGCGCTGGGCAAAAGGATAATAATAGAGCTTTTGGGAAAGGGCAATGTGTTCGGGGAAACGGCGGCTTTCGCGGGAAAGCAGGTGTGGTATTATTCGGTGCAGGCGCAAAGCGAATGCGAAGTAATTTTCATACCTAAAGGCAGGATAATAGGCGAATGCGCCAACTTATGCCAATGCCACAGACGGCTGATAGAGAATTTCCTTACCATATTGTCGGAAAGGAATTTATATTTGGATAAAAAGATAGAATACTTTGCCATAAAGAGCGTAACGGGCAAGATATGCGCCTATTTATACGACCAATACAAACTCAACGGCGGCCCTTTGTTCGACATCCCCTTTGACCGCAACGAGCTGGCGGACTTTCTCAATGTGTCCAGGCCCACGCTGTCAAGGGAGCTTGCCAAGCTTAAGGAGCAAGGCATAATCGATTATTATTTGAACTCCTTCAAGGTGCTTGACATAGAGAAGCTGGAACAAGAGCTTATTATATAAAGGATAATTATAAACAATGAAAAAATTCGGCTTAATCGGACATCCCCTTACCCACAGCGTATCGCCTTTTATCCACAAAAGGCTTTTTGAACTGCGAAAAACGCAAGCCGAATACAAGCTTTACGACATCGCCGAGCTTGACAAAAAAAGCATGGATTTGCTAAGAAGCTTGGACGGCTTCAACGTTACAATCCCCCACAAGGAAAAAATAATAGAGCTAATAGACTTTATCGACGCCGACGCCCAAAGATATATGGCGATAAACACCGTAAAAAACGCAGAAAGGGGCATGCAGGGCCATAACACCGACGTTTACGGACTGGAACAAAGCCTGCTTAAATTGAATGTCAAGAAAATGGACAAGGTTCTTATATTGGGTGCGGGGGGAGCGGCAGCCATGGCGGCGGCCTTAACCGCCCAAAAGGCGAGCCAAATAACGCTGGCGGCAAGGAAGAAATCGGCGCAAAGAGCCAAAGATTTGGCAAGCCGCCTAAAAGAACGCAGCAAAGCCCAAATTTTGACAACGGACATTGAAGACATAAAAGGGGAATACGATTTAATGATTAACTGCACGCCCGTGGGCATGTATCCCAAAGCATGGGAATGCCCGGTAAGCGAAGGCGTGATAAAAAACTGCGCTTATGTTGTGGATTTAATTTACAATCCGCTTAAAACCGAGCTTGTCAAAAGGGCGGAAAGGCTGGGCATACCCGGCTTGGGGGGCATGGCAATGCTTGTTTATCAAGCGGCGAAAGCGCAGGACATATGGTTTGACGACAATTTCTCAGAGCAAGCTCCCATAGAGCAAATAATAGAAAAAGCCGAAAAACTTGTAAAGAACCGTTTTCAAAAAAACGTCGTTGTCTTTACGGGATTCATGGCAAGCGGAAAAAGCGCGGTCGCTCAAGCGTTTTGCCGAAAATACGGCTATGAGCTTGCGGACACCGACGACATAATAGCCTTGCGCGAAAACATGAGCGTAAAGGACATCTTTGAGTCAAAAGGCGAAAAATATTTTAGGGAAAAAGAAAGAATGGCGCTGCAGGAGCTGATTAACCGAGACAAAATCGCCATAAGCGCGGGGGGCGGAGCGGCGGCGCATTGCGCCGATTTATTGGAATACGCCTTTGTGGTTTTCGTGAACACCCCCTTTGAAGTTTGCTATGAAAGGATAAAAAAACAAGGAGACAAGCGCCCCTTGGCAAACGCCAAAGACAAGCTTCAATTAAAGGAGCTTTACGACGAAAGATACCCCGTCTACAAAGAAACATCGCACATGGAAATAGACGGAAGCCAAGATATGCGGACAATTTTGTCAACATTTGACACGCGTTTGCAATAATATGTATAAAAGGGCAAAAGATAAAAATAAAGGCTAAACAAAAAAATCCTAAAAAATGCCCAAAAAATCATTGACAAAAACTTAAATGTAACTTATCCTTAATTATAAGGTGAAAATATGACAAACAGAATATCTTTGAGCAGCAACTACTATTTCGTTTTTAGCTTTGGCTTTTATTTTTATAAAGGTCTAATTTCATAGTGCTAAAAACCTTGTAGTAAAAAAAAGATAGATAAAGCTATCAGGCACATAAAAAAACAAGGTGCCTGATTTTTTTATCTAAGGGACAATAAAAAATCAACCAAAAACACAAAAAAAAGGGGCGTGGAGATGAATTATGGTTATCGTAGTGAAAGGAAACAGACAAGACAAACGGGTAAACGAGCTTATCCGATGGATTGAGGCCAAGGATTTCACCGTCCAAGTCAACGAGGGCGTGCAGAAAACCATTCTGGGCGTGGTGGGGGACACGGCGGCGCTGGATATTGACGCCATATCCACTTTTCCGGCGGTGGAAACGGTAAAGAGAATACAAGAGCCCTACAAAAAAGCCAACCGCCAAATGCACGAAGAAGACACCGTGGTGGAGGTGGGGGGCAGAAAGATAGGCGGCGGCCATTTCCAAGTAATGGCCGGCCCTTGCTCGGTGGAAAGCAAGGAGCAGGTGGCGGCCATAGCCGACTATGTCAAGCGGGGCGGAGCGGGTTTTTTGAGAGGGGGAGCGTTTAAGCCCCGTTCATCGCCTTACGCCTTCCAAGGCTTGAAAGCCGAAGGCATAGAGTATTTGCTGGAAGCCAAGAAGCGCACGGGATTGCCCATCGTTACCGAGCTTATGAGCGTAAGCGATTTGCCGCTGTTTGACAAAGTGGACATAATTCAAGTGGGGGCGCGGAACATGCAGAACTTCGCCATGCTAAAAGAGCTGGGCAAAGTAAAAAAGCCGGTGCTTTTGAAAAGGGGAATGTCAAGCACGGTGGAAGAGCTTTTGCTGAGCGCGGAATATATAATGTCGGGGGGCAACGATGAGGTAATCCTTTGCGAAAGAGGCATAAGGACCTTTGAAAACTACACCAGAAGCACGCTGGACATATCGGCGGTGCCGGTGCTGAAGAAGCTCACCCATTTGCCCGTAATCGTGGATCCCAGCCACGCTTCGGGCAGGGCGGAACTTGTGGAATCGCTGGCGTTGTCGGCAATAGCGGCGGGGGCGGACGGACTTTTGATAGAAACGCACAACAACCCCAGATGCGCGCTATGCGACGGAGCGCAATCCTTGGACGAACAAGGCTTTGCCCGCCTTATGGAAAAGGTCAACAAGCTTTGGGCGTTTATGAAAAGCCTGAAATAATTAAAAAAACGGAGAAATTTATGGTAATAAAGATAAACACCCGCCCCCCTTACGAGGCGGCGATACAAAAAGGATGCCTTACCCAAAGCGGCTTGGAGCGGCTGATGGAGCCGATTAAGGCGAAAAAAGCGGCGGTAATAACCGACCGCAATGTGGCAAAGCTGTATTTGGACAAGCTCAAGCAAAGGTTAAGCGGAACATACGAGCTTTGCCATTTGATATTGGAAGGGGGAGAACAAAGCAAGACGCTTAGGGAAGCGGAAAGGATATACGAATTTTTGCTGGACAACGGCGTTACCCGTTCGGACATAATAATAGCCTTGGGCGGGGGCGTAATAGGCGACATAGCGGGTTTCGCGGCGGCCACATACCTAAGAGGCATAAGGTACGCGCAAATACCCACCACCTTGCTTGCCATGATAGATTCGTCGATAGGGGGCAAGACGGCGGTCAACCTGAGCAAGGGCAAAAACCTTGCGGGCAGTTTCCACCAGCCTTGTTTGGTGGCCATAGACACAAGCGTATTGAAAAGTTTGCCCCATGAAGAATGGCTTAACGGCATGGGCGAAATGATAAAGTACGGCGCGATTATGGACAAAAAGCTTTTTGAAAGGACGGAAAAAGGCGTAACAAGCGAAGACGAGGACATAGAACAGCTTATAGCGAGATGCCTGAAAATAAAAAAATACGCGGTAGAAAAGGACACCTTTGACGACGGCATAAGGCAGATACTCAACTTCGGGCACACCTTGGGGCACGCCATAGAAAGGCATTCAAACTATTCCATATCCCACGGCAAGGCCATAGGCATGGGAATGGCGATGATAAGCCGCTGGGCGGAACAAAGGTGCTTGATTGACCCGACGGTGGCGGCAAGGATAGAGGACGCTTTGAAAAAACACGGCATGCCCGTAAGCGCAAGCGCTTCGCTTGAAGAGCTTTGGGAGCAAGCCTCAAACGACAAAAAAAGGCGGAATGACAGCGTTACCCTTGTTTTGGCGGAACAAATAGGCAAAGCCGATTTGCTGAAAATCGGAACAGACGATTTCGCCAAAAAGGACATAACCGTAAGCTTCTGTCCTTCCGTGCTTAAAGGCGAGATTAAAGCCCCTCCCTCAAAGTCCATGACGCACAGAGCGGTTTTTTGCGCCATGCTTGCCGAGGGCGAAAGCGTAATAAAAAACATAGGGCAGAGCTTGGACATAAAAGCCACGCTGAACGCGGCAAAGGCCATAGGCAGACAAGCGGAGCTTAAGGGCGGCAAACTGCGCGTAGGCGGAAAAATCGATTTTGATAAATTGGCGGACATAGACTGCATTGAAAGCGGTTCAACCTTAAGGTTTATTTTGCCCGTGCTGGCGGCTTTGGGGATAACCGCCCAAATAAAGGGAAAGGAGAGCTTGGGCGCAAGGCCGCATAAAGAGCTTATTGAACTGCTTGCGCAAAAAGGATGCCGAACAAAACAGCAAAACAACCCTTTCCAACTGGACTTGAAAGGCAAAATCAAAGGGGGCGACTACCATATAAGGGGAGACATATCCTCCCAATATGTTTCGGGACTGCTTATGGCGCTGCCTTTGCTTGCCGAGGACAGCAGAATAATCTTGACCTCAAAACTGCTGTCCAAGCCCTATGCGGACATGACCTGCCAATGCATGCGCGTGTTCGGCGTATATGTTGAACAAACCGATTACGGCTACTTTGTCAAAGGCGGACAAAGATACAAGGCGGTCAAAGGCTTTGAAACGGAAGGCGACTTCAGCAACGCCGCCTTCTTCCTGTGCGCAGGAGCGCTGAGCGGCAAAATCCAGATAAAAGGATTGGACAAACATTCTCTGCAAGGCGACAAAGAGATAATCAACATTTTGCGGAAAATGGGGGCGGGATTTGAAGAAACAAAAGACGGCTATATAGTGGAAACAAAGGAATTAAAAGGCATAGAGATTGACGGCAGCCACACGCCCGACATAATCCCCGTAACAGCGGTTACGGCGGCTTTCGCCCAAGGCGAGAGCGTGATAAAGGGAGTGTCAAGGCTGAGGCATAAGGAATGCGACAGACTGCAAGCCGTTTGCGAAATACTGGCCAAGCTGGGCAGAGAATACCAAGTCAAGGAAGACACATTGAGAATAAAAGGCTCAAGCCATGTTCCGCAAAAAATCGAATGCGGCAGCCATAACGACCACAGGATAGCCATGGCGCTTTCGGTGGCGGCGCTTAAATGCGGCGAAACAGTGGTTAAAGGAGCCCAAGCCATAGCAAAAAGCTACCCAAACTACCTTTTGGAATACAAAAAAATAGGAGGAAGATATGAAGTCCGTTTGGGGTAAAAACATAATAATAAGCATTTTCGGCGAATCGCACGGCGAAGCGGTGGGAGCAACCATACACGGCTTGCCTTGCGGATTCAAGCTTGATTTGGGAGCCATACAAGCTTTCATGGACAGGCGCAAGCCGGGGGGAAGGCTTGCCACCAAGCGAAAGGAAAGCGACATCCCCCGAATTATTTCGGGCATAAAAGACGGCGTTACCACGGGGGCGCCGCTGACGGCTTTGATAATGAACGAAGATATGAGAAGTTCGGACTACGACGACATGGCATGCCTTGCCCGCCCTTCCCACGCCGACTACGCGGCGTTCGTAAAGTATGGCGGCCATAACGACATCAGAGGGGGCGGCCATTTTTCGGGCAGGCTGACCGCGCCTTTGGTGTTCGCGGGGGCGGTTTGCGAACAAATGCTCAACGAAAAAGGCGTATATATAGGCGCCCGCCTTAAATCCGTAGGAAAGGTTGAGGACGACGGCTTTGACTGCGCCGATTGGGACAAGGACACGCTTTTAAGCCTGCGCCAAAAAGATTTCCCAACAATCAGCGAAGAAAAAGCCGAGCTTATGAAAGAAGAAATACAAAAAGCCGCCGCCGACGGCGACTCAATAGGGGGCGTTGTGGAATGCGTTGTCATAGGGCTAAAAGCGGGAGTGGGCGAGCCCATGTTCGAGGGCGTGGAAAACAGACTGGCTTCCATAATATTCGGCATCCCCGCCGTAAAGGGCATAGAGTTCGGAGGGGGATTTTCTTCGGCAAGGATGAAAGGGAGCGAACATAACGACGAGCTTTACGCCGAAAACGGCGAGATAAAGACATACGCCAACAACGACGGCGGCATAACGGGGGGCATAACCAACGGCATGCCCGTAATTTTCAGAGCGGCCATAAAGCCCACCCCGTCAATCGCCAAGCCGCAAAGGACGGTGGATTTGAGAACGGGGAAAAACACGGTTTTGCGCGTAAAAGGCAGGCACGACCCTTGCGTGGCGCTGAGGGCGGTTCCCTGCATAGAAGCGGCGGCATGCGCGGCCGTATTCGACATGCTTAACGAGAGGCGGTAATATGGACTTAAAGGAATTGAGAAACAAAATAGACCTTGCGGACGACAAGCTCATGCAAGCGTATATGGAGCGGGTAAGGCTGGCGGAGCTGGTGGGAGAATACAAAAAGCGCCGAAACATGGAAGTGTTGAACAGCGATAGGGAACAAGAGATTTACCGCAGGCTTATCCAAAAATACGGCAAAGAGTACGAGCAGGACATATATTCGGTGTATTCGGCGATTATGAGCATGTCAAGATTGCGCCAAGCCCGACAAGGCGCAACGGAAAACATATTCCAGCTGTTTGAATTGGAAGAAGGCCAAGACAATTTCAAAGACGCCAAAACAGCGGTGCAGGGCGTGGAAGGGGCGTATTCCATGCAGGCGGCGGAAGAGATGTTCCGCAGCCCGAAAATAAGCTACCATAAGAGCTTTGCCGACGTTTTCGAGCAGGTGGCGGCGGGCAAAGCCGACTACGGCGTGGTGCCCATAGAGAACTCCAACGCGGGCTCGGTAAACGAGGTATACGACCTTTTGTCCAAGTTCAAGCTTTATATAGCCAAGGCAAAGCGCCTTAAAATAAGCCATTGCCTTGCGGCGGCGGAGGGGGCGGACATAAAGGGCATAGACACGGTAATTTCCCATTCGCAAGCGCTGTACCAATGCAAAGATTTCATAAAAAAGCAAGGCTGGAAGCAAGAGCATGCGGACAATACGGCGGAAGCGGCCAAAGCGGTGGCGAAAGAGCGCTCAAAGCATAAAGCCGCCATAGCCTCATTAAGGGCGGCAAAGCTGTACGGCTTGAAGATACTCAAGGAAAACATTCAAGACCAGCAAAACAACGACACAAGGTTTATAGCCATAACAAGGCGCAACTTAATCAGAAAAGAGGGCAACAAAATAAGCCTTGTGGCAAATCTGGAGCACAAAAAAGGCTCATTATTCGAGCTATTGAACATAATATCGAGCTGCCAAGCCAACATGACAAAGCTGGAATCCAGGCCCATACCTGGCTCAAGCTTCGAGTTTCAATTCTATGTGGACATAGAGGGAAACATTTTGGATAAACGAGTGCAGAACATGCTTTTTGACATAAATAATTACGCGCGCAAGACGGTTTTTTTGGGAGGATATACGGAAGAATGAAAATAGGCATAGCGGGATTGGGGCTGATGGGCGGCTCAATGCTCAAAAGCCTTAAAAAAAGGACATCGCACAAATGTTACGGCTTCAACAGAACAAAAGAGGTTTTGGAAAAGGCAAAGCCTTATTTGGACGGCGTTTTAACCGAACAAAACCTTAAGGACATGGACATATTGTTTATTTGCATGTCGCCGTCGGCGGCGGCCAACTACGCCCGCCAAAACGCCCCTTTTTTGGGCAAAGGGCAAATAATATGCGACATATGCGGCGTAAAAGAATATGTGGTCAAGGTCATGGAAAGCATAATAACGCCGAGCGGAGCGCATTTTGTAGGCTGCCACCCCATGGCGGGCAAGGAAGTGAGCGGATTTGACAACGCCGACGCCCGCCTTTTCGAAGGGGCGAGCTTTATAATAACCCCCACCCAAAACACCCCCCTTGAAGCTGTGGAAAAAGTATCTCAACTGGCTTTGGAAATGGGATTTGCGCAAGCGGTAAAGGCAGCGCCCCAAGAACACGATCAAATAATAGCCTACACATCACAGCTTGCGCACATAGTGTCCAACGCCTACGCCAAAAGCCCGACGCTGAAAAAGCGCGCAGGCTTCAGCGCGGGGAGCTTCGAGGACTTAACCAGAGTGGCAAGGCTGGACAGCAAAATGTGGACGGAGCTGTTTTTGCTCAACAAGGACAACTTGCTGACGGAAATAGATTTGCTTATCCGCAACCTCAAAGAATACGGCAAGGCCTTGAAAGAGCTTGACAAGGCGACGTTAACCGAGCTTTTGGAAGTAGGGAACAAGAAAAAGCTGGAGGATTTGTTCCGAAATGGGCAATAGCCCAAAAAATTTGAAATTATACAACAACCCTCAAAAACAAAAACCAACAACACCCCAAAAAAATTTACCCCAAAAACGAAAAAACAGCCCGAACAAAGCTTTTCGGGCTGTTGTTTCAATGAGGTAACGCTAAATAAATTAAAGGAATCTTCTTGCCGTTATGTAATAACTGTGGCGCAAAGGGCTTATGGGCTCGATTACGGCGTAGTCGCTTGCGGTATGCAGAATATAATTGGCGCCCAAATAAATGGCCACATGCCCCACCCTTTCGATACCGCTTTTATTTTTCCTTGAGCCGTTGGTAAAGAACATCAAATCCCCTCTGGCCAAGTCCTCTTTTTCAACCGCCTTGCCCTGAACTACCTGCGTTCTGGTGGTCAAATCCAGCAAAACGCGGGCGCCTTTATAGTAAGCGTATTGCGTAAGGCTGGAGCAATCGAACTTGCCCATGACGAAATCGGGATTGAGTTTGCCGTTGCCCCAATGGTATCTTGGGGCGCCGTAAACATAAGGATAGCCCAACAAAAGCATGCCCTCGGCAATAACCCTTTCAACTTCCGCCGAATTTTTAACAAATTCAGCGATAACGACGTATTTTGCTGACAAAAAGGCCTTTTGCCCTTTGTATACCGTTTGATACCAATGCTCATTTTCTTGTTTGACAAAAGGCAGCATGGCGTTTTTGGCAATGGAGCCCATAACGGGATAAGCCGTGCCGGCGCCCGAACGGATGTTGAGCTTGGCGGTAGCCTTAAGAAGCAAAGCGGTGTCAAAGGGATAATTCCAAGCTTCTGCCCCGCCGTTTTCAACTTGTTCACCGCCTTCTTGCCCGTCCTTACCGCCGCTGTTTAATCCGTCTTCTTGCTCC
>LFSG01000019.1:28048-28468 GCA_001512685.1 Clostridiales bacterium DTU072
CCCGCCGCCGTTATCGCCGTCTTGTTCCGAAACGCCGCCATCGCTATCGCCGTCTTGCCAAGGCTCAGCGTTATCGCCGCCGTTTTCGCTATGGGCAGAATTATTTTGCTTGCCTTTTTCAACCAAACTTTTTTTATATTCCTCATAATTTTCATATTCGATTATGTACCCGTCGTCAATCGAGCCTCCGCCAAACAGATATTGCTTAGCCGTTCCCAAGGAAGCTAAAACCAAAACCGCGATGACAACAACAAACGCAAACTTTTTCAAAGCGAACAAACTCCTTTTATTACATGTTGCGCCTTAATTGTAAACTCTCCGCCCGCCCCCGTCAAACCCCGTTTGCTTGTAAATTCTGGAAAAAGCCTCAACCGCCCGTTAACCCCCGCCGCCTTGCCATTTTCAAAAAATCCCGAAAGC
>LFSG01000038.1 GCA_001512685.1 Clostridiales bacterium DTU072
CAACAACATCGTCGTCATCGTCGTCGTTTTGGTTTTGGGTATCGTCGTCGTCATTGTCGTCATTTTGATTTTGGGTGTCGTCATCATTATTTTGATTGTTGGGGGGAGCGATAACATTGGTATCGGGCTTTTTGCTTCTGTTCAGCAAAGTTATCGTTACCATGGTGGCTATCGCGGCCAAACACAGCAGCATAATAATATAATAGATATTTCTTTTAATAAAAGCCAAAGCTTTATTGTTTTTAGCGTACTTTCTGTCCATTTTTACCTCCTTATTAGCCAGATTAGCTTATTGTTGTATGTATGTGGAATTATTTACGACAAACAAAATCTTATACATAAAGAATTACAAAATTTTTAATAACTTCCCATTATCAGAGGAACGCCCACGGTAACGGCCGCCCCTCTTCTGGCTATTTGGATATTGACCTTCTCGCCGCTTACGCTGACATAGTCGCCCAGCCTTGGCGAATAGCCGTAAATTGTTACCACGCCCGCCAATGTCTGTTTATCCACCACTTTTATGTTCAGTTGACGGATAATATCTTCAATATCTTGGTCGCTGCCCATAAACCTTACGCTTTCTCCCTTTACCCCGCCTTTGGTCTTTTTGAGGACGGCTTCAAAAAAGGACAAATCACAACTTGCTTCAAAATCTTCGTTTTCGCGGTATACGCCGTAAGCGCCGCCGTACTTTGCGGTAAAAATAATAAAACCGTTATGGCGATAAGCCGCCAAAAGCAATATTAAAAGCACGAATATCAGCAATTTGCGCATAAAAAAATCCTTTCATGTTTTTAGAAAGGATTTTTGACCTAATTATGTATTTTATACTTTCAAGGGACTTAATTAAAAAATTCGTCATACAAAGCGGCTATGGATTTGTTCAAATCTTCGTTGGCAACGCCCACGATAATATTCATTTCGCTTGAGCCTTGGTCAATCATCTTGACATTGACCTTGCTTCTGTAAAGAGCGTTAAAGACTCTTGCCGCCGTGCCTATCTTTTCGGCCATGCCATGGCCCACTATGGCTATCATGGCAAGCTTTTCATTGATTTGTATGTCGTCGGGGCTGACCTTGGCTCTGATTTCTTCCACGGCTTTATGGAGCGTTTCCTTGTCCATTTGATTGCTTTCCAAAATTATGCTCATGGTGTCAATGCCCGTGGGAATATGCTCCACCTGAATATTATAATTTTCAAGCACGCTCAGCGTTTTTCTGACAAAACCAAGCTCGTTGTTCATCATGGATTTTTTGATTAATATGGCGGTATAATCGGGTTTGCCCGCGATTCCGGTTACCAGTCTGCCGTTGCGATGGCGGTAATCGCAGTCCACCATTATAGTGGTGCCCTTGTTTTCGGGCTCAAAGGTGTTGCGGATATTAATGGGAATATTGCTGCCTCTGAGCGGGAAAATGGATTCGGGATGCAGCACGCTTGCGCCCATATAGGAAAGCTCCCGCAATTCCTCATAAGACAAAATCTCAATGGGCTTGGGGGATTTGACAATTTTGGGGTCGGCGGTCATGAAGCCGTTGACATCGGTCCAATTTTCATAGATATCGGCTTTTACCCCTCTGGCTATTATGGCGCCGGTAATGTCCGAGCCTCCCCTTGAGAAAGTTTTTATGGAGCCGTCGGGCATGCTGCCGTAAAAGCCGCTTATAACGGCGTTATCAGCATTTTTAAGTCTTTGGGACACAAAGTCGTTGGTGCTTTCGCTGTCAAATCTGCCTTTGGCGTCGAACTTAACCATTTCGGCAGCGTCCACGAACTCCCACCCCAGCTTGTCGGCAAACAAAATCGCCATAAGGTATTCTCCCCTTGAGGCGGCGTAATCGCTTGTTTGACTTTTTTCGATATTTTCCTCTATTTCGTCAAGGTATTTCCCGATATTGGTCTTTACGCCAAGCTCATCGGCTATACCGCAAAACCTTTGCCTTACTTTATCGAAAGACGGGTGTCTGTCGTCATACCTTTCCTTGAAGGATTTATACAACAAATCGGTAACTTTTTCATCTCCCGAAAACCTTTTTCCGGGAGCGGACACCACCACAAAACGCCTGCTTGGGTCGTTCTTAACAATATTTATCGCTCTTTCTATGGCGTTTTTGTCCGCCATGGAAGTTCCGCCGAATTTACATACCTTTAACATAACGCCGGCTCCTTTCACACAATCTTTTTAGATTCCAGATAATATCTTTTCCTTTCGGGTTCTCCGATAGAAAAAGCTTTTTTAGGCAGGTTGCCCACATTCAGCACATAGTTAAACAATTGATCCTTTTCAAAGGTAGGCATAATTATGCCTATGGAGTTTTTATTTTCGCCCACCACTTCCTTAAGGTGATTGACGCCGTGCACATAATCCACCTTGGCGGGGTTGTTTTTTATGTATTCTTCAATAAACAGCTGAACCTGCTTAATCGTTTGACCAGCGTTTTCGGAAGTGTCCAGCGTGAATTCCTGCTTGCCGTCAAACAGCGTAAGCTTGCCTTTGCCCGACAGTCTTTTGCGCAATTGCTCCACAAAAGATATGTCGCAATTAAGCATAACCCTGTGGATAGGCTCAAACACCATGGCGTCGTCATAAAGGTTGACCACTTCCACAAGGGCGTACCTCAGAGGATGATTTTGCCTTTGTTCTTGGCTGAGAGTAGGCTTAACTTCTTCCCAGCGGGCCTTGGCCGCCGCCAAGGAATGGTTGCCGTCCCCCACCGCGAACAAAATGCCGGCGTCAAAACCGTATTTTTGTATTTGCGTTTGCGGGTCAAG
Source organism: Clostridiales bacterium DTU072 (assembly GCA_001512685.1). Classification (GTDB taxonomy): domain Bacteria; phylum Bacillota; class Clostridia; order Christensenellales; family DTU072; genus DTU072. The sequence goes on from LFSG01000038.1 coordinate 2,777, forward strand.
CAGCTCATTTAATTTTGCCGCGGTCTCTTCGGTATTTTTAACCTCATAACCTTTTATATGCCCGCCCCCCATATTCAGTTCAAAATCATACAACTTCTTCAATTTATGCCTGTTCTGATAAACGGGTTCAATGACCTTTTTGTCCTTGTCGTCTATCAATAAAAGTATGTGGGGAAGCTCTATCTTGGCCCCTCTCCTAATATCCACGCGGGCGGGCAGGCGTTCCACAATGGTATCCTCGGTGGCCCGTATGGGACTTCTTACTCGGCGCCAATCGTAACAATCAAGGTCCACGCTGAGCACCAGCCCCGCTCTTTTTCTGCCGTTTTCCACTTCCCTTTCCACCAGCACAAATCCGTCAATTTCTTGGAAAATGCCGTCGTCCAAATATTTTTGCATATTCAAATTAATACGCTTTACTCTCTCGTCCACATTTGAATCAAGGTAAATCTCGGGCAAAGTAATATGCAGACAGCTGGGAGCGTCCCCTATGTAGTCGCTTAATTTTTGCCAATACTTGGGCTGGGCGGTAAACTGGTCGCAAGCTATAACCGCCCACTTGCTCATATCCGCGTTTTTTGGCAATAAAATCTTTTGTTTTCCTATGATGTTCATTTTATCCTCTCTTTTAATTACTGCCGAATCTTTTTCTTGTCGTTCTGATTATGCCGTATATTTCATGCAAACCGTCGGTCAACCTTTCGGGCGTGATGTATCTTTTCAGCGTGCCTTTTTGGGCGATTGAAATAATGCCGTTTTCTTCGCTCACCACTATGGCGAGCATATCGGTTTCCTCAGTTATGCCCACGGCGGCGCGATGCCTTGTACCCATATCCTTGCTTAAAGCTTGAGATTGCGACAAAGGCAAAAAGCAGCCCGCCGCCAGAATGCGGTTGCCTTTAATTATGACGGCTCCGTCATGTATGGGGGCTTTGGTGTTAAAAATGCTTTCCAGCAAAGGAGCGGTAACCAAAGCGCCGAGTTCCACGCCGGTTTCCAGAATGTGGGAAGAAATCTTGGTGGGGGCGATAATGATAAGGGCGCCCACTCTGGCCTTGGACATATTCTGGCAAGCTTTGACGACTTCGTCAATGGCGTTTCTCAATTCTTCGTCGCTGACATTCATTTCCTGCCCTTTTTCTTTTTTGGTCAAGTTAAAGAATATTGTCTTGAAATCGGCTTGATATACCACTATAAGCGCGACTATGGCAAAGACGGCTAAAAGATTGGCTATGGCGAAGGCAAGCTCCATGCGATAAAAGACATTGAGCAGGAACACGCCCACATAAATCAGCAGAAAAACAATATAAATAACCATAAGCCTATAGCTTTTCTTTTTGAAAAAGAAAAAGAAGCACAAAGCCATAAGCGCCAATACGGCGATTAAATCAAAAACACTGTTTATCCCGAAATAATCCATAACTTCATCCTTTTATCGAATACTTTGCTAAAAGCCGAAATCCTTAAATATTATGTCATCTTGTTGGGGCTGGTCTTTTTGGGGAGGCTGCTCTTCGGGCGGAAGCTTTTTCAAAATATCGTATTGTTTCCAAACGAGAATGCCCATGAGAGCATACACCGCTATTGTACAGGCATAAGCTATATATTGGCTTATTTGAACGTCTTCGTAAAGATACAATGAAATCAAGCCTATGGCGTTAATCACGATATTAAACAACAAATAATATTTGGTAGCGAACAAATAGGCTTTATGAGCGATGCCGGGACGGATTTTTTGCTTGCTCACCTCATACATGAACATAATCAGCAAGAAAGAGCGCGCAAGAGGATTGACCACCGAAGACATAATCAATCTGGCTTGAGGAAGGGCAAAATACAAAAGCGACACAATACCTATGGCGGCATTGGCCATTATCATGGTAACTCTCAATCGGAAAATAAAATTCCTTTGATTGATATCCATAAAAAACCTGCCCGCCAAAAGTTGGTACACAAGATAGGCCACCAACTCAAACACCGCTATACCGATGAGAACGGACAGCGGATAAGCCAGGGAAAGCATGCGCAAGCTGTTCAGGTGGGGAGCAAACTCATTAAAAAAATCCACAAGGTCGCTTCTTAAATTAACCAAATCATACAAGGAAGTAAACACCGAGGCTATTCCATAGAATATCATCCACGCCCATACGGGGATTTTTTGAAGTTTATTGGTAGTTTTATCCGAATAAAGCTTATTAAACATTTTCACTCCTTTCAGTTGACGCCAAGCAGCGCGGAAACGGCGGCGTCAAACGCCATAGCTTCGTTCATTATGCCCGATTTGAACTTATATTCATAACCTACGAGCATATCCAAAGTCTTTTTCAGGCTCATTTTGCTCATATGATTTATTTGCCTTGCCTTTTTTATGGCGTATTCCTTTACATTGAATATGGCGGCTATTTCGCCGTCGCTTTTGGGGGACAAAGCGCTGTGAAGTATTCTGCGGTATTGATTTATCAGCATTTGCAGCATAAAGCTTTTGGATTCCCCTTTCTTAAGAAGCTTTTGCAAAAAACGGACGGCCCTGTCCTTATTGCCTTCCACCACGCTGTTAACAAAATTATACACCTGAATTTCCGATTCTTCGCTGACAAGCATTTCCGCCATATCCGCGGTAATTTTTTGACCTTGGGCGTAATCGTTAAGTTTTTGGCATTCAAGATGTATTTTTGCCATATCGCAGTCAGTATAATCAATTATTAAATTAATCGCCTCCATGTCTATGCCATAAGCAAATCTTTCCTTGATTATGGGCGCCAGCTGAGCTCTGTTCAATTTATTGCAGTCTATTTGCGTCATCAGCTTTTTTTCGTTGCTTGTCAAAAAAGCCACATTCTCAAACACAAGGACATAAGGCGAAATGCCGCCCTCAATCAATTGCTTGAGCAGCTTCAATTCCTCCGAGGAGGCTTTATATGCGGGGTCTTTGACTATTATTATTTGCTTTTCCTCATTAAAGCCGAAACTGGACAAAGTAAAAATTATTTCCGCTAAGGAATCTATTTCGGCGTATATTTTGACATTGACATCTCTTAAGCCTTGTTCTACTTGGGAAATGAAAAAATCCTCGGCGTGCTTAAGCCAATAATGATCGTTTCCGAAAAGATAAAAAACTTCCCCGTTCAATGTCTCCTTGCTTATATCCTTTGAATACATATATATATAATAATATATTTGGTTTCATTATGCAATTCAATGCGGTTATTTTAAGCTAAAAAATAGCGGCGGCAATGACTCCAAACACCAATAAAGCAAAACCAAACGACAGCTTTTTATATTTGGACAGCATTACATACCTTGACATGATTGCCATAATCAAAGTATAAACGGCCATAAGGACAACCTGGCCGCGGACGCTTACCGACGCCATGGGAAGAACAGCTATAGCCTGCGACACAATTCTGATGCCGTACAAAACGAAATCGGCGGGATAATAAAGAATGCCCAAAGCGGGCGAAATCAAGCAGAACAAGGCGCAAACGAAGATATAAGAATAAGCGCATACCACAAGGGGCAATACAAACAAATTGGATAAAATGAAATAAACGGACACTTGCCCGAACACATTGACGCATATGGGAAGCAAAAAAATGTTGGCGGAAACTGACAAAGCGATTGAAACCGAAACAAACCTTACTAATCTGCTTGGTTTTTCCCCCGCTAAAAACTTATATATGGGAGGGCAATACAATAATATGCCAAAAACGGCGCAAACGCTCATAATAAAGCTCAGAGAAAACAGCGTAAGGGGAGAAACCAGCAACAGCGCCATGCAGGCGCAGGAAAGGGAGCTGAGCGCATCGTATTTTTTGCGAAGACATAAAGACAGCATAAACACAACGGCCATAATAAAGGCCCGCAAAGCGCTGGGCGGAAATCCGGTAACGCCGCAATAAATAAACAGCGCCGTTGTTACGACCGCCAAATTTATCCAAGGGTTCGTGTTGAGCTTTTTTAATAAAAAAGTTATTATCATGACCACAAAGCTTATGTGCAGTCCGCTTACGGCGAAAATATGGCTTAATCCGCTTTCCCTTACGGCTTCCAAGTCTTGAGAATCAAGCGCGCTTACATCCCCCGTAAGCAAGGATTGCGCCACCCCCGCGTTTTCGGGGGTAAGATACTCAAACATGGGGGAAGTCATTCCAAGTTTGAGCTTCTCAAAAAAAGTAAGCTTTGACGGCGATACCGATATTATTTGAAGCAAAGAGGCTTTATAAAATACCTTGGAGCCGTAATACGCCAGCGAGGAAGAACGGGACAAATCCAATTGAATATTCTTGACGGAGGCCAAAAATTTTACGCGGTCATACAATTTATAAGGGTGTTCGTCCTCAATTCTCAATACGGCTTTGCCGCCTGCCGC
>LFSG01000032.1 GCA_001512685.1 Clostridiales bacterium DTU072
ATGTGGTTTATGTTTATACCATCGACGAAAGCGGTTTTGATTATCAAGGGCAATGGCTTTCCTTTGACGACCAAACCGCCAAGAACGCGGGATACTATTATATTAAGGCTTATATCTCGGGCGAAATAGGGGGCTACAGCAATTATTACGATTGGGAAGGAAGCGCCATTCTCACCATAAACAAAGCTAAGCTTACAGTCAGTCCTTCTCCGCAAAATGAAAATTGGGAAAAAGAATATGACGGCACAACCGCGGTGGCTTTCGATGTAAGCGGTGTGCTGGATGGCGACCAAATTACGGTCATAGGCGCTTACGACAATAAGAATGTGGGCTCCAATAAGACGATAAGTTTTGAGATTATAGGAGATCCTCCCGAAACAGGAAATAACTATTATATTGATAACGTTACCGAAGGCGTGATTACTCCTCGAACGCTTATACCCGTAACTCCCGAGGGCGGCTGGACAAAGGTATATGACGGAACAAGAGCTTATCCTCAAGCCGGCTCCACCCAAGAGCTTGTGTTTGTGGAAGGCTTTGACATTATTCCCGGAGACCAGGTGAATGTGGTAACCGCTTATAACAGCAAAAATGTAAGCGAAGCCAATACCATTATATTTACCTTGAGCGGAAGCGATATGGGCAATTATATTATAGAAAACATTACCCACGGCGAAGTGGATGTATATATCTCCAAGCTTGAAAGATATTTGGAATGGACCAACTTCAATCTGGAATATAACGGTCAAGAAAGACACGTCAACGCCACCTTCGTTTTGGTGGGCGAAGACACCGGCATTTACGGCGGACAGTATTATCAAATGACAATTAAGTATTATGCCGACCCCGAACATACCCAAGAGCTTCCCTCGTACAGAAACGCCGGAACATATTATACCGTGGCCAGCCTCCATCCCGAAGATGAAGACTATATAAACAGCAATTATATTATTTACGATACCGAAAGAATTTGCGTAATCGGCGTTTTGCAAAGGAATGTGGTATGGACGGGAATATCCGATTATACCTATACCAATCAAAATTACGCTTTGAATATTACGGCTGAAGTAACCTTAGTGGGAACGGATATCCCCGATGGCTCCATGGGCAATATTTATTTGACCATTATTTATATCCGTAACGGGGAGCAAAGTCAAGAAATGCGCAACGCGGGCAATTATCAATTATACGCCGTCTTCCCCGAAGAATGCGACTTTGCTTCCAACTACGATTTGATTAATGACACTCAAAACGTGATTGTCAACAAAGCCGACATAAATAACATTAAATTCGCCAACAATGAAGGCTTTGACGAGTATACCGACTTTACTTATGTGGACGGCGCTCCTCATTATTTCTATGTAACCGATAAAAACGATGAGCATAATTATTCGCTTACAAGGCTTGCCATGATGTACGAATACGACCATGAAACCGAAATAACCATAGTTTATAACGGCGGAGACATAAACAGAGGGGACGTGCTGGGCAATAACGGAGCCAAGAACGCTGGCAGCTATATTATTTACGCCATAGTGGAAGCTACTGAGAACTATAACGGCTGGCAGGGTCAGGTCCATGTCAACATAGCCAAGGGCGATCCCGCGAACTTTATATTCTTTAATTCGTATCAAACCGATTACAGCAGCTATTATCAGGATATTTTCGTAAGCAATAATCCCACTGAGCCTTGCACAAGCCTGGTTACCGTATTCTATGAAGACGGGTCGGTGGCGGTGGTGGAATATGTATATTATTATTTGACCTACGAGCAATATATCGATATGTACCATGACGAATACCCCGCTCCAGGAGTGGACCACTTCGCTTATGCGGGAGAATGGAGCGTTTATTCGGCAAATACCGCCAAGCAGGCAGGCTTATACTTCATTAAAGCCCATATCGCCGAAACCAACAACTACATAAGCTGGAACGAAAACGCCACTTTGGAAATAAAGAGAATTGTCAGGGATGTGCAATGGCTGTACAAAAACGAGCCGCTGGAAGATGTAACGCTCGTCTATAACGGAAACGACCACGCGCTTGATATCAGAACGATTATTTATTCGGTGGGCGCGGACGGACACAACGGCATATTAAATCTTGTATTCTCAAGCGTTTCGGACGCCATGAACAAATACACATACAGCGCCTTGATAAACGACTATGAATTCAATAACGGCGTGGCCAACGAAATACGCTTGGCGGGGATTTACGGCGCTACCGCCGATTTTGGCGAAGAACATATTTTGACCTTGGCCAACAATTACATACTTCAAAACGATCAATACGATGTGGAAGTAAAGAAATTTGTGGTGGACTTGAATTGGTACCACGATGACGGCAATCCGCTGACCGAAGAATATAAGTACGACCCCGAAAATCCCCATATCTATGACGGCACCTATCATAAAATAGCCGCGCTGGGCAAAGGCTTGGACGATATTCAGATACCTTTGGTGTTCAATCCCGAAAGCGTGTTCGTAACGCGCAACGCGGGTACCTTTATCGCCGAAGTATCCCATATCCTCAACGATACTCAAAATCCCGACGCTTGGGAGGTTCGGGGAGTTCAAGTTCACGCGCTGTTTGAATTTAATTACGACTTGCCGCCAATAGGCAGAACCTTGGAATGGAAGCTTTTGAAAAGAAAGCTTACGATAGACATGTCGCTAACGGAAATCAGCAAAGTATACGACGGCAACAATTTATTTGCCATAGGCTCTTCCTATAGTACCGAAGTAACCGAAAACGGGTTGACGACCAAGATTATTACCACCGAAATTCAAGGAGGCAATATTCTGGTTTGGCAAGCGGGGAACATAATCGCGGGCGACAGCGCCGAAATTAATTTTTCCATACTGAGCATTATAGCCAACAAGCCCAATACCAACGCCACCGTGGCTTCCGTCGACTTTGGTCAATTCGTGTCCACCAATTATTACATATTTAACGAGGAGATTGGAGAAGAGCCGATGGTGTTTACCGTCGATTGCGCCATAGTGCCCAAGGATATAGTAATAGCTTTCGCCCAAATGTCCCATGTCTATGACGGACAAGGCAGAGTTTATGAATACGGCACCAACGAAACCAACAGATATCGTACCCCCTATGATATAAATATAGTAGAGTACTGCCGCGACGCCGAAGGCAACGACATATCGCTTGAAGTGGGGAACTTCTTTATAGGCAAAATGGGTATAGTGGGTTATAATTGGCAAAACGAATATATCGGCGACGGTTCGCTTACCGATGCGGGAATACATTCGCTTGCGAGCATACCTTTCATCTTTGACGTAGACGAAAACATTCAAAAGACAATAACGGATTTCACCGTTTTGGAATTTGACAACGATCATCCCAGCGGCGTGGCTGAAAACTATAATATTATCGTGACAGGTCCCAGAGTCTACTTGATACTTCAAAGAGAGCTTACGGGAAGTTACGGCAACGCGCTTCAAAGCTACAACCGAGCTTTTGAAAATGTTTATGTAAAGGATGTGGGCTGCGTTTGCGAAGATTTGCAGCCTGAGGATATCGTTTCGCTCTTGTACGCTGACGGTATTTATGATCAATACGGCAACTTCTTGCCAGACTCTATTGCCGTAATAAATAATTGGCAAAGCGGCAGCTATACCGAGTTTACCAGAATTATAGGAACGTTCGAAGAACAGCCGAACGGTTTGTCCGCGCGATTTGCGGACGGCAGGAACAGGAACAACTACACCATTACCATGCCTATTTTGCAGCTCACATATTTAAGCGTTATCAATGAAGACGAATACGAATTCGCCGTATATGGTTTTGATGACCTGCTTCACATAAATGAAGATATAAGCGGACTTACTCAAACGAGAAATGAATACGGAATAGGGTTGCCGCCCAAATACACTCAGCTTGCCGACATCAGCGGAGAAGGCTTGATAATGCCGCCCATAACCGACTTTACCGCCGATTATAACGGCAACGATTATACTATCAGCGATATCATAATCGTGTGCGACACCTTGAATGGTCAAGCAGGATTGTTTGGTACGCTCAGCGGCAGAACAACCGGCATGAATTTAAGGAATGTTACCATTAACGCGTTTAATGTGGAAACCGCGGGTGGCATAGCGGGAACCATGACAAGCGGAAGCGCCATTGTGGACAGCAGCTTCCAAGGAAATATCAATGTCAAATCCACCCAAAGCGGAATTGCCGTCAAGACGGGCGGAATTGTGGGCTACGCCATGGGCGGGGAAATAACAAATTGTTATGCCGTGGGCTTCATTGACGCTTCGGGCTATGAATTGTACGCGGGCGGCATAGTGGGAATTTATTATATGACAGAAGGGCAAGGAGAAATTGACAATACGCACAGCTTTGTGGAGATAACCGCCAACGCTCAAAATGTAAAAGCCGCAGGCGTGGCGGCTGAGCTTGACTCAAGAGTTACGCTTGAAAATTATTCTTATTTGAAAAATTCCGCGCTGATAATCAAAGGCAACAACAAAGAGATTGTGAGCAGCGCGGTATACGGAATTTATGACAATAAGGGGCAAACCTATGACGATATGCTTTCGCAAGGCAATTTAAGCGGAAATTATTTGACAAATATAGTTAATACATATATAGTTAAAGTATATTATATAGGAAATGAAGCAGGCGAAAACGCGGGTAGCGCGGCTAATCCTTTCAAGATATCCAATTACAGGCAATTGGAACTTTTAAGGCTGTTTAGCTGGGCGAATTTTGTATTAACCGCAGACATAATATATCCTGACTCTTTCACTACCGTAATCTTCCCCAACGAAGCGTTTTACGGCAGCTTGAATTGCGGACAATACGCCATTTACTCCCGTCGTGTTCACAACGCCGAAGATATGTTTACCGTTCCCGAAGGCGGCGACAGAGTTATTGTTTATGAACGGAGCTGAGCTATGATAAGTAAAAAGATTCTCGGTTTGATTATTATAGTGATTATTGTTTTGGCTACCATGGTTTCTTTTGCCGGCGTTACTTATGCTTGGTTTATAGGGTCGGATTTATTGACAACTGAACCTATCAATATTTCCACCGCTCCCACCGTAATGTCTTTGGATATAAAACCCCTCGGGGATAACCGCTATATGGGGCAAACGGGCAAAGACGCAGGCTTGGACGCTCCTTACAGAAAGAATTTTTCGCTGTCTTTAAGATGCAACGCGGTAGGGCAAAAAAACGTTAAAATAAACATAAATGATTTGGTGATAAAATTATGGAATTATTCCCATTCTCCCGAAAGCAAGTATCTGCAGGTGCTGTCCGAGGAGCAAATCAGGGAGAATTTCACTTTTCGTTTGCAATATGAGGGTAAAACATACATTCCCGACAGTCAAGGCTATTTGTACTGTTTGGAAAACAATTTTATAAAGTATCTTTTTGTAAGCACCGGCGAAATAATCGACGGCATGCTGACTTTGATATACCTGGGAGAAGAAAGCTATGTAAAATGGCAGGCCAACGATTTTGAGTCTTATGACGAATTCGCTTTTTGCGCTCCCGATTATATGGAATCCACTTTTTCGTTCAGTCTGGAATTTCTTCTCGGCGACGCCGATTTGGAATACAACAACAGGTTTATTCTTGAATTGCCCGACAAAGGCTTCATACCCAAGAGCGGGATCTCCTTGGCCGATACCCATAAATACACCGTTAAGAAAACATTTGTTTCAAATATTAAAGGTTACGAAACCTTAAATCAAGTTTTGAAGGCTTATATAGCCGGGGTTACCATAATTAACAACAACGGAGAGCATTATCAGCTTAACCAAAACGAAATAAAAGATAACTTTACTTTGCGCATTAAATCGCAAAACATAGAGTATGGGCCTGAGCGAGGGGAAGAAGCTCTTGCCGATTATTTCTACGCTCCCATGGGACAAAACGCCCATTGGCTTATAATGCAGGCTCAAAAGCCCTATGCGTTTGATATAAGCGTTATCGGTCAAGACGAAACCGACTATGCGAATATGGTCAACAATTCTTCCTATGTTCCCGCCACTCCCTTTGCTTACGGCACAACCGAATACAGCGGCTGTACCTTTATATACGATATAAGGTTTGAAATGCATGAAATCCCCATGAAGGAACATAACTACGCCGTGGGAACTCAAACGGTCATCGGATTTTCCAACAATCCCGCCTATTGCCTGCCCGCTTATGACGGACAAAAGGGTTTAACCATAGACACAACTTATATATTCAACAGAACAATCGCGCTTACGCCTTCGGCCACGAAAACGATTAAAGCTACAATAGACAGCGTTACCATCGTTCATGCCGACGGCTCAATAGAATATTTGAGCGGCAGTCAGATAAGGGATAACTTTACCTTGCGCTTCAGATACGGAAACAATGTATACGAACCGTACTCAAGTACAATGTTGCCGCAAAGAAATAATTATTTCTACAGAGAGCTTAGCGTTTTCCAAAATGAATGGCTGGAAATACCAAAGGATATGGCGTCTTCTCTTTCTGTGGATATAGTGTATCAGGACGAAAGCGACTACGCCAGATTATTGGAAGGACAATCTTTCACTCCCTCGGCCTTTGCTTTCAACGCTTCAAAGTATGCCTCCGCCTCCTTCTATTTTGAAATCAAGATTGAAATGGTGGACACGCCTGGTAAAGAATAGGAGAATCAATGATGAAAGTCAAATCAAAGACTACCATCAACATAATAACGCTTATTCTTTTATTAGTGGCGTTGTGTACGGCCACTTTCGCTTGGTATGCGGGCGAAAGTTTAAGCTATGACTTTGATTTGGTGGCCGACAGCGTGTTCAGCATATATTTTTCTTCCGTAGACGTGGATGTGGAAGGCGTTCTTTCCCCCGCAATCGCCATGGAAGGAGCGGTCGCCAACGGTAAATATATGGATGTAACCAGAACATATGACCCAAGCGACGAAAATCCGTCATGGGTATCCAAGGCTGCCGAACATATTACATATTGGACAAGCTTTTTTTTCAGAGGCAACGCCTCGATAACCGTTTCTTACGATTGGTTTGTGTCCTTGCAAGAAGATCCCGCTTATTTGGTGGATAAATCTCAATTCGTGGTGGATGTGGATTTTTTTCTTGACGATGAGGAAATTGAAAAGGTTAACGACAAATTGACAATTCATCCCATCGGCTCCACTACGGTTATCGATATAAGGGTTACCATGTATTTTGCGTATGTGGATGAATTGCTTGACCCCGTTTTGAAAAGCAATGCGATTTTGACGACAATAGATATTTCAAGGATATTCGAGCTGGGAAGAAATGAAACTTTGGATATAGTTTTCGATACTTCCCGAAAAAAGGCCATCGGCGCCATGGAACCCGCCGTAGCTATGGAAGGCGCCGTGGCGGCGGGCAAGTATATAGATGTGCGCAAGGCTTATGTTCCGGGCAATGACGACGACCCGTTGCAGTCATGGGTGGAAAAGGTCGCCACTCCCGTTCGATATACCACCGATTTTATTTATACCGGCACCTTGAATTATTTGGTTGATTATACATGGACGGTAGAATATCAAGAACAAGCGCTAGAGCCTTCGCTGTTTATATTAGATGTGATTTTCAGAGACGCTCAAAGCGGGCAGCCAATATTGCCAAATGCTCAAGGCTTTATTAATCTGCCGCCCTCGTCCACCATCACGGTTACCGTATATATGTATTACGCTCTTGTGCTGGAGGTAATGGAAGAAAACTATTCTCATTTGCTTGACGTCGACTTTAACGTTATCATACGCTTGCAGCCGGGAGGTCAGGGATGATTAAGGATTTTAATGACTTCAAGCGGTTAAAGATAATGGCGGTCGCTCTTTTGATTTTGGTGGCGCTGATACTGATATTGAGTATGGTAACCGCGGTTTTGGCGATATGGACGGAATCGTACAGCGACGAACATACTTCAAAAATCGATTTGGATGAATTCAATCCGTCATTAAAATACATAATCTTTTCGCCGCTTGACAGCGAGGGGAATTTTACTTCGCCGCAAAATGTGGTAAGCTATGCCGCGGTGGGATATACCGGCCTGGTGGCGGAACTTGAGATTCCGTCCACTTATAACTCCAAGCCCGTTACCGCTATTTTGAAGGACAGCAATTACCTTGACCAAGCGTTTGTCAACAATCAAATCATTACTACCATTACCATACCCATTACGGTATCGAGAATAGGAGAAGGGGCGTTCGCCAACCTTATTAATTTGAGGGAGGTTACCATATTGGGAGATGAGGAAAACCAGCTGCCCATTACCATAGGAGATTACGCTTTTATGGGAACCAAGAATCTAAAAACATTCAACTATTCGGGCCGATCTATAACAGGCAATATCGATAAAATCTTTTTTATGAGCGGATACCTGTCTTAAATTCTCCCTTGCTCTAAATGGCGTTTTTTGTAGCTTGAGCGACAAAAACAAGGTTTTTTGATAGCCGACAAGAATAATGTCAAAAATACCCACAATGATTGCAACGCAAAATGCGCTTTTTTTGTTGACCAAAAGGTTTTAATTGCGAAAAAACAGTGTGGAGGGAGTTTTTTGCGGTATTGACAAAGCTACGGATATGTGCTTTGATAATTGTGTAGGGTATTACTCGGGGGAGTGTTTTTGAAATGCGGGTAAAGGTTTTTCGCGGGAAGAATCAAATAGGCGGCAACCTCATACAGATTGTTTCATCCAAAGCTAAAATAATATTGGATACGGGTATGGATTTGGCGGAAGATAGCGGTTCCGATTTAATAAAAGAGCTCAAAGACGCTTTTGATTATCGCCAAAGCGACGCCGTTTTTATTACGCATTACCATACTGACCATATGGGACTGGCGTACAACGCTCACGGCGACATACCTATTTATATAGGCGAAACAAGCTACAAAATTGTGAGCGCCGCCAACGGATACAGAAATAAGAAAACTTTTCCCGCCGCCGCTTTTCTTAAGCATAAAAGCGCCGTTACCGTAGGCGATATTAAGGTTACGCCTTACCTATGGGGAAACGCGGTGTTTGAGAATTTTATATTGCATATCGAATGTATGGGAGAGAGCATACTTTATGTGGGCGACTTTGGCGGCAAAAGAATAATTGAAAGGAATAATTGGGAATTTTTGCGGCAAAATACGGATTTGTTGATTTGCAGAGGCGCGGCTTTGTCAAAAGAAGACAAATCGGCAAGAGATGAAAAAGCCCTGGAGAAAAAAGCCGTGAAATTGTTCAAAAAAATTGAAGGGCCTGTTTTTGTTTTGCTTTCTTCCATGAACATTGACCGCATAGTTTCCATATATAACGCCGCTCAAAAAAGCGGCAGGCTTTTTTTGCAAGAGCTTTATATGGCCGAAATAACAAGCGCGGTAGGCGGGGATATCCCCAATCCCAAGAATTTTGAGGGAGTCAAGGTTTTTGTTACCAGGATATATGAAGATTACCGCTTGGAATTGTTTAATTCTTACGGCAAAGAGAACAGCATAAGCAAGAGCGGTATAGCAAAAACAAAATTTGTTATGGGCATACGGGCTTCAATGTATAATTACATAAAGAGTCTGTGCGAAACCATGAATTATCCCAAGGGCTTGCTTGTCTATTCTTTCAAAAGCGGTTACGTTCCTTCGCAAGGAGTGAGATCTTTCTTGGAAAGCTGTCAAAACTTGGGCTTAAAAACGGTTGCTTTGCATACCGCTTCCAATGCCGATATTAAATGCGTAAAGAAATTCTTGCTTGCGGCCAAACCAAAAAATATAATGCCCGTCAATGTCGAGGATAAAGCATGGTTTGGAAAGGTAAAATCTGATTGGGGATTGAGGTATAATATAATTTGATATGATACTGTTAAATATTTTAATCTGCAAATGAAAATCCGCATTCATAAATGCGGGACAATGAAATACCATTTTTATAGAAAAGGCGTTTGGCGACAGAGAGGTAAAAAATGATAGGAGCGATAATAGGGGATATAGTAGGTTCAAGGTTTGAATTCAACAACTACAGAAGCAAAGATTTTGAGCTATTCGGTCCCGGGTGCATATATACCGATGACAGCGTTATGACAATAGCCGTGGCCAAAGCTTTAAGACTCAGCGACAAGGATTTTTTGGATTTAAGCGCTCTGGCCATAAAATGCATGCAGGAGTACGGCAGAGCTTATCCGTATTGCGGCTATGGAGGCAGTTTTTTCCATTGGATATTCTCCGAAGACCCCAAGCCTTACGGCAGTTACGGCAACGGAGCCGCAATGAGAATAAGCCCTGTGGGCTGGATATCTGACGATATGGAGCAGGTAAAGCGGTTGTCCAAGGCGGTTACGGCGGTATCCCATGACCATCCCGAAAGCATAAAGGGCGCGGAGTCGGTGGCGACGGCCATTTTGCTTGCCCGAAAAGGAAAAAGCATGGAGGAAATAAAGGATTACATTAACCGCAATTATTACAAGATAGATTTTACCTTGGACCAAATAAGGGACAGCTATCAATTTGACGAAAGCTGTCAAGGGACTTTGCCGCAAGCTTTTCAAGCCTTTTTTGAATCGGTGGATTATGAGGACGCCTTGAGAAATGCCGTTTCCGTCGGAGGCGACAGCGACACCATGGCCTGTATCGCGGGCGGCATAGCCGAAGCCTATTACGGCGTTCCCGAAAATCTAATAGACAAAGCCTTTGAAATACTTCCTCAAAGCTTGACCGAAGAGGTGGAATTGTTTTTGAAAAAGCTGAAGGAATGAAAGCGCAAGCAAACAGGTAAAACTTCTTTGCCTTACGCCATGGGTAAATTCTTTAAGAATGACGCCAAAATAATTTCCGTTCAGCCTTCATGGCGGGACAGAACGGAAATGATAGGTTATTTGAATGAATTTACCAAGAAATTTAACGAGACCGACTTTTTGGAAGCCGTATATGAAGCCACTTATCGTACCGATATAAATTTTGTGGTGCTTGACGAAATGAACCTTGCGAGGGTGGAGTATTATTTCGCGGATTTCCTTTCTTTGCTTGAAATGCCGCATCCTTCCGAATGGCTGGTCGACCTTGTGCCCGACCAAGGCCCGGGCGATCCTCACCATTTGAACAGGGGCAAAATACTGATACCGCAGAACATTTGGTTTGTGGGCACGGCAAACAGGGACGACTCCACTTTTACCATTACGGACAAGGTTTACGACAGGGTGGCCTCAATTGAAATGAATCAAAAGGCCAAGATTGTCAAAGCGCCTCCCACCGAAGGAATACATATGAGCTATGAATATCTGGATTCTCTTTTCAAGGCGGCGCAAGCGGTTTATAAGATGAGCGACAAAGCCTTGGAAAACCTTAGGAAAATGGACGAATTCATTATTGACAAATTCCAGATTAAATTCGGTAATCGTATTACCAAACAAATATCCACATTCATACCCGTGTATATCGCTTGCGGTGGCAATGAGTACGAAGGCCTGGATTATATGGTGGCAAGAAAGATATTAAGGAAATTCGAATCCCTCAATTTGCCTTTCTTGCAAAAAGAAATAGAAATGCTTATCGCTTACATCAATAAGCTTTTTGGCAAAAACGAATTCTTGGAAAGCAAGAAAATGCTTAACGGATATCTTAAGCAGATTTAGTGTTTAAGGGAGACAAAATGAAGAAAAGATACGACTCGAATCAATTTTACAACAACGCCACCAAGAGCCTGCAAGAGCTTGAGGAAAAGTCAGTCTATACGGGTTATTTTTACCAATCCGTTTATACCGGGAAAAATAAATTTTACCAGAAAGAGCAAATAGAGTCCTTGAAGTTTGACGATAAATGGATAAAGGCCATCGAATCATATTTTCCCAGCATAAACAGGATTACCATAAATCTAAAATCCACTCTGAAAATGCAGAGCGAAATCATACCGATAGAAAAAACCAAAAAAGTAAGCAAAGATTCCATAATACATTTAATGTCGCACAGCAATTTTATAAAAGAAGTAACCGACAATAATGTTGTTCCCAAACAAATACTGTCGGCGCGTCCGGAAATAGAATACGGCATTTATGAAAACCGTTTTATTATGACCCTTATTGTGCGGCTGCGTGATTTTATCGGCAAGCGGGTACAGATGATGAGGAGAAAACTGAAATCGCGCAAAACCGTGCATCTTAACCTTAACAGCGAATTTTCATTAGAGGAATCGGATTTCGCGTTGGAAGTGGACATAAAGTAAACTCACGAGGTCAGGAAACGAGGAGTGGACGAGCATAACGAAATGGTGCTTGCCAGAGCCGAGAACTTGCTTAAATTGGTGAATAGACTGCACAATACTCAATTTATGCAGATGCTCAGAAGATTCAAACAGGTAACTTCGCCTATTATGAAAACGCAGGTTATTCTCAGCAACCCCGACTTTAATAACGCTTATTTGCTATGGCTGTATCTTGACCGATATAACGAACTTGATTATAAACTCAGCGTAAACAAGGTGAATAAACGCTTTACGCAAAACTACACAAAGCAGTTGAATCAAGCTTTAATGTTTTTATGCAGCGCTTTGCTGGCCAACGATAAATCGGCGGATGACAGTATCGGCGGGGACGCGTCAAGCTACACCAAGCCCGTATACAAAGAAAAAGCGGCAAAAACGGTTTTAAGTTTGCCTTCGGAAGTGGACATAGATCCCATTAAGTTTCAATTTGAAGAAATGCAAATTAACGAGTATTATTTGTCCAAAAACACTCAAATCTTAAAACAGCAATTCAATAATTTGCTCAACGAAGGCAACAGCCCAAAAGTCGCCCTTAAAAAAGCGCTTGCGGATACTTTAAGGATAACCAACGCCCTGTATGAATCCTTTTTTGAGATAGATGCCGACGAGGATGTGTTTTATCAGCTCATAAAAGAAGACGATCCCGAAAAAATGTATAAGGATGCCTATGACAAATATATTATCGCTTGCAGCGTAAGGGAAGTAAAAGAACAGGATTTCAAAAAGACAATCGCTTTGGAAAAAAAATGGCAGCAAGAACTGCTTAAATATCATAAATTGAGGCTGCTGGAGCATGCCGAAAAAGCGCAAAAAGGCAATGCCGATATCTTACAGCAGTTAAAGAAAAAATACAAAGACAAATTGGATGTATGCGCGGCTAAAGAATTTAGGGAAAAGCAGCTTCTTTTGCGCAAGCACAGAGCCGAAACTGAAGTGTTCAGAAAGAAACTGAATCAAGAATACCGCGCCGAAAAAAAGAAAATCGATATGGAAGCCAAGAAGAAATTAGCCGCCGAAAGAGAGCGTTTGAGAAAGCAAGCCGCCGCCAATCAGGCAAAGGCCGAAGCGCAATTGAAGGAAACGCTTAATAAACTCAATGCCGAACATGCTGAGAGAATGAAGAAGATGCGGGAGGAGCATAAACTTAAAGTGGCTCAAATCAAAGGAAAAGCCAAACAGCAAATAGCGGCAAGTTTGCAAAAACAAAAAGACCAAATAAAAAAGTCGCAACAAAATCAACGCCTAAAGGCGCAGCAAATAATTGAACAAAGAAAAAAGGCGTTAAAAGAACGCGAAGCGAAGGAAAAAGAAAGGCTGAAGGAAGAATTGCGGCAAAAGGTAACGGGCAACGCTTGATTACGAAAAATTTAATATCTTGTCAAAAATGGGCGTTAATGTTATAATTGTTTTGTTATTGCTTCAAAAGGAACTTTATTAAATGGAAAACAAGGGCGCAGGACATGTTCCGAGCAAGGAAAAGCTGCAATACTCCATCGGCGTTTTCGGACAGAACGTAACTTACGGCCTCGTTTCCCAATGGATATTTTATTATTGCACCGATGTTATATTAATCACGCCGCTTGTGGTGGGCACAATAATGGGTATCACCAGAATATGGGACGCCATTAACGATCCCTTGATGGGAGTGCTTATAGACCGCAGAAGATTCAAAAACGGAGAAAAACTCAGACCTTATCTTTTATTTACGCCCATTATCATAGGATTGCTTACGCTGTTAATGTTTTTAAGCCCTTTTGAAAATCCCACCGCCAAAATTGTATACATATTTTTTATTTATATCGCTTGGGATTTTTTCTATACATTTCAAGATATAGCTCAATGGGGAATGACATCTTTGATTTCTCCTTTGTCCGAAGAAAGAACCAAGGTAATCCAATGGGCAAGAATAATGGGCACTTTGGGGGGCGCTTTGGCGGGGGGCATCACCTTGCTGCTTTCTTTTAAGAGTTATTTCAAAGTAAGCCATAAACAACTTTTTTTCATACTTGGATTGTTTATGGGGCTGGGGGGAATGAGCCTTTCGCTTTTGACGCATAAAGCCAAAGAAAGGATAAAGAGCGACAAGCCGCGCGAGCCGATATGGAAATCCATGGGTCTGCTTTTCAAAAACCGTACGGTAATTCTCATTTTGATTGCGAATATTTTGTCCGCCATAACTTTTTATGTTCCCCCTATTTATTTTTTCAAATACAAAGTTTCTTTAACGGTGTTCGGCTATGAACTGGACGGTTATAAGTCCATGATTTTGTTCGGCATAGCGACAGGATTGCCGGGGGTGTTATGCATGGCCGCGGTGTCCAAATTCGCCAAACTGTTCAAAGGCATGAAAAACTTATTAATTATAGCCGCCGTGATGGATGTCGTTACCAGATTAATAGCGTATTTGTTGGGGTATCAAGGCATTTCTTTTGTATTTATGGTTTTGCTCCTTGCTTTGGGAGGCATTCCCAATAACTTAAAGAGCATAGCTTCCACGGCGCTTTGGTGCGATTCTCTTGATTATATTGAACTGAAAACGGGGAAAAGGGCGGAAGCGGTTACTTTCGCGGCGCAGAATTTTATTGAAAAGGCAAGGAGTGGTTTGTCTACTTTTATGGGCGGGCTTACGCTTACGCTTATTAAATTCGACGCCACTAAATACGAAGCGGGTTTGCCGCAAGACGCCACCTTCAACAAATGGATATGGTTTGTGTTTGTAATGGGGCCCGCCGTAGGCAGCGTGCTGTACTTTATTCCTTTAATGTTCGTCAAATATTCGGATAAAATGAAAGAAAAAATTGAAAAAGAATTATTGCTTAAGCGTATGAACGCCGCCGAAAACGACGGAGTATAAATTATTTCAAAAGCGTTTGATTTTTTTCTATCAAATTATCTTGTTGGTTGCTTTTTTGTGTGTTAAAATCAAAAAAATCATGGATAATAAAAGTAAGGTCCGCTAAGGAAGGGGATATGGGATTTAATGAAAAACTGTTGCAGCAAATAGCGTCTTCGGGCGAAAAGGGATATCCTATAGGTTTGCTTGCCCGACAAATGAATATAAAAACCAAATACGAAAAGAAGCAGCTTTCCAACGCCATAAAAAATTTATTGAGAAGCGGCGCCATTATCGCTAAAGGCAAAAACAAGGTGTGCGCGGCTTCTTCCCAAAATCTTATCAGAGGCGTTTTGAGGGGGAATAAAAGGGGTTTTGCGTTTTTGATAAGGGAAGACAAGGGCGAAGACATTTTTATACCCCATAGAGCCTTAAACGGAGCCATGCATGGCGATACCGTCTTGGCTATCAAGCTTGGAGAGGAAGGCGCGGTGGTCAGCGTGGTCAAAAGGGGGATAACCTCTTTGGCGGGCACATATGAAGCTTACGGAAAAAAAGGATTTGTCATACCCGACGATGAGGATTATTTTGAAGATATCTTTATTCCGCCTGATAAAAACATGGGCGCCCAATCGGGCAGCAAGGTCGTGGTTAACATACTGGACAGCGGAGAGGGGGAAGTAGTCAAAATTCTTGGGCGAGCAGGGGAAAGACAGGCCGATATTTTATCGATATTGCTTAATTATGGTTTTAACGAAACTTTTTGCGCCCAAACGCTGAATGAAGCTGAAAGAATAGAATATAAAGACGAGGACAGAAAGGATTTCAGAGACCTTTTGACGATAACGATAGACGGCGAAGACGCCAGAGATTTTGATGACGCCATAAGCGTTGAGAAAACGGCGGATGGGTACAAGCTGTATGTTCATATAGCCGATGTGGCGCATTATGTAAAGATGGGGGGAGCCATCGATAAAGAAGCTTATGGGAGGGGAACCAGCGTTTATTTCCCGGAGTCGGTTTTTCCCATGCTGCCCGAAAAAATAAGCAACGGCGTTTGCTCCTTGAAGCCCAAAGAGGACAGGCTGGCCATAAGCGTTGTTATGCTGATAGACAATAAAGGGAACATCAGCGCGCAGGGATTTTACGAAACAAAAATCCGCTCGGATTATCGCTTGACTTATGACGAAGTTACCAAAATCCTTGAAGGAGATAAAGAGCTTTGCGCAAAATATCAAGATATTGTTGAGATGTTGAACATATGCCGAGAGCTTGCCCATATTTTGACTCAAAAAAGAAAAGCAAGCGGCATGATAAATTTTGAGTCAAGCGAATGCAAAATCGATCTTGACGATAGCGGAGAAATCAAGAACATTTATCCCTATCCCGAAACAATAAGCAATAACATAATAGAACAATTTATGATAGCGGCCAACGAAACGGTAGCTTCATTCATCGGCAAGAAAAAATTTCCTTGCGTATATCGCGTTCATGATGCCATAAGCTCGGATAAGCTGGCTGATTTTGTAAGATTCGTCAAAAGCTTGGGACACGACATCGATTTGGGCGAAAACGGCGCCCACCCCAAAGCGTTCAGCGATTTTTTGGAAAAAGTCAAGGGCAGCCCTTCCGAACATGTTATAAACAGAGCGCTGCTTCGTTCCATGCAAAAAGCCAAGTATTCAATTTTCGACAGCGGGCATTTCGGCTTGAGTTTGAAAAACTATTGTCATTTCACCGCGCCGATAAGAAGGTATCCCGATTTAATGGTTCACAGAGCGCTAAAGGCCATAATAAACAATAAGACAGACCAAAAGCTTATGTCAAGCTTTCAAAAAAGATGCGAAAGCGCGGCGATAAAATCCAGCGAAAGGGAAATAGCCGCCGCTATGGCCGAACGGGATGTGGACGATTATTATAAGGCGCTGTATATGACTAAATTTATTGGTCATAAGTTTACGGGATTTGTAAGCGGCATAACGGCGTCAGGGCTTTTTGTGTGTTTGCCCAATACCGTGGAAGGTTTTGTTTCCTTGGACGATTTGCCGTATGACAGATATAGCGCGGACGAAAAAAATTATCGCATTTATGGCGTAAAATATGTGTTTACTATGAGCGATAAAATCGAGGTCAAAATAAAAAACAGCGATGCTGCCGCAAGAAAGATAGATATGGTTTTTGATGGAAATCCCAAAGACCATTTAAGGAAAAAGAATTGATCAGCGGCCATAATTTTATAGTTGAAATATTTGTCCGCATAATGATATTATATTAATGTAATTAGCTTCTTTTGGGGATTTTCACGACAAGCATACTACAAATGAAAACTTATTGAATACATTATATAAGAAGGAAATAAGCCCGCGCGTTTTTATTTGGGCGATTTCAATAAATCAAATTATTTGTCAATAGGAGGGAAACCATGACCGCGTCTTTGTCAGCCGCCGCTGTTGCCGTTAAAGAAAACAAAGCCGAAAAGGACAAGAAACTGAAAGTTTTTAAGATTCAAAGGACTTGCGTGCATGACGGTCCGGGCATCAGAACCACGATATTTTTTCAGGGTTGCGGTTTGAGGTGTCTTTGGTGCCAAAATCCCGAAGGATTGAATGCCGATGCGGCGCTTGATTGCGATTATACAATCGATGAGATAGCGGAAATTGTCAGCCGCGACAAGAAATACTATTTTTCCACTTCAGGAGGGGTAACTTTAAGCGGCGGAGAACCTTTGCTGCAAAACAGCGATTTATTGTGCCGACTTTTGAAAAAACTGAAAAAACAGAATATCAATATTGCCGTTGAAACCACTTTGCATGCTCCTTGGGACAATATCGAAAAGGCGGCGCCTTATATTGATTTGTTTTTTGTGGACTTTAAGGCCGTGGGGGACGACACCCTTCATAAAAGACTTACCCAAAAAGATTCCAAGCTTATTCATGATAACCTCAATAAGCTTTTATCGCTTAACGCCAACATAAGATTCCGTATGGTAATAGTTCCCGGCCATAACGACAGTGAAGACAATATTAAAAGAACTTGCGATTTGCTTAAAGAAAAAGGCTTTGACTCCATAGAATTGCTTAAATATCATAATATGTACGAAGACAAGGCCAAAAGAATGGGGATTGATATTCCCATGCTGAACATTTCAGCCGAAGAGAGTTTGGAAGCGCTTAAGAGGGCCATGAAGCTTTTTAAGGATAACGGTATTGAAGCTTTTAATGTTGACATGGAAAACGCCGTCAAAAAAGCAGAATTCACCGATAGGGTAAAACAAATTCAAAATGATATCAGGGAAGCGGGAAGAGCTTTGTGTATGGAAGCGGCCAAGCTTAAAACCAAATATTACAGAAAAAACGGCTTCGACAAACCCGTTCACATTCATCGCGCCGAAAGGTTGAGATATGTTCTCAACAACAAAACAGCAAAGGTATATCCTCAAGAATTATTGGTAGGCAACTTTACCGCCAAAAGGGTGGCGGGACAGATATGGGAAGAGCATTACGGCGTGTTGTACATATTGTTCCTTCATAAAATAAGCCGTCAAAAACCCGTTTCTTTCCAATGTTCTTGGAAAGAAAGACTGTATTTCTATTTTCGCATATTCCCTTTTGCAATAAAGCACAGCCTTTTAAGGAAAGTCTATAAAAGGTGGAGCGAATTCCGCCAAACGCTGGCTCGTTCTTCGGAAATGGTGGCGGGATTCAATAACAATATGGCGGCGATTGCTCATTTTATCGTTAATTTTGAGAGATTGCTTGAGCTGGGGACGGAAGGCATTATCGCGGAAATAAAAGAAGCCATGCAAAAATACCCCGAAAATAATCAAGATTTCTATAAAGGAGCCATTATAGCTTTGGAGGCGCTTGCGGAATTTGGGCAAAGGTATTCGGTATTGTGCGCCCAAATGGCCGAGGAGGAGACAGACCCGCAAAGAAAACAAGAATTGCTGGAAATGGCGGAGGTTTGCCGGCAAGTGCCCAAATATCCCGCTAGGACTTTCCATGAAGCTTTGCAGAGCATGACCTTCTTGCAGATAGCCCTTTGTATTGAATCTTACGAAAACGCCGTTTCTCTCGGCAGAGTGGACCAAATTCTGTATCCTTATTACAAAAGGGATTTGGAAAAAGGCATCATCACTTACGAAAAAGCCAAAGAGCTTTTATGTTTGTTTATTTTGAAAATGGACGAAGCTATACTCGTAAACGACGGCAATTCATATTTGAACATCAGCAAGCTGTTTGAAACTTTGTCCACCGACCAGGCTTTGACATTCGGAGGCGTCGACAAAAACGGGGAGGACGCCACGAACGACATAACATATATGCTTATGGACGCCTGCGAGCTTCAGCCGCTTGCGGTTAACATGGTGGCAAGAGTAAACAAGAAAAATCCCAAGAAGTACCTTGACAGGCTGAGCGAGCTGTATATAGGCGGCTGTCCCATGCCCGAGCTTTTCAGCGACGAGATTTATATAGAAAGTCTCATGCGCCATTACAATACCACAATCGAACATGCCAGAAATTACGCCATTGTGGGATGCGTGGAACCCAACGCCTCAGACGACCATTTCGGGAATACCGACTGCGCCAACATGAATTTGGCGTTGCCGTTTTTGCAGGCGCTTAAAGGGCACGAGCATGATTTATGGAATTATGGCAAACGCGAGCAATACCAAAAGATTATGGCTAAATTCATAGAGCATGTCCTTAAAGAGCCGGGAAGGAATAAGTTTGCCAAGTTCCTGCTGAAGATACATTATAAAGTGCTGAAAAGAATTGACAAAAGAAAAGGCATGTTTGTTTACAATCCTCCCAAGGACATGGAAGAATTGATTTCCAGATTCCAAACAAGGCTTAATTGCTTGGCGAAGGGAGTGCTGACAGACCATCAGAAAATAGAGGCCGAGTTAAGAAAGAACTTTACTACGCCGCTGGCGTCGGCGCTGTATAAAAACTGTATAAAAACCGGCAAAGATGTTTACGAAGGCGGGACGGTTTTCAACACCAGCGGAATACAGGCCATTGGCGTAACCGATGTGGCGGATTCCCTTTACGCCATTGACGAAATGGTCTTCAAGCAGAAGAAATATACTCTTCTCGATGTCATTCACGCCATAGACAATAATTTTGAAGGGGAGGAGTATAAGCAAATACATCAGGATTTGTTAAGCGTTCCGAAGTTTGGCGACGACAGCAGCGAAGAAGCGGCGAAATGGGTAACCAAGGTAATGGAAATATACAATAAAGCCTTGCGGTCAGTAGACGATTGCAGCCCACGAAACGGTTCTTATAAAGCCGGCTATTACGCGCTGAATGTCAATGACAGATACGGCAAAAAGACTCAAGCTTTGCCCAGCGGAAGGCTTAAAGGCGTGCCGTTGGCCAACAGCGTTACTCCGCATTACGGTATGGAAAAAGCGGATTTGTTGTCTTCGCTTAACGCTTTAAGCCAAGTCAATTTTACCGATTACGCCCCCAATGGCACTACGGTTACCTTTACGATTGACGCCTCGCTTTTCCCGGGAGAAGAAGGAATAAATAATCTATCGGCTATTTTCAGAACATTCTTGACCGAAGGCGGCATGCAGTTCCAACCCAATGTCATCAATAGAGATATACTGATAGACGCTTATAACAATCCCGAAAAATACAAATACCTTATGGTCAGGGTGGCGGGATATTGCGCGTATTTCAACGAATTGTCCGACGAGCTTAAAAAGATAATTATTAACCGCACCTGTTACGCTTAGAAAACATATTCAAATAAAAAACCGCCTAAAAAGGGCGGTTTGTTTTTTTAATTTGTTTTCGATTATTGATTATTGTCGCTGAATACCTTTTTGGCGATTTTAACGGCGTCGTTGGCGTCCTTGCCGTAAAAATCGGCGCCTATTTGGGTGGCGAAATTTGAAGTGATAACCGCGCCGCCCACCATGACTTTGCAGTCGGGAACGCTTTCTTTAATTTTTTGCACGGCTTTTTGCATATTGGCGGCGGTGGTGGTCATAAGGGCGCTTAATCCCGCCAATTTGATATCTTGCGTCTTTATGGCTTCCACAATTTCCCGGGCGCTTACATTTTTGCCCAAGTCGACAATCTGGTAACCGTAGTTTTCCAGCACCACCTTTACAATGTTCTTGCCTATGTCATGAACATCCCCTTCCACGGTGGCAAGCAAAATCTTGGACTTCTTGACAACGGCTTCCGAGCTCGAGGCAAGAGCCTTGTTTATTTCGTCAAAGCCGTGTTTTGCCGTTTCGGCGGCCAATATAAGCTGGGGCAAAAACAACTTGCCCGATTCGTAAAGCTGTCCCGCTTTGTCCAAAGCCGGAATAAGATATTTGTTGACCACGGCAAGCGGTTTATTTGATTTAAGCATTTCAATAGTCAGGTTTCGGCATTCTGTCTTTAATCCGTTGAGAATGCAATATTCAAGCGTGGGTTTTTGGGCTTCCGCTTGCAAGGGCTGCGGTTTTGCCGAAGAATAGCGCTCTATGTAATTTTTGCAGCCTTCGTCCATTTCGTGCAAAGCCTTAAAAGCGTTGACGACGTCCATGTTCTCTTTAATGTTGGGGTTAATTATGGGCAAAGTAAGACCGTTTTCCAATGCGCATGTCAAGAAAGACGCGTTGATTAAGTTCCTGTTTGGCAGTCCAAAAGATATATTTGAGATACCCAAAACGGTATTATACCCCAAAACTTTGCTGATATAGCGAAGCGCCGACAGCGTAACTTTAGCTTGTTCGGGTTGGGCGCTTATGGTAAGAGTCAAGGGATCTATAAACACGTCATATGGCGGGATGCCGTAGTCTCTTGCTTTGGCGATAATTTTTTCGGCTATTCTTATTCTTTCTTCCTGCGTGGACGGTATGCCCGATTTATCGAGAGTAATTCCGATTACGGCGGCGCCGTATTTTTTGACTATGGGCAATATGGCTTCCAGCGTTTCATCGTCGCCGTTGACGGAATTAACTATGGCTTTTCCGTTGTATATCCTTAAAGCTTTTTCGATTGCGGCGGGATTGGAAGAATCTATTTGTAGAGGCGTGTCGGTAACGCTTTGGAGAAAAGCCACCGCTTTGCTCATAACTTCGGCTTCGTCTATTTGCGGCAAACCGCAATTGACGTCCAAAATGTCGGCTCCCGCGGCCACTTGCTCGGCCGCCTGCAAGGCAAGATAATCAAAATTCTTGTTTATTAAGGCTTCTTTAAGCTGCGGTTTACCGGTGGGATTCAACCTTTCGCCGATTATTTTTATGCCATCAATTTCCACATATTTTGAGGGCGTGCATACGGCGGAACGAAGGCGAGGGGTTTTGCGCTCTTTAGGTTTTTTGTCGCAAAAGGTCGCAAGCTTTTTAATATATTCGGGAGTGGTGCCGCAGCAGCCGCCTATTATGCTTACCCCCATTTCAATAAACTTTTCATATGCGGAAACAAATTCTTCAATATTTTCTTTGAATTTGCCTTTGGCGTCGGGAAGTCCGGCGTTCGCCTTGACTATAACGGGCAAATCGGTATATTCCAAAAGCTCTTGCACAAGAGGCAAAAGCTGATTGGGGGCGAGCGAACAATTAATGCCAATGGCATCTGCGCCCAAGCCTTTCAAAGTTATGGCCATGGACGGAATGGAACATCCCGCGAATGTGCGATGATTGCTGTCGAATGTCATTGTGGCCATAATGGGCAAATCGCTGTTTTCTTTGGCAGCTAGTATTGCCGCCTTCATTTCGTAAAGGTCGGATATGGTTTCAATGACAATTAAGTCGACGCCTTTTTCCGCGCCGCATTTAACTTGTTCGGCGTATATTTCGTACGCTTCTTGAAAGGAAATATCGCCTAAGGGTTCCAAAAGCCCGCCTATAGGTCCCATATCGAGCGCCATCAAGCAATTTGTGTTTTCGGTTGCCTTTTTTGCGGCCTCAATGGCGGCGCCTATGACCTTATCGACAGGATATTCGGGAGGCAGCTTTTTGCGGTTAGCTCCGAAAGTGTTGGTGTAAATGATTTGGCTCCCCGCTTGAATATATTTTTTGTGCACATCGATAATGGCTTGAGGATTAGTAATATTAAGCAGTTCGGGCAATTGCCCCGCCTTAAGCAATTTAGGCATCAGCATAGTGCCCATTGCGCCGTCAAGCAATATTATTTGTTTGTGAAGCATTTTTTTGAAATTCATAGTCAGCCTCTTATGCCGATGAAGGCCGTAACCGATTTCATCGGCGACATTAAATAATTTTGATTTATCGTTATCCCCAATCTGCGTTCGGCGTTGTAAATTCTTATCAATTCTTTATTTACTTTGATGTCCAAGTCGCCGAAGCCGGGACTGAAGCGCCTGGTGATATTCTTTTTTTTACTCATAATTTCGTTATTTATATGGTCCATGACTTCTTCAATATATGCCGAACCCGCCGCGTCGGCAATTATGGCTTTAAGGGGGGAGAGGGTTTGGTATTTCATTGTCATTAAGTCAAAATCCCTGCCCAATGTGGCCATAATAACAGCTGTTTCCCCACATTCCGCAAGCAACTTTGTTATGGAATTGCCGCTTAAAACAAGCCCGTTTTCAAGTGCAACGCTGTTTTCGTTACGGGAAACAATGGTTTGATAATCAATTAAGCTTTTGATATTGCTTGCTTGCTTTACCTCTTCAATGGTCTCATCCAAAATATCGTTAATGGCGGTCAGGTCCTGACCTCTGTGTCCAAGGTATTTAAGCACTTTGTTTTTGGGCAAATCCAATTTCATTTGGCGTTAATCCTTTCGATATAAGGCGATACCGCTGAGGTTACGGCGCGCGCCAAGGCGGCGTTATTCATTATATACAAATGTATTCCGTCAGCGCCGTTTTGGATAAGGTCGACAATTTGATTAATAGCGTAATCGGTTCCCGCTTTTTTCATATCTTCGTCGCTGTCGCCGTAAAGAGCGATAAGACGAGAAAATTTTGCGGGAATCTTTACGCCTGAAAGCGACACTATTCTTTCTATTTGTCTTTTGTTGAGTATAGGCATAACGCCCGCTTGCACGGGGACGCCGATGCCTTTTTTTCGCGCAAGCTCGATAAATTTATAAAAATCCTTATTGTCGAAAAACAATTGCGTGTTCAGATGGCATACCCCGTTATCTATTTTTATCTTTAGGTTCTCGATATCGGTTTCCAGATCGGGGCTTTCGTAGTGCCCTTCGGGATAGCACGCCCCCGATATATGAAAGTCTCTGTATTGACTTATGAATTTTGCGAGGTCGCTTGCGTATCGAAAATCTTTTGAAAGGGGCATTCCTTCCACCTTGTCTCCTCTTAAGGCGAGTATGTTGCGCAAAGAGTTGGCTTGCATTTCTTTCAAGAAAGCCGTAACGCCTTCTTTATCCGAATGAATGGCGGTAAGGTGAGCAAGGGAAGGGGTATTGTATTTGTTTTTTACCAAATTGGCAAGCTCGATGGTGCGGTTGTCGCTCTTTGTGCCGCCCGCGCCGTATGTAATGCTTATATAGTCGGGCTTAAGTCCGCTCAAAGCTTCCAATGTGTCGTAAATGGTTTCTATGGGGAAAGTCGCTTTGGGCGGGAATATTTCAAAGCTGTACACGCATTTTTTCTTCTTAAATATTTCACTGATAAGCATTTCGGCTCCTACTTTATCGTAAAGTGTATTTAGTATACAATTCTTTCCCGCAAATTGCAAATGAAAGCTGCGATGGCGCTAAAATCCGCAAAAAAATTCATTGCGCTTAATAAATAAAATAAAGGAAAATATAAATAATTTGTTCTTGATTTTTATATGTCGATGTGGTATATTTGTTATGTCTATATTTGTGCAGTCAATGCGCTTATTTATATGCTAATTTTTTATTGACAGAAGTAGTGGAGGTCCAGAATGAAAAATCGCAACAAACAGGGTGGGGCATCAAGGTACATATTAATTACAATTTCCTTATTATTGCTCTTTTCCATATCCCTGTTTTCTTTCGCCGCCTGCAACAATAATGTCGATGTCGCAAGCGTAAGCGTGGTCGAGGAGACCATACCGCAAAATGTGCGGGTAAGCGATTTCGATATCACAAAAGTATCATTAAGAGTAGTTGACTCAAAAGGCGCCGAAAGCGTTATTTTTGTTTCGCCCACTATGCTTACCACCGACTCAAAAAACAAATTAAAGACAGGCGGAGAGCATAGTATCACCCTTATGTATTACGGCAAGCCGGTTAGCTTTACGGTTAATCTTTTCGATGACGACGCCGAGCTTGTTACCATAATTTTTAAGGACAAATACAACAATGAAATAACGAGAAAGATCGCCGTTAAAGGGCAAAGCGTTACACCTCCACCGCACCCGATTATAGAAGGAATGAAAGCTGACGGCTGGATTGATTCCGATAACAACCCCGTATCTTTCTCTTCTGTCAATGAATCCATGGAAGTAATGGCCAGATATACCGAAGATTTGAGAATGTATGAGGTTACATTCAAAGACTATCAAGGCAATATAATCGAAGTGATGTCGGTAGCTCACGGAAGCAGACTTCCCGGCACGCCCAGCTATGTGGCTCCCGAAGGAATAGCCGGCTGGGATTGGTATTATGGCAATAACGAGCTGGATATCGACAAACTTGAAGTTAAGCAGAATCTTATCATAACCATGAAGGCGCAAACCGTTAAGCATGTGGTAAGATTTGTATTTATCGATGTGGACACCAACGAAAAGATAATACTCAGCGAAGAACAAGTAGACTACGGCAAAGCCGCCAAAAGCGCGGAGGAAGCCCGCCAGCTTATCAGCGATTACGGATATGAATTCATAAACTGGAATACTAACGCTTTTAACAATGTGAGAATAGATCTTGAAGTGGTGGCTCAAGTGCAGCCCGTTTCGTATACCGTAGTTTTCCAATATTCAGACGGCTCCATTATCGAAACGGTTGCGGTTAGACACGGCAAAAATGTCGAGCCTCCGAAAACCATTATGCAGGTGCCTGAGGGCTATAAGTTTACCGGCAATTGGGCGGGCGGCTCGCTTAACAATGTTACTCAAAATTTAACGCTTACTCCCGTATTCGAGCTTAAAGAATACGAGATAACGATATATGACGAAAACAAACCTCCTCAGATATATTTTATGAAACACGGCGACACGATTACTGCCGAAAATCTTCATGAATTTAATAACAGAAACGACGGCTCAATTTTGGTGGGTTTGTATAACGACGCAGCCCTTACCCAAGCCGTGGAATTGCCTTACTCTATAAATATGCAAAAGAGTTTTTACACCAAATGGCTGGATTCAAATAACGGCAACGCCGAGCTTATCTATTCCGAAGTATCGGGCGAAGGCGACGACGCGTACAGAAAGGTGATAGGTTATACCGGAAACGATTCGGTTATTTATATTCCCGATAATTATAACAGCGTTCCCGTTAAGGGTATCGAAGCCAATGTCTTCAAGGGCAAGAATATAACCAAAGTTTATTTGGGTCAAAACATAAAAGAAATAGGCGATTTTGCTTTTGCCGATACAAAATTGGCGGGCGAATTGAATTTGCCGCAAGGAATTATCACTATTGGCAAATCGGCTTTTGCCNNATCGGCTTTTGCCAATTGCGCGGATTTGACAACAATCAATATCCCCGCCACGGTAACCGATATTGGCGAAGGAGCTTTTGAGGATTGTGTAGCTCTTACCAAGGTTACTTTTGAAAACGGTATTTCCATTACTGAGATAAAGGCGAATACCTTCGAGGGCTGCTTGAAGCTGAGCGACTTCGTACTGCCCCAAAGCGTAACCGAAATAGGCGACAGCGCCTTTGAACAAGCGGGACTTGCCGTAATTAATCTTGAAAATATAGTTTCCGTAGGAGCGGCCGCCTTTAAGGATTGCGCCAATCTTGCCGATATAACGGCAAACGGAGCCCTTGCTACCATAAAAGAATATGCTTTCGCCAATACCGCGCTTACTGCTTTAAGCTTATTGGCGATAGAAGAAATACAAAGCTATGCCTTCGCGGGCAGCAAGCTTGTTTCAATAGTTCTCGGCTCAAAACTGGAAACCGTGAAGAAATACACCTTTATGGACTGCGCTTTCTTAAACAGCGTATCGTTTGCGGTTGAGACAGTTGACGATGCCGTCGAGGGAACATTATATATTGAAGATTACGCCTTCCTTAATTGTTCAAGCTTGCTCAGCATTGCCTTGCCTTTGACCTTGGAGAGTGTAACGGTTAACGCGTTTGCGGGCGCCTTGAAGCTCAGCGCCATAAGCATTGACGACGCAAGCGCGGAATTTTCGTCAATAGACGGCGTTCTTTATGATAAAGACCAATCGCGGCTTGTTATCTATCCCGCCGGCAGAATTTGTCAAGAATATGAAACGGCAGAGGGCTTAACCGAAATTTCCGCTCATGCTTTTAAGGACGCTATTATCGCCAAGCTTATTGTTTCAGACACCGTAAATGCGATAGGCGACGGCGCGTTCGATTCCAAAGGCATAGCGGTTATTGAATTCTTGGGAGATGTCCCCGAAAATATAGGAGACGGATTGTTTAATTCGGCGTTGAGAAAGCTGTATGTTCAAGCGGATTATGTGGATGGCTACGGAGCGGTTCTGCAATTTGCTCAAGCCGAAGAAGCCGTTACCGAACAAGAAAGTTTTTATGACGCCCAAAGCGGACTGTCATATATAATCGTAAACGGCAGAGTAAGAATTTTTGCCGCCGATCGACAAGCTACCGAAATAACGGTGCCCGCAATGATAGACGGCGGAATGGTTACTCATATTTTGCCTTACGCTTTCGCCGATTGCGACAGACTGGAAAGAGTCAATGTGCTGGCAAAGCTGTCTGTCCTTGGCGAGTACGCGTTCAAAGGCTGCTACAATCTTACCCAAATAATCTTCAGCGAAATACAGAAAGAAGAAGCGGGAGAGGAAGCCAGCATAATTAATTTGAACGCGTTTGAGGACACTCCTTGGTATAAGCAAAGCGAGCTTGTTATAATTGCCGATACCGCCATGGAGTATAAATTTGTTGTTGACGAAGAGGGCAACAATATTGTCAAAAAATCTTTGAATATCCCTTCGGGCGTGACAGCGCTTGACGCTTCGTTATTTGACAATGAAGCGGGCAAGCTGCTGGAGAGCGTAACTTTGCCTCAAACCTTGGAAATAATAAGAGATTATGCGTTTAAGGGAACAGCGATAACAGAAATAGCCATTCCCGCTCAAGTATATGCCATAGGCGAAGGCGCTTTTGAAAATTGTGAACGGCTTGAAAGCGTTGTCTTTTATGGCGATTCCATTACCGAAATCAGCGAAAAAGCGTTTAAGAATTGCGCTTCCTTGAAGAGCGTCGCACTTCCCGCCAACGTAAGGTTTATCAGAAGCCAAGCGTTTATGGATTGCTCTTCTCTTGAAGAGATGATTTTCCCCGGCTCATTAATACAAATTGAGGATTCGGCTTTTGAAAATTGCCAAAATCTTGCCGTAATAAAATTACCGAGCAGATTGGGAGTGGGACTTCCTATTGAAATTAACGCCTTGGGCGACCGCGTATTTGCCGGTTGCGATAACTTGATTTATGTAAGGGTTTGGAACGTAAATCCCCCCCGCATTGGTCAAGATGTGTTCGAAAGCTCCGCGTTTATTTATGTGGAAAGCAGCGACGGAGATATAATAGCGGCCTACAAAACCCAATGGAGAGAATACGCCGCTCAGATTAAAGACCAAAAAGATTCGCCGGTAATAAGTTTTATAGCTAACGAAGACGATAACGGAGAGATAATTCCGAATATGGAGAATATTCGCGTTGATTCCATTAAGTCGGCCGTGCTTAAGCAGGCGCCTCAATTGCCCGAGGTAAGCGGATATATATTTGTATGCTGGACATATCAAGACTCTTTGGGACAATGGCTGCCTGTGGAATATCCTTTCTTGGCTCCCGTCAGCGTTACATTGAAAGCCAAATGGGTGAAGAATGACGAAGGCTCTTTGAGCGACAACGATGTTGTGTTTAACTCCGTGATGGGCGGATATATATTGACAAGCTATAACGGCAGCGACGTTAAAGTGGTTATACCCGCCGAATACAAGGGAATACCTATTATAGCGATAGGCGAAAACGCCTTTGCCGACAACCTGAACATTACGGATATAATATTCGCAAGCGACAGCAGAATAACCCGCATCGCTCCCCAAGCGTTTGCGAGAATGACAAAGCTTGTTTCCATTATTTTGCCTTCTTCGCTAATTGATTTGGAGGATCAAGCGTTTGCCGGTTGCGGGAACCTCGAGTATATCTATATTCCCGCCGGCGTAAAGGGCATAGGTCCAAACGCCTTTGCGGGCTGCTTGAAGCTGGAGATTGAATTTGAGCAAGGCAGTCAATTGAGATACGCTTATATTGACAGCTTCCAAGACACCAAATGGTATGTCGACCAAAAAGCCAACGAAATGAATAATTACATTATCGCGGGCAGATTGGCCATCGAATATGTGGGAGGCGAAAATCAGAATCTCATATCTATACCTGACGGAGTAATTGCTTTAAGAAGCGAATTGTTTATGGGCAACAACAATATTGTTACCCTGGAATTGAATTCCGATATCGAGTTTATCGGCGACAGATGCTTCTATAATTGTCAAAACCTCAGATATGTGCAGTTCGGCGTTTCGGAAAACAGCAAAATAAGCTATGTAGGCAAGGACGCTTTCACGGGCACCCTTTGGAGAAGGGAAAAAGAACTGCAGGAAGAATTTGTTGTCGTAGGCACCATATTGGTCAGATATGAAGGCTATGAAGAAGAAATAGAAATCGACAACTATATTACGGTCATTGACGCGGGCGCTTTTGCCTATAAATCGTTAAGAAAGATCACTTTGCCTTCCAGCCTTAAAGTAATCGGCGAAAGGGCCTTCTATGAATGCGCAAATCTGGAAGAAATAGTTATTCCTTCTCAAGTAACCTCCATAGGCAAAGAAGCTTTTGCCAATAACACCTCGCTGAGATCGGTTATTTTCAACGGCAACAGTCTTAAGTCAATAGGCGACAGGGCATTTTACGGATGCCAGAATTTGGGCACAAGCATAAGCGCGCCTCAAACTGTTCTTCCGTCTTCGCTTGAGACTTTGGGAACCGGCGTCTTTGAAGGCTGCGTAGCTTTAACGGACATTAATATGCAAAATTCCAAGATAACGGCTTTGCCGACGAGAGCATTTTATGACTGCCGCAGCCTTAATTCGGTATCTCTTCCCGCAACGCTGTTAACGATAGGCGACAACGCGTTCAGCGGCTGTACCGTTTTAGAAAATTTGACCGTTCCCGCAAACAGCGCTCTTGAAAGGATAAGCGAAAACGCTCTTACGGATACATTATGGTATATGAGAAACGCGCCCGAAGGCGAAGAAGAAATTTATATTTATTTGGGCAGTATATTATTAAAGTACAGGCAAAGGCCGGGCAGCTCGGTAAAGAGCAACACCATTGTGCCTTCGCAAATAAAATATATTGTGGCGCACGCTTTTGAAAATTCCAACATAGCCTCGGTAACCTTGCCTGAAGGTCTGCTTATAATCAGCGACTATGCTTTTGCGGGATGCATATATTTAACCCATCTGGTTTTGCCCAATTCCGTCATATCAATCGGCATTAATTCGTTTGCCAATTGCACGGGGCTGGAAACGGCGGAGCTGGGAATGGGATTGACAACGGTAGAGGCGTCGGCGTTTAGGGGCTGCCATAATTTAACCAAGCTTATTATCAACAGAATGGCGTATGAACAACTTACTAATGAACAGTTTATCGGCCTTAGCAACGCCATAAGCAATAATACATTGAGCGAATTCCTTGCGCTTAATCCCGATATTTTCAGAGGAACGGATCTTAAAAACGCCAACGCTTTGCAGGACACCTCCAACTATCTGAGGATATATGTGGTAAGAGACAGCACCAATATAAATATCGAAATATATAAACACGCATGGAATGCGGTCAGAAACAGGATATATAACAGCGGCGAAATACCTACCGTGTCTTTTGTGAATATATCGGGAGCCACCGAGCTTTATCCCATAAACACCGAATACCTTACCGAGGATGATTTGCAAGTGGTATTTAAGGACCATACTTTGTTGGGATGGGAAGAAGTCAGCTCTCCGCAGGACGAAAACGGCGTAAAGGTGAATATACCTCTTAAAGTCATTAAGGATACCTTATTGAGGCCCATATGGCTTTCAAACAACCGTCCCGTTAACGATACTCAATTGGGCTTCACATACGCGCCCAATGCCGCTCAAAACGCTTATTTAATTAACGGATATAATTCTGAGTCCGATACTTTGATTATCGCGTCCAAGGTAAACAATCTGCCGCTCATCGGCATTAACAGCGGCGTGTTTAATGAGACCAATACGGCCAATGTGAAGCGTATTATAATAACGGAAGGCGATAATCTTGGCATATTTGACATAAATCCGTTCAGAATGTTCCCCAATCTTGAGAGCATCACCGTCAACGGAACGGCATCAAATTATGTGTCGGTGGACGGCGTGTTGTATACTTCGGATATGTCGACGATTGTGTCGTATCCTCGCTCGCGGAAATTAAACGGCGCGTTGGTAACCTCTTATGAATTGCCGAATACCGTGCACACAATCGCAGGATATGCTTTTGCGGGCAGCGCGCTTACATCGTTGCACATTCCAGACAGCGTAAAGATAATCGGGGAAGGAGCCTTTAACGGCAATTACAGAATGGGCGACAACGGCGAATATATCGGGCTTAGGACTATTACTTTCGGCGAAAACAGCGAAATCCAAGAAATCGCTTACGGCGCGTTTGATGAAACGGCTTGGTATCTTTCGCTCAATACCGAATTCAAAGTGGCAGGGTCATACCTTCTCAACTATAACGGATATAATACTTCGGTAACGGTGCCCGGCAATATCAAAACCATCGGTATAAGAGCTTTTGAAAACAATAACCGCAACAATATCGTGAAGCTTACCATACCGCAAACCGTTGTGCGTATCAATCAGGACGCGTTCATAAATTGCAGCAACATCGAGACTATTATTTTCAGCGGAGACAGTTCGCTCATGTATGCCGCAAACGATGTGTTCAAGGATACTTCGTGGCTGACAATGAACCCCAACGAATTTGTTATAGCGGGCAATATACTGGTGGCTTATTACAGCGGACGCGATTATTTGGTTTTGCCTGACGAAGTAAAAGTAATCGGCTATAATGCTTTTAATAACGCTAAATTCTCTCAAATAACATTACATAATCAGCTTGAAAGAATCGATGAAAGCGCCTTCTTCGGATGCGATGATTTGCAATCCATAACCATTCCCGCATCGGTGCAATCAATCGGAGACAGCACCTTCTTCAGCTGCTTGAAGCTGACATCGGTTACTTTTGCGGCGGGCAGCAATTTAAGATTAATAGGCAACAACGCCTTTGCATATACCAGCGTTATGTCAATCGATATTCCCGACAATGTATTGAAGATAGGCAATAACGCGTTTGAATATTGTTTAAAGCTGGAAGAAGTCAATATTTCTCCCAACAGCAGTCTTGAGGAAATAGGCAGCGCCGCGTTTAAGAACGCCAAGAGCCTTAAAGGTATTTATATACCCGACGGTCTTTCCGAAATAAAAGCTTCAACCTTCGAAGGGTGCGATTCTTTGTTAACAGTTGAGTTCTCCAACAATAACAAAAACTTGAAGAAAATAGGAGAAAACGCCTTCAGAAACTGCATATTGCTGGGTTCGAAACTGGAAGGCAGAGATAATTTGCTTACCGTTCAGCTTCCCTATGGCGTTGTGCATATAGAAGCAGGCGCGTTTTACGGATGCAGATCCATGTACGGCATTAAGATGCAAGAACAGATTAAATCCATAGGTATAAACGCCTTCTACAACTGCACTAATTTATCCAACATAACCATAAGAACTTCGCAGCCTCCCGCCATTGACGCAAGCTCCTTTAACTTCAGTGCTCATCCCAAAGTGAGAATCTATGTTAACTTCAGCTCGGGAGACAGCGTGCTGGAAGCTTACAGGATAGCTTGGGGCGGCGAGAAGGTGGCCAGCACCGCCAACATATTGGTAAGAGGAAACAACAACTTGCCGTTGGTACAATTCTATGAAATAACATCCGACGGCGACGAAGTTCATCTTGCCGAGCGCGATATGAACGCGGAGTTGCTGTCCGCGACATTGCTGCCTTCCTTCAGTCATCCCACAAAAGGCATGGCGATAGGGTTTTATAAGAACAAGAATTGGGACCCCGCGACACAAATTTGTACATCGACAAGGCCTTTTGAAGTGGTGCAAGACGCTGTGCTTAAACTGTATGTAAGGTGGGAAAATAATTAATCAATATAATGAATAAGGGGCAGTATAACTGCCCTTTTTTTATGTTAGACTAAGAAAAGAGGTGGTAAAGTGAACAAATTATTGACAGTATTCGGAGAAAAACTGAACAAGGACAATCCCTTAAGCGAATATCCTCGTCCACAAATGCAAAGAGACAGCTATTTTTGCCTTAACGGCATTTGGGAATATGCAATATTGCCCAAAGACAAAAAGCTTACAAGTTATCAAGGCAATATTGTTGTGCCTTTTTCGCCCGAATGTTTGCTTTCAGGCGTGGAAAAAATGGTAACTGCCGACGATGTTCTTTATTATAAAAGAACTTTTACGCTGCCAAAAGGATTTAATAAGGGAAGAGTGCTGATAAACTTCGGCGCCGTCGATTATAAGTGTGAAGTGAAGATAAACAATATTCCCGCAGGCGAAAACACGGGTGGATATTATCCTTTTACATTTGACATAACACCTTTGATTACCGACGGGGAAAATATCATTGAAGTATCGGTAACCGACCCTTCCGAAAAAGGCGTTCAGGCAAGAGGCAAACAAACCACAAAGCGAGGCGGAATATGGTATACCCCTCAATCGGGCATATGGCAAACGGTATGGCTGGAGAGCGTCAGCGACAAATATATTAAAAGCTTAAGGCTTACGCCGGACATCGATAACAATACCCTTGCCGTAAAAGCTTTTTATAATGCCGAAATAAGCGAAGGAAAAGTAAAGGTCTTGGATAAGGGCAAAGTTTTTGCTGAAGGAACTTTGAACGCCCATGGGGAATCCGTCATTAAGCTTCCCGAAGGCTATCAGCTTTGGTCTCCCGAAAACCCCTATTTGTATGATTTAATTGTGGAAGCGGGGGAAGACAAGGTAAAATCATATTTCGGCATGCGAAAGTTTTCCATAGGTCAAGACGAAAAGGGCATCCCGCGTCTTATGCTCAACAACAAACCTTATTTTCATAACGGGCTTTTGGACCAAGGCTATTGGTCGGATGGAATGTATACTCCGCCCAGCGACGAAGCTATGATTTACGATATTCAGACAATGAAGGAAATGGGCTTCAATATGCTAAGAAAGCATATAAAGATTGAACCGCTCAGATGGTATTATCATTGCGACAGATTGGGCATGCTGGTATGGCAGGATATGATAAACGGCGGAGGTAAATACAGCGTGTTTACCATAGCGCTCCGGCCTTTTATCGGAAACAGAATGAAAGACAATAATTATAAAGCTTTCGCGAGAGAGGACGCCGAAGGCAGAGAGGAATACTACCGCGACGCAAAAAGAATGATAGACACCCTTTATAACTGCGTCAGCATTGCTTTATGGGTGCCTTTCAATGAAGGGTGGGGGCAATTCGACAGCGAGAAGGCGTATGAATTCTTCAAGAAGAATGACGCCACCAGGATTATAGACCACGCCAGCGGATGGCATGACCAAGGCATAGGCGATTTAAAAAGCATGCACATTTATTTCCGCCCCATAAAGATGAAGAGAGACCACAGACCTTTTGTGCTCAGCGAGTTCGGCGGATATTCCCTTCAAGTCAAGGGGCATATGTATAATGATTCCAAATTTTTCGGATATAAAAAATATTATGACCAAAAGGCTTTTCAGGACGCATATATTAAGCTGTACGAAAAGCAGATTATCCCGCTGATCGAAAAGGGGCTTTGCGCTACCGTATATACCGAATTAAGCGATGTGGAGGACGAATGCAACGGCATTTTAACCTATGACAGAAAAGTGATAAAATTAGATAAAAACATAATTAAGGAGTTGAATGAGAAGTTAAAATTGTAGTACTATATATAAGGTTTATAATATAAATTCATATTGGTATCATAATATTTTAACTACATTAATTAATCGGAGACAGTTTGAAAAAGTTACTGAAATTTCTTAAGCCTTACGCCGGCATAATTTTGCTTATCGCGGTAATGGTGGCGGGGATATCAATATCAACGCTTTTATTGCCGGACAGAATGAGCAAAATTATCGGAAAAGGGATTACATCCGAAGTGGTATATGAAACCACGGATAAAGGAGATATAATCTATATAAAATTACCGCAATCCAATCAGGATATCCCCTTGCCCAAACTAAAATATTCAGACGCGGGCAAGCTTGTCGCCATGGAAGAGAACGGCAAGCATTATGCCGTCATAATCGGCATGGAAACCGACGATGACGGCAATGCCGTAAATATCTTAAATCCCGCTACGGGAGAACTTATACCCATACCTAAATTTTTAAGGACGACAGACGGAAAGATTGATTCCCCGCCTAAGCAGGGCAGGCTTTATTTGGACAAAGACAATTCCCCGCAAATTGTGTTTGAGCAAAAAAGCGATTTGAGCGTAATATTAAAAAACGGGCTGATTATGCTGGCTATAACGTTGCTTTCCTCAATTCTTTCAATAGCCGTAGCTTATTTGTCGTCCAATGTGGGCGCCGCTTTCGGCAGAGATATAAGGAAAAAACTTTTTGATAAAGTTATCAGGATGAGCAAATCCCAAGAAGACGCTTTTTCCACCGCCAGCCTTATTACGCGAACCACCAACGACGTAACTCAGCTGCAAAATCTCATAATAATGGCTCTCCGCATGATGATTAATGTGCCTTTCATGTTTGCGGGCGGGCTCATCATGGCGATGAGCAAAGACCCAAAAATGACTTTGGTATTATTGGTGTCTATACCTATGGTCGCGGTTATTATAGGATTTGCAGCAAGAAAAGTGGTGCCTCTTTTCAAAAGCATTCAGAAAAAGATTGACCATTTGACTGCCGTTTCCAGAGAAAATATAACCGGCATAAGGGTTATAAGAGCTTTCGGCGGCGAAGAATATGAAGACAAAAGGTTTGACCAAGCCAATAAAAGCGTTACCCAAACGGGCTTAAAGGCGGCAAGAATAATGTCGGCGCTTATGCCCCTTATCATGTTGATAATGAGCTTAACGGCTTTGTCGGTAATGTTCATAGCCGTGTTCAATATCAATTCCGATTTGAATAAGCAAATGCTTGATTATACGGGCATAGGCAATATGATGGCGGTCATACAGTACATTATGCAAATAATGTTCAGCGTTGTTATGTTTTCGGTAATATTTATTATGGTTCCCAGAGCCAGCGTTTCCGCCACCCGAATCAATGAAATTCTGGAGACCGAGCCTGACATTATCGATCCTCCCAATCCCGTTTTTCCATTAAGGCAGGG
The DNA here is from genome assembly GCA_001512685.1 of Clostridiales bacterium DTU072. Lineage (GTDB taxonomy): Bacteria > Bacillota > Clostridia > Christensenellales > DTU072 > DTU072. Next base: position 36,655 of record LFSG01000032.1, read on the forward strand.
TTTGGTGGAATTTGAAAATGTCTCTTTCGCTTATTCCGACAGCGCGGCCAAGAAAACGCTGGAAAACATTAGGTTTACCGCCAAAAAAGGAACGGTAACGGCTATCATAGGCGGCACGGGCAGCGGCAAGAGCACATTAATTAATCTTATTCCCAGGCAATATGACGCTACGGACGGAAAAGTCAAAATAGACGGCGTTGACGTAAGGGAGATGTCGCTTAAGGATTTACGTTCAAGGATAGGCTTTGTTGCCCAGAAAGCGGTTTTGTTTGAAGGCAATATAAAGGATAATGTATTGTACGGCGCGGATAAAGACAATAGATTAAAGCAGGCTTTGGAGATTGCCCAAGCCATGAATATTGTGGAAGAAAAAGAGGGCGGCTATGAGGCTGTTGTGGAGCAAGGAGGAAGGAATTTATCGGGAGGGCAAAAACAAAGATTGACCATAGCAAGGGCGCTTGCCACCGATGCCGATATATTGGTGTTTGACGACAGCTTTTCGGCGCTGGATTTTAAGACGGACGCCATGCTTCGCAAAGCGTTGAGAGAAAACACGAAAGACAAAACGGTTATAATTGTGGCGCAAAGAATCGGTACGGTTATGGACGCCGACAACATAATAGTGCTGGATAAAGGCAAAATTGTGGGCATGGGCAGACATGAAGAGCTTATGGAAAGATGCCAAGAGTATAAAGACATAGCTTTATCTCAGCTCAGCGAAGAGGAACTGGCAAAAGGAGGTCAAGCAAATGGCTGAGGCAAGGCAAATCCGTCACCATTCACGAAAAGAGAGACAACATAAGCCCGGCATGGGCAGAGGCCCCATGTACGGCATGGTTATGGAAAAGCCCAAAGATTTCAAAGGCTCTTTCAAAAAGCTTATAAATTATCTTAAGCCGCAACTGCCTTTTTTGATAATGGTAATCGTTCTTGCCGCTTTGGGTACGATTCTGTATATTATCGCCCCGCGTATAACGGCAAACGCCATAAACGCCTTGCAAAACGGCATAATGCGCGGCAAATTGGATATGGAGTATATCATAAAAACCTTGATAATTGTTGCCGCCATATATGTGTTGTCTTCGCTGTTGAATTTCCTTTCTTATTTTTTGTCGGCGGGAGTTTCCCAAAGAGTGGTGTATAGAATGAGAAAGGATGTCAAAGAAAAGTTTAAGAAATTGCCCATTGAGTATTACGACACCCATTCGTCGGGGAATATTTTGTCCGTTGTTACAAACGATATAGAAACAATATCGTTAACGCTGCAGCAATCTATCTCCCAAGCCATAAACAGCGCTTTGTCCATTGTGGGTATTTTAATTATGATGCTCACAATCAGCGGTTATATGACGCTTATAGCGGTGGGCTCTTTGCCTTTATTTTTGATAATCACCATGGTGATCGCAAAGAAATCGCAAAAGAAATTTGTAAAGCAGCAAGCCAAACTCGGTCAGCTTAACGGCTATGTGGAAGAAATGTATTCCAATAAAATGGTGGTGCAATTATACAATAAGGAAAAACGCGCCGTTCAAAATTTTGAGGAAATAAACGAAGAGTTGTACGACGCGGGAAAGAACGCGCAATTTTTGTCGGGCATTATTATGCCCATGCTGCAATTTGTGAACAATTTAAGCTATGTCGCCATAAGCGTTGTGGGAGGCATACTTGCGGGCGGCAGACTTATGATAGGGGATATACAGGCATTTATGCAGTACAGCCATCAATTCGGCCAGCCCATTATGCAAACGGCAAATATTATCAATATCATACAATCCACCGTGGCGGCCGCCCAAAGGCTGTTTGATTTGTTGGAGAGTCAAGAAGAACCTCAAGATGTCGCTCAACCTGCCGATATAAGCAAGGTAAAAGGAGAAGTGGTGTTTGAGGGGGTGGATTTTTCTTACGATAAAAATACCGAGCTTTTGAAGGACATTAATTTTAAGGTGGAAAGCGGCGGGGTTATCGCCATTGTAGGGCCTACGGGAGCGGGAAAAACTACCCTTGTCAATTTGCTTATGCGTTTTTATGAGATAGATAAAGGCAGAATAACCATTGACGGCATAGACATAAGAAATATGGCAAAGAAAGATTTACGCAGCCTTTTCGGCATGGTGCTGCAGGATACTTGGCTGGAAAGCGGCTCTTTAATGGAAAACATAGCGTATGCCAAACCCAACGGTGATTTGGAGGATGTCAAAAAAGCCGCCGAAAAAGCGCATATTGACCATTTTATCGACACCTTGCCTCAAGGTTATCATACCTTGATAAATGAAGATGTAACCAACATTTCGCAAGGCGAAAAGCAATTGATTACCATTGCCAGAGCCATTTACGCCGATCCCAAAATTCTTATACTCGACGAAGCCACAAGCAGCGTGGACACCAGAACGGAAAGCTATATACAAAACGCCATGACGGCCATGATGAAAGGCAAAACCTCTTTTATTATCGCGCATAGGTTATCCACCATCAGAAAAGCGGGCCTTATACTGGTAATGGATAAAGGAAAAATAGTGGAACAAGGCAATCATGAAGAATTGCTTAATAAAAAAGGATTTTATTATAACCTTTATAACAGTCAATTTAATGCGCAAAATATTTGACAGAAAGCTGAAATAAATTTATAATATTATTCGCAATGGAGCATGGTGCAATGGTAGCACATAGGCCTCTGACTCCTATGATGTAAGTTCGATTCTTACTGCTCCTGCCAAAAAGGCGGTCGATAACTGCATAGTCGGCCGTCTTTTTTTTGATTATCGTCATTTTTCTACATAATTTTTTGCCGAAATTCAATGGTAAAGTGGAATTTTCCACATTGATTTATTATAATTTTTATGGTATTATATAAAAAAATGTGCGTATATTTCTAAGAGGAAATGTATGATATGTTAAAAAAGATTTTAGTTGGGATTATATGCTGTCTTTTAATCGGGGGAACTGCGGTTGTCGCCGCGGTAGGTTACAAATCTTCACAAAGCTACGATAAGATAATTGTATATTTGGGGGATTCAATCTGCGAAGGCATTTTGGGCTCTTCGCCTTTTTCCGAGAGGGACAGCAATTGTTATTACGCCATAGTGGGCAGACGCAATAATTTCCGATATGTGGATAAATCGGTATCCGGCGATACCACCACTGATTTGTATAACAGGCTGACAAGGACCGACACGCCCTCTTTGGAGCGTCAATACTGGGTTTCCAAAGCGGATATCGTACATATTTCAATTCTCGGCAACGATTTTTTGGACGGCAATGTAGGCGAAACCGCAATTAAGGTTTTATTGAACGATTATACCGATCTAAATAAGGTGCGTAATAAAGCCAGCCAATATTTTGCTTTGTCCATAGAAAGAATAAAAGAACTTAATCCCGATGTTTTAATTTTGGTAAATACCGTATACAATCCTCTTGACGCGGCGGCTACTTTGCTTTCTCCCGAACAAAAAGAAACTTTTTTAGAGCAAGCAAACGGCGACCAAACTAAATTCCGCAAGGTAGGCGGCCAGCTTCTTCAATTTCTTAACGGCATCATCTATGATTATTTAGAGCAAAACCCCGGCGCTTTTGAAATAATTGATGTTTATACGGCATTTGATAATCTTTATAAAGAAGATTATTCAAAAGGCATCGCTCTTCTATACAAGGATTGGCTGCATCCGTCCAACGAAGGCCATGCGCTTATAGCCAATCTCATTCAATCAAAGATTGAAGAGCTGAATCTTGTAAGCAAGCAGCGTGCGGTTACGGCGTATAAGGCTATGCGGATTGAACAGATGGAAAGGCTTTTTTCGGATACCGAAGTCAATATCGCTTCCGCGAAAGCGAATATTCTTTCCGCGGAAACTTGTCAACAAATTTCGGAAAGATACTTTGACGCCATAAGAGGCTTTACTCCCCAATATACCAATAAGCCCATAACTCGCCGATTGGGCAAGGTTTTCAGAGACACAAAAACTTTTGAGATATCTTCGATTAAAATGGGGGAAGATAATTTTTCCTCATTCATAAACAAAGAAAAATCACAAGTAATTTACAGAGACGACGGCACTTTTTCTTTACTGTTGGTTCCCGACGGTTCTACCATAGGCCTTGCAAATATTGCATTGAACATAATACTCAGAGAAAAAACTGTGAATATTTCTGAAATTCTCAGCGCTCCCGCGGGCTTTGGAACATCGTTGGAAACATACATAAAAGAAGTTTTTCCCGGCTTTGATTCAAAGGATTTCAAAAAAATAGTGGAGCTGTTAACCAGCCTTGGCATTTATATCAACGGTTTGGATTATGAAAGCGAAACCATGGTTGAATTTATGGATTCTTTGCGGGAAAAAGGGGAAATACCTCTCGGTTTTAAGCTGCCGAGCGGATTGTCAATTGAAGTCAAGGGGTATTATTTTGTGGAGAAAGCGGGGGATTTTACAAATATACACATGTGCGTGGGAAATGTCTCAAATAACGGATATCCCTTCTTATACGCTACCTTGCATACCGAAGATGACGGTAACGAGTGGATAGAAACTTCTATCGAAGTATCAAAAATTACTCTTTACGCAGACAAAAAGCAATAAAATTACAGCCTGCAATTCCAAAACCATAAGTTTTGTTCGCTTACGCCCATGGGCGTTTGTCATATATTTAATAAATTAAACTTAATTAGGGAGATATTATGAAGAAAAAAAATTTGGTTGTGATTGTCTTAATTGCTTTGGTCTTATTAACGGCTATAACCGTTACGGGCTGCAAAAAAAATCGATTGCCCGATTTTTGCCTCATTGTGCCCGAGAAATGGCAAATGCAGGTGGGAGACTCGCGTTCTGTGGATTACGCTTTCAACATTAATATAAAGAATCGAAAACTGACATGGAGCGTTTTTCCCAAATCGCTTGCTTCTGTGGACGAATGGGGAAGAGTAACCGCCAAAAAGCCAGGCTATGCGTGGATAAAGGCAAAAACTTCAGACGGATTGAAGGATACGGTCAGGCTTAAGATCGTTAAAAGATTCAAAGACATGGGAACCAGACCAAGAATCGTGGATTATAAGCTATCCGCCGTATCGCTGAACAGTACCTATCAGAAATTGGTAACATATTATGAAATCGGCAATTCGGGCATACCGCAGGAAATAAGCGGCATAACGGATTATGAAAACTATCAAACAGTAACCACGGCGGACGGCGCGCAATGGACAATAACCGAATACGGGGTTTTAAGAACCGACCCTAACGCGGTAAATTCTCGCGACGCCCAACAAAGATTTATGGGAGACCGATATTTTTACAGTAATAACGGTAAGCTTAAAGCCATTGTCCCCGACGGCGGGAATGGAATTTGGACGATAATGGACGAGGGGGTAACGCACATACAAATGGTGCAAATGAGCGGCAAGGAAAAAGCTATTTTAATGAGCGATAATACTTCGCAATATGTATCCCGCCGCGGCATGGTTTCCGACGCCGTCTTAACGGACGGGGAATGGAAGCCCAAAGAAACCGACAATGACGGTTTATGGACATCGATGTACGGAGCGGGAGAGCTTATGCGTTACGCTTCGCTCAAAAAATCTTCTTCGGCGACGCCTCAAGAAATTGAAGCCGCCAAAAGAAGCGCCACGCTTGCCACCGAGGCGGTGTTGTTGCTTGCCAATATTTGTATGCGCAAAGGCGAAGTCGAAGCATATGTGCGCTATCAGCCCAACGCCATGTACGATGACGCCAACGGAAGATATTTGTCCGAGGTAGCATTGGAAAAAGGCGGAGATTATTCCTTGAAACTGCCCAATTGCAGTCCGGCGGCGGCGTTTGAATATGCTTATGAACAGTATTTGCAGCATGGCGTCCGCACATATTTTTTGACCGAAGACTATATGTATCCCTTTGTGGGCGACGATTGGTCGGATCCGCGTCAAGGCGAGGGAGAATACGCCAAACGAGTCAGAAACCTTGAAGGGTATGTTGCCCGCACCTATTCTTTCAGAGAAGAAAACAACCCTATTGACGGTTTTATATACTGGTCGTTCAACGGCGACGGCACGGCCACGGGAGTATCTACCAGAGAAGAGGGCTCTTTGGGATATTATATTAACGGTGAAAATTTGCGCGAAGTTACCGTGGACGCTTCCGGCGAAATACCCTCAAGACTTTGGGACAGCTTAATCGGCGAAGGCTACAGCGTGGAGGATATAGTCTATAAGGGTGACACAAGTTCTGATGAAATAATAGGACATCTATTTTTATATAAACTTGCTTTTGACATATTGGGGCCTGAAGATAAAGAGCTCAGGAAAATAATCGCAAACACCATGGACAGACTGGCAAAGCATATAGTGGATAACGGCTATATGATGGTGGACGGCTCGGGACAGCCCGGAACATGGAGCAAATTCAACAGGGAATTCTTTTATAACAGCTCCCAATTGGGCGGAGCGCCGCTTACGGCGGCCGTCGCGCTTTCGCTTTTTAAGCTGGCTCATTATGTAACCGGCAATCAAAGGTGGCATGACGAATACCGTATGGCGGCTTTGCATCCTTCATACGAATACGCCAAAATTATGACGCAATATCATAAGCAATGCCATTTCTTAATGATGCTGACATTGGACGAGCAGCTTGGTCCCCAAGTTAGAGAAATGTTTGGTTCGGCTTTTGAATACGGCTCTCCCACTTCTGAAACGCTGATAAGATTGTTCTTAAACTATTCCGACGAAGAAATGGCAATGCTGGCTTTTTATTTGCTTTTCCAAATGGAAGACGATGAGGAGCTGTTGAACTATTACCGCCAAGCCATAGATCAATGGTGGATATCCATAAAATATAGCGAAAATCCGTTATGGTATTACATATATCAATTGGCGTATCCCGATAAGCTTATAACGGACGCATACGGGAACAATATTCTGGAAACTGCCGCTTGGTCGCTTTCGAGACATCCCATAGATTTAAGAAAATTGTCCGCTTCCTCAACGGCGCGAGACGACATTGCCGAATTTAGTTTGAGGGGAATAGGAATAAATGACAGCGCGGTATTATCTTATGAAATAGAAAATGGGGAAAAATTCAAGTTCTCGGGGAACTTGATTACAGACATGATGAAGGTTATTGCAAGCGGCCACAAATTGAAATGGGCGGTAGCCGCTCCCGACGAAAGAGCGCTGCATAAGTATAACGGACCCACATATGAATTGCATGGACATTATTACCCCAACGTAATGGAAGGCTCCACCACGTATACCCTTCCTTTTTGGATGGGGATTTACCATGGTATGCTTACGGAATAAAGCATTTTGAGGTCTGTCAATGAAAAAAGCTTTTAGAGTTTTTGTTGTCGTTATTGTTTTGTCGTTTGCGTTGGCAACGGCCATTTCCGCGTACGCCGCCACCCTAATGCGGGAAACTAAAGGTCGACCCGTGGTAAAATTTATTAAAAGCGAAAACGAACGGCCTTACCTTATAAAGACTTACGCTGACGGCAGCGCTTGTCAAGAAGATTTTACGATAATAACCTTTGCCGATCTGCATTTGGACGGAAAAACCGAAATCCCCGGCGACTCGACCGCGCTTACCGTAATGGAAAACGCCATAAAACACCAAAACCCTGATTTGGTGGTGCTTTGCGGGGATATAGTATTGGGCCCGTACGCCAAGCGAGCGGCGCGCGCCTTGGCCGAACTATTCGAAAAGCATAATCAGTACTGGGGATATGTTCTGGGAAACCATGACGCCGAAAGCGAAATAGGGCTTAAAAGAGCGGAAATAGTGAGTTATTTTTCGGAATATGAGCATTGCGTAATCTCTTCAGCGCCCGATATTTCAGGCGAAGGCAATTGTATTGTAAATCTCAAAAACGCCCAAGGGAAAGTTATCCAAAGTCTTGTGTTCATAGATTCGGGCAATTATTTGGATCCCGATATTTGCGCCGAATACGGATTTGAATACAAAGAAGGTTATGATTTTATTAAATATGACCAAATAGAATGGTATAAATCGGAAATGTACGATATAGCCGAACAAAACGGCGGCATGCCCGATTCCGTTATGTTTATGCATATACCCTTGAAAGAATACAGAATGGCGTATAATCAAGCAAAGCAAAACGATACCGTTATTTTTGGAAAACGGCGGGAACCGGAATGCGATTCTCACTATAATACGGGGATGTTTGACGCCATACTTGAGGTGGACAGCACAAAAGCCGTTATATGCGGACATGACCATGTCAACGATTATTGCGTGGAATATATGGGCGTGAAGCTTCTGTATTCATTGAGTGTTGCTTACAACAGTTATTTTTTGCGGGAATATTTGCTGTATGTATCCGCTTACAATTTGAGCGGGCAAGCGGAGTTCAATGACGGCTATACGCTGCTTTCGATTGATAAAAAAGGAGAGCTCCAAATAATCCCCCGATATTTTCAAGAAAATCCCTCATTGTTTGAAGGATTGACTCAAGAGCAGCGCAACGCGCTGTATTTGGACCAAACTTTGCCGAAGTCAGAATAACGCTTACCCTTAATCTTTACTGGACAATTTTGCGTGGAATGCGTATACTTTTATTATTATTTATAAGGAAGAAAGGGCGCGTTTTTTATGGAAGGCAAAGCTTTGCAATTGATATTGGGGAAGGTGCGAAAAGCCGTTACCGATTATAATATGATTGAAGATAACGATCATATTGCGGTTGGGGTAAGCGGCGGAAAAGACAGTCTTTTAATGCTGACGGCGCTGAGCGCCTATCAAAAATTCAGTCCCCAAAAATTTCATATTACCGCCATAACCGTTGATATGGGCTTTAAGGAAACCGATTACGGCGAGCTTGAAGCCATGAGCGAGTATATTGAAAACAAATTGAGAATAAGACATATAATTGAAAAAACAGATATAGCGTATATACTTTTTGAAGCTCGAAAAGAAAAATCGCCTTGCAGTTTATGTTCAAAGATGAGAAGGGGAGCCCTTAACGCCAAAGCTGTTGAAATAGGGGCGAATAAATTGGCTCTCGGTCACCACAGCGACGATATGCTGCAAACTTTTTTATTGTCCATGATCTACGAGTCGCGGCTGAGCACATTTCAGCCCGTATCTTATATGGACAGAACTAAGATAACCTTGATAAGACCTTTTTTGTATGTCAACGAAAAAGAAATCGTTTCGGTATCGCAAAAACTCCGATTGCCTTTGCTTAACAATGTTTGTCCCGCCAATAAGCATACCCAAAGGGAATATATGAAAGAATTGATTGACAAAATCGACGCTGACATACCAGGGGCAAGGTTCAGAATGAAGGAGGCTTTGAAACATCCCGAAAGGCGCAATCTTTTTGAGGCGCCCATAAAAAACAATTAACGCCTTCAATCTCTTGTTTCAATATATTTTTTTCGAGTGCTTTCTCCGCCTCTTATGTGCTTTTCGTTGTAATTTATGTTGAGGATTTTGCGCACTTGCTTATATAAATCGGTATCAATGAGTTTCAATCTTTCGGTAACGTCGGTATGCAGAGTGCTTTTGCCGTAGCCCATAAAACGCGCGGCTTCCCTGACGGTGCATTTTTGCTCTATTATGTAATAAGCGGCTTTTATTACTCTGCTTTCTATGTCCATAATATGTTTATCAATCCAACAGCGAGCTTAAAGCCAAATATACCAGCTTGCCGCCCTTTTTTGCCATATCTATTACCGATTGATTGATTACCGTGCCTTTTTTAATGTTTACGCCCACTGTTTCGTCGATTATGTCTCTAATTACTATTCTGCCTATCAAAAAGCTGTAGTCGCTTACGGTAGTTTGTTTAGGAACATAGGGGGAGGGGGACTCTTTTTTTTCTTCAGCTTTTGAAGTTTCGTCCATCGCGGGGTTTGCGTCCTTAGGCTTTTTTAATCCCATATTTATTGTTACTGTGCTGTTTTCCAGCCCGCTGATAAATTTAACGGGATAGGGTTTGTCAAACCATATGTATCTGTCGCCGTCCAAAGTCATGTCCGTAAAATTTCCCAAGGCTTTTCCTTCGTGGCTGTAAGCGATAACGTCTTCGGACAATAAAAATAAATCTTTAATCAAGTTTTCTTCAATTTCGACAAGACTCCGCTTATTATAAACCGCTATTTTATCATTATTGCCCGCTACCTTTTTGAGGGGCAGCAAATACATTTTGTTTTCTTTGTTATCTTTTACCATAAAAGCTTTGGGTTTTTTGGTTAATTTATTAATAAAGACGCCTTTGACTTTTCCGATTTGCTTGCCCGATTGAACGCTTAAAAGCTCTTTATCGTAGAATTCCTTGAAGAACATAACGCCCCCTTGCTATATTTTCATTTATTTTATTATATTAACGGGATACTTGATTTATTAATATATCAATCAAATTGGTTTAATTGACACTTTTAATTCGGTTGTGATATAATAAAACAATTCGATTTGGAAAATTCGCGGTAGTCAACAGGAGGGACATTTATTATGGCTGAACTTACTTTTACTGACTTAAAGGTAAAAGAAAAGATTAAAGTTCTCAGCGAAATTGCCGAAAAAAGCACCATTATTGATTCCTCTTTTTACGAAAAATTTGATGTAAAAAGAGGCCTCCGTGATGTCAACGGCGCCGGGGTTGTCGCGGGTTTAACCGAAATCTGTGAAATCAATTCCTTCAAGATAGACGAAAACGGCAACAGAATCCCTATCGAGGGAGAGCTTTTTTATAGAGGAATTCCCATTCAGGATATTGTGAACGGCTTTGTTAAAGAAGACCGATTCGGGTTTGAAGAAACCGCTTATTTGTTATTGTTCGGCAAGCTTCCGCCAAAAGACGAGCTTGAAGAGTTCTGCGACATACTGGCAGGCTTTAGGAAGCTTCCTTTGAATTTCGTCAGGGACATAATAATGAAAAAACCTTCTTTCGACATGATGAACATGCTGTCCAGAAGCGTGCTCAGCCTTTATTCTTATGACGACAATCCCGACGATATTTCCATTGAGAATATATTAAGACAAGGTTTGCAGCTTATAGCGCAATTTCCCTTAATAGCGATATACGGGTATCAGGTTTATTCGCATTATCATGGCGATACCAGTCTTATCATTCATAAGCCGCGCAAAGACTTATGCACCGCCGAAAACATATTGCATTTGTTGAGAGCGGACAGCAAATACACTCAGCTTGAAGCAAAACTGCTTGACCTTTGCTTGGTACTGCACGCCGAACACGGCGGCGGCAACAATTCCACATTTACCACGCATGTGGTAAGCTCTTCGGGTACGGATACATATTCCTCGGTGGCGGCTTCGCTTGGCTCATTGAAAGGCCCCCGCCACGGCGGCGCCAACATCAAGGTAATTAAGATGTTCGAGGACATGAAAAACCATATCAGCCACGAATATAATGAATCGGAAATCAGGAATTATTTGCTGAGCTTGCTCAATAAAGAAGTGTTTGACAAAGCGGGGCTTATTTACGGTATGGGCCATGCCGTTTATTCCATATCCGACCCCAGAGCCAAAATATTTAAGGAATATGTCAAGCATCTTGCCATAGAAAAGGGCTTGGAAAAGGAATATGAACTGTATGACAAAGTGGAGCGCATAGCCTCTGAAGTCATAGCCGAAAAACGCAAGATATATAAAGGGGTCAGCCCCAATGTGGATTTTTACAGCGGTTTTGTTTATAATATGCTGGGATTGCCGCAAGAGTTGTTTACGCCTATTTTCGCGGTGGCGAGAATTACGGGCTGGATAGCTCACAGAATAGAAGAAATATCCAATAAAGGCAAAATCATTCGTCCCGGCTATACGGCGGTTTGCGAAAGACAAGATTATGTGCCATTAAACGAAAGAGGCTGATTATTTTATTAGTATAAATCTTTTTGCTTTGGGAATAATCCGTGTAACTTTTTTATGGAGGATATCCTTTTTTGAACAAACAAAGGATAATCAGGTTTTTGAGGAAGCTGTCGGGTTTCATTGCAACGCTTCCTCTTATTTTTTCTTTTATTTTGTCATATTTTCAAGTAACGCCTGCTGATTACGGAGAAAAATTGCGATTTGACGATAAAGGCGAATTTTGCGCGCTTGTTCTGGCGGGACTGCTGGAAGGGGAAGGGGGATTCAGCCAAAAAACAAAAGAGTATATAAATGATTTATTGATTGAAAGCAAACCTGATTTAGTAATACTCGGCGGCAATAATATAGCGCCTCAGCCCATCGCCACCGACCTTTTTATGGCCTCCACAATGAATATTATAGATGAGTATACCGCCCTTTTTGATAACGGCAAAACTTATTTTACCGCGCTTTTCGGCGATTATGACATGGCAAGCTTGTTTGATAAAACCGCTCAGTTGAAAAGATATATGCGCTCCAAATATTTTGTAGGAGGCATCGCCCACACCGACAGTTTATATACGCTTTATAATAGAAAAAAAGGTCTTTGCGGAAATTTTCGCATTACCGTTTTTGCCGAAGATAAGCCCGCTTATTATTTATATATTATGGATTACCGCGGAGGAGAAATACCATCCGCTCAGCAAAGCTGGTTTGAGGGCGGCAATGCGGATTTGCCCTCCGTTGTGTTTTCGTTTAAGTCTCTTTACGCTTGGGACGATAATAAAACAGAGTATTTATTATATAATGAAAATGTAAAAGCGTATGTGTCCATGGGCGATTGGGCAAATGAAGGGCAAGACAATGCTGAAGCCGTTTTAATTAAAACGCCGTTGATTGGAAAGTATTCGGCGGAAGGCAGTGTGCAAAGGGAATATCGGGCAAAAAAAATAGTCCTCTCCAAGCGGGGAGGACTGACGGTTATCGATTATTGATTTTCATTATCTGTATTTATGAAATTCGGGAATGAAATTAAAGGTGGCGAAGTAATCTTTGGGCGTTTCGGCTCGGCGTATAAGCTCAAAGCTGCCGTCCGACCTCAATAACACTTCGGCGCTTCTCAATTTGCCGTTATAATTGTAACCCATGGCGAAGCCGTGGGCGCCTGTGTCATGTATGGCAAGAATGTCGCCTATATCGATGCGGGGCAATTTTCGGTCAATGGCAAATTTATCGCTGTTTTCGCACAATGAGCCCACAACATCATATACATGGTCGCAGGGCCAATCTTCCTTGCCCAGCACTGTTATGTGATGATAAGCGCCGTATATGGCGGGGCGCATGAGATGCGCCGCGCAAGCGTCAACGCCTATATACTCTTTATAGATATGTTTTTCGTGAATGGCGGTGGTCAACAGCAATCCGTAAGGGGCAAGCATATATCTTCCAAGCTCGGTATATATGCTTATATCCTTAAGCGCCGATTTTCGGATAGTCTGTTCGTAAGCTTCCTTTACGCCATTGGCGATAATATAAATATCGTTTTTGGGTTGATCGGGACGATAGGGAACGCCTATGCCGCCGCTGAGATTGGCAAAAATAAATTTGGCTCCCGTTTCGTTGTGAAGCTCGACTATTGTTTCAAAGACTATTTGAGCAAGCTTGGGGTAATACTCATTTCCCATGGTATTGCTGGCAAGGAAGGCATGCAGGCCGAATTCCTTTGCGCCTTTGGACATAAGCTTTTTTACCGCTTCGGTAAGCTGACTGCGGGTAAGCCCGTATTTGGCGTCGGCGGGATTGCCCATAATCTGATTGTTGATAGTGAATTTTCCGCCGGGATTGTATCTTAAGCATATTTTTTCGGGTATGCCCGCATGCTTTTCAAGAAATTCTATGTGGGTAATATCGTCAAGATTGATTATGGCGTCAAGCTTGCGGGCGAGAATATATTCCTCGGCGGTAGTTTCATTGCTGGAAAACATTATTTCGTCGCCCTTAAAGCCCATAGCTTCGGCCATAAGCAATTCGGTATAAGAAGAACAGTCCGTTCCGCAGCCTTCTTTTTTGAGCAATCGAAGTATTTCGGGGTTGGGGGTGGCTTTTACGGCAAAGTATTCCTTAAAACCTTTATTCCAACTGAAGGCATCATACAATTCCCTTGCGTTTTCCACAATTCCCTTTTCGTCATATACATGAAGGGGGGTGGAATATTTTGCAATAATCTCTTTGGCTTTTTTTAAAGTTAAAAAAGGTTTTTTCATCTGTTTCTCCTGCGAAATTTTATATTGATTATACCATTAATCAAAGCGATTTGTCCAATTTTTTGAATATGGGAGTGAACACCAATATCTTATCCATGAGTTTTCCGGTATATTTTATGCATATGCCCGAAAACAATCCCGTGATTATGGTTCCTATGCCTATACCCACCAGTTTTTTATAGAAAATTAATGAAAGCGCCACTCCCGCGGCAAGACAGCATATATCATAAATAATTTTTACCGTATTGATGTTCCAATTCTTTGCCCTGGCAAGGTCGGTTACGAATATGTCATAGGGCATAAGGGGAATGTTGGTGCGGAAGAATAAAGCTACCGCGATAACTATAAGATAAAAGCCCGCCGCGAAATATATTATTCTGAGATACAGCGCGTCGTTAGGCAAAGAGCGCATAAGATACATGCAGAGGTCCAAGATATATCCGTAAAGTATGGCGGAGACAAAAGATACTATGTAGCGTATATTGATTTTTCTGATTACCGCGCATAATATCGCGATCAGCAAAAATTGCACTATGTAACTGAATGTGCCAAAGGATACGGCTTTAATTTTTAGGGACAGAATATACGCCGCCGACTGCACTACGCTTATGCCTAAGTCGGCTTTTACCACAAAAGTCATGCCTACGGATAAGAGTATAAGTCCTATAAAAAATGCGGGCTCTTTATAGAATTTAAGCTTTTTCATAAATTATATTATAGCAGAAGAAACCGTAAAAGTATACTTTATTTGCTTTGAGGGTATAAATACTGACAAAATACCGCTCAAAAATCCTTGCTAAAGTATTTAATTTGTGTTAAATTATTATATGCCGCTTAATAAGGGTTTTAAAGAGCATATGTATGCCGCCCGACTTAGCGAGTCTTCTTAGGAGGTTAAAAGATATGTACGCAGTGATTGAGACCGGCGGAAAGCAGTACAAGGTAAGCAAGGATACGGTACTGAAGGTTGAGGCCTTAAATCAAGAAATAGGCAGCAAGATTAAGTTTAACGCGCTTATGATTAACGATGAAGGCAAAATCAAGGTGGGCAATCCTGTCGAAGGCGCTTATGTGGAAGCCGAAGTAACTTATAACGGCAAAGGCAAAAAAATCAACATATTTAAGTATAAGCCCAAAAAGAATGAGCGCAAGCGTCAAGGACACCGTCAGCCGTATACCGAAATCAAGATTATCGATATAGTCGGCTGAAATGATTAATATCATAATAACAAAAAAAGCTGATGATATTCAAAGCGTTGAATTAAAAGGACACAGCGGATATGCCGACAGCGGAAAGGATATCGTGTGCAGCGCGGTATCGGCGATAGCGCAGACAGCTTTAATGGCGTTAATGGATATATCGGGAGAAGTGGATTATCAGAGAAATGACGGATATTTGAAGTTTGTTTGCCCTATAAGCAGCGATAAGGAACAGCATATTCGGCAACAGGCGGTTCTAAGGGCAATGGAAATAGGCTTAAAGGACTTGAGAGACGGCTATAAAGGCTTTATTAAATTGGAGGAACGAGAAAATGTTTATTAATATTCAATTGTTTGCTCACAAGAAGGGAATGGGCAGCTCCAGAAACGGAAGAGACAGCGAATCAAAAAGACTTGGTCCCAAGAGAGCGGACGGCCAATTTGTGCTTGCCGGCAATATACTCGTAAGACAAAGGGGCACTAAGGTGCGTCCCGGCAACAATGTGGGCAGAGGCAAAGACGATACTTTATTCGCTCTTATCGACGGCGTGGTGCGTTTTGAAGAGGGCGGAGACAGGCAAAAACGCTACAAGAAAGTAAGCGTTTACGCTAACTGATTAACACGCAAAAATGAAGAAAATATCCCTAAGGGAAAGGGATATTTTCTTTTATTATTTTAAGATTTTTCGGCAAAAATCTCTGCGCCATTCTGTTTATCGAATAATAACGGTTAAGGTACCCAAGACATGCGTTATGGTATCCAAAAGAATCAAATAACGGTTTTTGACACTTTTTCTTTTAATATTAAGCATATTCTTGAAAGCGGTCAGATTTTTCGTTTTTCTCAAGAACAAGAGAACTACAAAATTATTGCGAAAAATATGATTTGCCACTTGAAATATGATAATCAGCGTGTTATAATTAAATCCAATGATATCGCTTACGCCGTTCGTTTTTTTGATTTAGACAGGGATTATGAGAGCATTAAACGAAAATTGGCTGAGTATGAATTTCTTAATGAAGCAATAAAATTCGGCGAAGGTATCAGGATTCTGAATCAGGATCCGACAGAAACGATTATATCTTTTATTTTGTCCGCCAACAACAATATACCGCGGATAAAGGGGATACTGAACAGATTGTGCCAATGTCTTGGAGAAGACATTGAGGGTGGAGAAAAAGCTTTTCCTACAATAGCGGCTCTCTGTAGCGAAGGCGTGGATTTTTACAGGAGAATAGGCGCAGGTTACCGCGCTTCTTATTTAGTCAAAACCGCGAATATGTTAAAAGACAGTTTTGACCTTGACCTTTACGATAAAAATACCGAGAAGGCAAGGAAAGCGTTAATGTCATTGCCGGGGGTGGGAAGGAAGGTAGCCGATTGCATATTGCTGTTCGCTTATCATAAGGAGGATGTTTTTCCTTTGGACACATGGACAGGCAGAGTTTATCGCGACATGGGACTTCCCCCATGCGTCAATAAATGCGATAAGCTTGTGGACATATTCGGAAACCTCAGCGGATATGCTCAACAATACCTGTATTATTACTATCGACAAAATAAAATTATATAAATCATATGTTGGAGGATTAGTATGAATAAGCCCAAAATAGCGGTTCTCATAGACCTTGCCAGTTTGAGAATAAGCTGTGAAGGATTTAAGAAATTGGCGGAGAGGTTAGAGCAACAATTTGAAATTTCCAATGTGAAATTTTACAGCTATGTTGCCAAAAGAAACCGCGATTTTAATGAATATATTGCCGCAAAGGGTTATGACGCGGTAACTCCCATAGCGTCCAGAAGAAGGAATAAGCTTGACACTCGACAGATTATAGACGCCACGCTTATCGGCGTAACTTCGTCGGTTGACGCAGTAGGCTTTGCGGTGGGAGAGGGCGATATACTTCCCATAGTTTCTTACTTAAAGCTTAAGGGCAAAGACGTTTATGATATAAATGTTAAAGAAGGCGATTACACCTCTGAATTCAGCGGATTTATTCAAGTTGAGGAAAGCTGGCTGAGAGAAGGCTATGCCGCTCCCACCAGAATGAAGCAGGCCAAGAAAGAACCCAAGAAGGTAATTGAAAAGCCCGTGAAGGCGGAAAACAAGTACGCCGAAGAGGTTAAAAGGATTCTTTCGGGCAAGGATATTTTGGCAAGATATAAACGCTGACGGTACATATAGGAATAGCGGTTATTAAGAACGAAAGGATTTTGCTTAAGCAAGATCCTTTTTTTATGCTTAAACTATTTACAATGATATTGCGGTAGTCTTGACTTGTGCGCGCGGTTATATTATTATTTATATAGCGTTTTTAAGGAAAAAGCTTGAACGGGCAAGACATAATTAGTTAAGAATTAAGGCAGGTTAACGGACGAGTGAAGAAATATCCAATTTTGCTTAGTTATGACACCAGAGATTATATTTGGGGCGGCAGCAAATTAAAAAAGGAATGGAATAAAGAGGCCAAATCGGAAAAAATTGCCGAAAGCTGGGAGCTGTCGGTAAACGATAAAAGCCAATCAAGAGCGCTCAACGGCTGTTTCAGCGGCCTTACGCTTGCCCGTATTCTAAAAGACAATCCCGAGTTTTTAGGCTCAAAAGGTCAAAAGTTTCCGTTTTTTCCCGTGCTTATAAAGCTCATTGACGCCGATCAGACCTTGTCAATACAAGTGCATCCCGATGACGAATACGCCTTAAAGAACGAAGGGCAATACGGCAAAACCGAAATGTGGTATATATGCGACGTATGCGGCGATGGCGGCGGCGGAGAAATCTATTTGGGACTGAATACGGATATCGATAAAGAGGACTTGAAGAAAGCAATAATTGACGGCTCAGTGGAAAAATATCTTAACAAAATAAAAGTCAAGCCCGGCGAATACTATCTTGTGCCCGCAGGAACTTTGCACGCCATAAGAGGCGGCTTGACTTTGCTGGAAGTACAGCAATCAAGCGACGTCACATACAGGGTATACGATTATGACAGAATTGACGCAAGCGGCAACAAAAGGGAGCTTCACATAGAAAAAGCCTTGGATGTTGTCAATTGCCGCAAATATGCCCTTCCTGAGCAAAACTTAAAGTATGACGCTTTTGAGGGCCATAAAGAAAGATTGCTTGCGCAAAATCGGTATTTTACGGTAAGGGAAATAATTGTGGAGAGCGCGCTTGATATGTATGACCACGGCAGCTTTACGGCTTTTACGGTTATAAACGGAAGCGGCAAAGCGGATAATTACCCTGTCAAAAAAGGTTCCACGGTATTTTTGCCTGCCGACTATAAAGCTAAACTTACGGGAAAAATGACGGTTGTTGCCGTCAGCGTATAAAAGGAGTGTGAAATGAAGCATTATATTGGGATAGACATTGGCGGTATGAGCGTAAAAGCGGGAATTGTCAACGAGGAAGGGAAAATAATATGCAAAGACATTTGTCAAACATTTCCCGACAAGCATTACAGCGTAATGGTAAAAGACATGTATGAGCTTTGCGTAAAGATTTTAAGCGATGCCGGTTTGAGATTTGAGGACATAAGCGGCGTAGGAATAGGCTGTCCGGGTACCATTTATGCTGAGAAAGGAATAATTACCTTTGCCAATAACCTTAACTTTCACGACACGCCTTTGGTTGACGAATTCAAAAAGTATTGGAAAGGCGACGCCGTATACATAGAGAATGACGCCAACTGCGCGGCGCTGGGCGAATATTTGTTCGGAAGTGGGAAAGGCAGCCGCAACTGCATATTCATCACTTTGGGAACGGGCGTAGGCTCGGGGTTTATACTTGACGGCAAAATCTTTGCCGGCAAAATGGGGGCGGGAGCCGAAGCGGGGCATATGGTCATTCGTATTGACGGCGAAAAATGCACTTGCGGCAGAAGGGGCTGCTGGGAGGCGTACGCGTCCGCCACGGCCTTAATCAGAGACACCCAAAAAGCCATGGCAAAGAATCCCGATTCGTTAATGCACAAAATAGCCGCTCAATACGGCAAAGTAAACGGAAGAGTAGCATTTGACGCCGCCAAACAAAACGATAAGGCGGCAAAGCAAGTGGTTAAAAGATATATTAAATACATAGGTTGCGGAGTGGTCAATTTAATAAATATTTTCCGTCCCGACAAGGTGCTTATCGGAGGGGGAATTTCCAATGAAGGCGATTACTTTATTAAATTGATACAGCGCTATGTGAACCGATACCATTACGGCGGCAAAATCAATCCCAGAGTAAAGGTTGTCAGAGCAAGCTTGCTCAATGACGCGGGGATAATAGGAGCGGCGTCGCTGGCAATGAATAAATAAGAGGGACAGATTGCGTTTTGAAGAGTTATTGATGCGGGTGGAAAAACCTGCAAGATATACGGGAGGAGAATATAATACTCCCGATATGGATAAGGAACATAAATTAAGTTTTTGTTTATGTTTCGCCGATGTTTACGAGGTAGCTATGTCCAATCTCGGCATAGCTATTTTATATGACATTCTCAACAAAGATAAGGACATAGTATGTCAAAGATGTTTCGCTCCCTGGCCGGATATGGGAGAGTTGCTGAAAGAACATAACATTCCCTTAATGAGCATTGAAAAGCGCAAGCCTTTGAAAGACTTCGATATGATAGGCTTTTCTCTGCAATACGAAATGGCTTATACCAATATGCTTTATATGCTGGATTTGGCCCATATTCCGTTTAGAGCAAAAGACAGAAGCGACGATTATCCCATACTCATAGCGGGCGGCCCTTGCACCGCCAACCCCGAGCCTTTTGCGGATTTTTTTGACATAGTTTATATAGGCGAAGGCGAAGAAGTCAATTCAAAACTGTGCAAGCTATATCTTGAATGCGGAAAAGACAAGCGGAGTTTTTTAAGGGAAGCGGCAAAAATAGACGGCGTATATGTGCCTTTATTGGCGGAAACGAAAAACGGCATCACCGTTACTAAAGTTAAGAAGGCGGTAATAAAAGATTTGAACAAAGCGCCTTATCCCACCAAACCGCTCATTCCCAATCTTGAAATAGTGCACGACAGAGCCGTTTTGGAATTATTCAGGGGGTGCTACGCGGGATGCAGATTTTGTCAGGCGTGTTTTTTCTATCGTCCCATAAGATACAGAGATAAGGAAACATTGGTTGATTACGCCAAAAAATTGCTGCATAACACTGGCCATGAAGAAATAGGCTTGAGTTCATTGTCAACGGGAGATTATGAGGACATTTACGGTGTTATCGCCGACATAAAATGCCTTGCGGACAGCAAAAACGTAAACCTGCAAATGCCCAGTTTAAGACTGGACAGCTTCAGCGCCAAACTTATGAAAGGAGCAAGGAAATCTTCTTTAACCTTCGCGCCCGAAGCGGGCACTCAAAGATTGAGAAATGTAATAAACAAGAATATTACCGACGAAGACATAAACAAATCCATGGAGATTGCTTTTGAAACCGGCTATTCAAACATTAAATTATATTTTATGCTGGGGCTGCCCACCGAAACCGACGAGGATATACTGGGCATAGCCGAAATCGCGAACAGGATAAACGAGATTTATTATAGAAAGAGAAGGAACAGAGCTTTGTCCATAAATCTTTCCACCGCCATGTTTGTCCCTAAGCCGCTTACGCCTTTTCAGTGGGTGGAACAAATAAGCATAGATGAAATGCTGCGCAAACAGATATTGTTAAGAAACGAGTTAAAAAGGATAAAAGGCGTCAAATACAATTGGCATACCGCCGAGGTATCCAAACTGGAAGGCGTGTTCGCCAGAGGGGGCAGGGAACTTTCATATGTTATCGAAAACGCCTATAATAACGGTTGCCGTTTTGACGGATGGGACGAGCATTTCAATTATGATTTATGGCTTAAGGCTTTTGAGAGTACGGGATTGGATATGGAAAGCTATTCCCGCCAAAGGGATTTGGAAGAAAGATTGCCTTGGGATTTTATAGACTTCGGGGTAAAAAAGAGTTATCTCATAAAGGAGTATAAAAAAGCCATGCAAGGATTGACCACCCCTTCATGCAAAAATGAGTGTCAAATGTGCGGAGTTTCCTCATTAGGCAAATGCCGCAGGCATAAGGGGGAAGGAAATGCTTAGCTTCAAGTTTCGCAAAGCTTTGAACGCCGTATATTTATCTCATATCGACATATTGAAGACAATCAATAAGACGCTTCGCAGGACGCATATTCCCATTGATTATTCGCGGGGGTTCAATCCCCATATGCTGATTAATATGTCGCAGCCGTTATCTTTGGGCATTGAAAGCCTTGCCGAATGGGCGACCGTTCAGACTTCGTACGATGACCCCCAAGGCTTTTTGGAATTGTATAATAACTGTTGCCCCCAAGGCCTGGAGGCAAGCCAATGCCATATTACCCAAACCAAACCCAACATCGCGGGGAAGGTTATCGCTTCGGATTATTTTATCAAAAACGATAAAGCCGTCGAAATTAAAGAAATATTGGAGAACATCAACAAAAAACCGTTTTTTATGGAAGTAAAAAGCAAGTCGGGCGTTTATGAAAAAGATGTTTCGCCTTTGATATATCGGATAAAAGCGGACGCTGACGGAATCTATTTGTTGTCGGCTTTCGGAAATACAAATTTAAGATGCGACAGATTCACGGAAAAACTTAATCAAGCGTTTAATCTTGATATTAAGTTACGAGATGTCACCAGATTAAACCAATATGTGGACCAAAACGGAGAATTAAAGGAAGTGGGGGAGTATATTAAAGGGTTATTATGAGCGCGAAAGTATTAATCACTTGCCAAAAGGATTATATTATGGCAATAAAAATGGAAAATGGGGAAATAATCGATTTTTTTGCGCTGCCTTACGATGACGCGGTAAATAATGTATATATCGGCAAGGTGGAGAATGTCAGAAACAAGCAATGCTTTGTGCGATATGATGCCGACAGGAAAAACGGTATTCTGGAAATCAAGAAAAACGCCTCGTACAAAAGCGGAGATTATATAAGATGCCAGGTTAAAAGAGAAGAGCAAGGCGAAAAAGGGGCGGTGCTGGGCGCTAAGATTACTTTGCCGGGAAGATATGCGATATTTGTGGAAGGAATAGAGGGATATAAGTTTTCTAATAAACTTGATAAAAGGCAAAGAGCGGAAATTATGCAAAAGCTGCCTCCCCCAAACGGCAGAGGTTATATTATAAAAAGCGCCGCCATGCAGGCCGACGAAGCGGCGATAAGGGAAGAAATAAATTGTCTTAACGAAAAATACGAAAAAATCAACAGCGTTGACTGTTCGAGGATTAAATGCATTTATAAAGAAGATATTTTTGAGAAAACCATAAGGGAACTTTCAGCCTCCGATTTAGAAATAATTGCCGATAAAAAAGATATAAACATCAAAGGCGCCGATTATTATGACGGAATAAAACCGTTAATTGATTATTACGGGTTAAGAGGGCAAATTTTGGCGTTGTTTGAAAGAAAAGTAAAGTTAAAAAGCGGAGCGGAATTGGTGATTGAGGAAACGGAAGCCATGACGGTAATAGATGTCAACGCCAAGGCTTGCGCCTACGGCAATCATTTTGCCATTAATTTGGAAGCGGCGGCAGAGATTATAAGGCAAATAAATTTAAGAAATATAGGCGGGTTTATACTTATAGATTTTATCACCCACAAGAAATTTAAGGAATTATATAATCAAATTAAGATATTATTGAAAAATGATAAAGAAAAATCCCAAATGAAGGCGATAGAGGAATACTCCATAATTGCAATAAACAGGAAAAAAAGGTATAATACTTTTAGCGCGTTGCTGTACGATAAATGCGGGCTTTGCCATGCCGGCAAAACCGAAAAAAAAGCATATAAATGTCAAAAAATATGCGAGGAAATACTTAACATATACGCCGAAAAACCTTTTAAGAATATTTTGGCGACCGTATCCGATACGCTGTATGACGAATTTATCGCTTCCGCCCAATTTTATTTGAAGCGATTGCCCAAAAAAGTCAAAATATATGCGGAAACGAGCGCTTGCGCGGACTATGTTCTAAGCGTTTTGGATGATAAGAAAGAGTCGGAAAGAGGGGTCCTTATAGGGAGGTAAAATGAAATATATTAATCGCGAATACGGTTTTGAAGGCAGACCGCCTTTTTTTAAGGATTATGTTGAAATAAAGAGCAAAGGGCCGTCTAAAGAAAATTTCAGATATCCGCAAACGCCTTTGGCCGCGTACGGCCTCTCGTTTTCGCAGCCCAACGGAGTTATGCTTTGCGGCAAGCTGGGCACTATGTGGGGCGCCAAGATAACTTATCAAAGATTGGGCAAATGGGTGGAAGATAAAGAATTTTTGGACAATCCCGGCAATTTCTTTGCCGCCAATAAAGACGGGAGCTTCGCGTATTTTAATCATGGCGACATAACCGCAAGTTTCATTAAATATTCCAAGTCGCAGCTGGTAATGATAATTTCGGCCATGACAAAGATTAAAATCAGGGTGGAATTTTTTGCGGTAGCTCCCGAGGAAGCCGAAATGCAGGATGCGGACGGAGAATTGATAAAAGGGAAGGCTTGCCAAAGAGCGGTTATTCCGGGCAAGATACAGTTTACCGATTATGACGCCGAAATAAAAGACCGTTATGAGGTTAGATTTGAAGACGGCGAAGGGAAAAAGGAGTTTTTTGCGGCCAAAAGCTATTTCCCGGCAAGCACGGTAACGGTTAAAAGCAAATCAATTATTTATGAGTATAATTTAGACGCGCAGTTTTCCAGAGCGCCTTTTTTCTTGGCGGTGGGCGATGAAGATATTTATGAAAACATGCCTTCGCTGGAAGAAATCAATGACGGCTCCAGTAAGACCGAGCTTGTTTTTACCGCCGAAAAGGTGGCGGGCAGCGGCGAATTGGGCGAAAACATCTCCAACGCCGTCAGCAGAAGCGTATGGCATAAAATTTATGATCCTTTTACGCTGAGAACCTTATTGGTGGAAGACAGAAACAAATGCAATAAATATTATTCCTATGATTCAACAATGCTTGCGGCGGGAGCTTTAATTCAAGCGTTAATGGGAGAATATAAGGGAGCGTTTGAACAGATTGAATTGTGCGCATGCGATAAAATTTTGGGAGCGGTGACGGCTTGGATAATTTTTTGCCGAACAAGAAATCATAAGATAATTGAGAAAATATTGCCTGTTCTGATAGAAAACACCCCAATTGACGGCAACCTAGTCAAGGCGGACAAGATGACCTTGCGCGAAATCGCGTATAAACAGCAAAATTCTCCGCTCAAAGACATAAAGAATTTGGATATTTACAGTTTGGATATGAGTTGCTATAAGTTGCTTGCTTTGGATATAACGCACAGAATGGCGGTTATTGCGGGCAACAAGAAAGCGGAAGAAATATCGCAGGCCCAAAAACGGCTTAAAATGGCTATAAATAAGAATTTATTTAATGATAAACTGGGTTTGTATATGGATCGGTATTTGAACGGAGAGTTTTCTTCCATTTACGGAGCCAATTCTTTTTTGCCGCTTATTGCAGGAGCGGTAGACGATATAGACAAATTGGAAAAGCTTATTTTGAATTTGAAGGACCCCAAAAAATTCGGCGGCGAATATATGGTGCCTACTTTGCCTAAAAGCCATCCGCTTTACGGTAAAAAAACGCTTAATAATTCAGGTCAAGAGATTTATCCTTACGAAAATTACAGGGGAATGATTTCGCCCATTCTCAATTATATGATATATCTTGGTTTGAAACGGTACGGAGTAAGCGAAATGCAAAGCGCCGTAGCGCTGAGCAGCGCCAGAATGTATTCGAACATACTAAGGGAATACAATATCACCCCTGATTTTTATCTACCCGCAAAAAAACTTAAGAACAAAAACATGGTTGAGCATTCTTTAAGCGGCAACCTAATGGGGCTTATGGGCATGACGGAAATGCTGGACGTGGAATATTTCAGAGACGATATGAAAACGGCGCTAATGTTTGGAACATTGGCCGAAGGCAATCACAGATTGGCTAATATAAAGATAGTGGGACGTAAATTCAGCATAAATATTTCTGATCAGGAAACTTCGGTAATGATTGACGATGAAGAGTTTTTGAAAGGGAATGGCGGCAAATTCGTTATTCGTCAATTTATCGAAAACGAAAGGGGGGCGGAATTTATTATTTACAGCAAACAGGACATAACCTTGAATATCACTCTCCCCGTGCTTATTAAATCGGATAAAAGCGCCAATTATGTTTTTAATGTGGAGAGAGGCAAGCATAAGATTGTTATCGACAAATACAACAAGGTTTATCCCGAAAAGCTGCAATTTAATGTTTGAATTTGACTAAAAATTACGATAACCGCAACGGCGTGAAAAGATAAATTGCTTGATATAACTATTCGCTTGTGCTATAATAGCAATTATCAAACAACATATATAATTAGGAGGCAAAGTGAACGACAATAACGCATATAAAGGCGAAATTACTTTTCAATCCTTATTTGGATTGGTGAAGAGAAGTTTAGTTAGAATAGTGGTTGTTGNNGTAGCGGCTGTTGTTGTAGGCGCAATAACGGGGATAATTATGTTGGCGGTTAACGAAAACGGACAAACTTATCAAGCCATTATTGAATTTAATTATAAAGGCGTGGAAGAAGGCTTGGATCCGTGGGGCAGAAAGCTTGATGTAACAAAGATAAAAGCCGATAATATTATCAATAAATCGCTAATCGACAATAATTTCAGCGAAGAGGAAAGATCCAGGCTCAAGGGAAAGATAAAGGACAATATCTCCATAGCCGGCATAGTTCCCGAAGACATTATGGAGAAGATTATGATAATAAAAGAAATCGCCACCAAGAATCCTTTGCAGTTGAACGAGCTTCGTTCTTTGTCATATAACTCCACAAGATTTGTAGTTACATTGCAAAATGATAAAGAGCTTGGTTTGAAGAAAAAACAATGCATAGACTTATTGAACTCCATTGTTGACAATTACATAGAAGAGTTTAAGAAAACCTACGGCTACGACGAAGTGTTGGGCACGCTTATCGGCGAGGAAGTGGATTTTTCATATTTTGATTATGTGGAGTTATACGATGTGTATAATACTCAAGTGGAAGATATAATCAGATATCTTAACGCAATGATAGAAATGGCCGGCAATTTCCGCTCCGCATCCAATAAAATGACTTTCGCGGACATGCATTCAAGGGTGATGGCGATAAGGAATTATAATATAAAGGCGCTGGAAACTTATATTTTCGATAAGGGAATAGCAAGCGAAAGGTCAATAATAGACGTGCAGACTTACATACAAGAAAAGCTCGATAATATCGATATCGAAATACAAGCTACCGAGCAACTGCTTGCCGATACCGAAAGAGCCATGAAAGATGTCTTTGAGGCATATTATAACACCAAGAAGGACGCTAACGGCAACGAAGAAAGATATTTGGCAAACGGCGAAATTTATCAACAATATTCCAACAACCTGATGCTTTACCAAACCAACCTTGTGGAACAGCAGACAATAAGAACATTATGGAGCAATCGTCTTCAGAAATTCAATGACGCCGAGCAGCTTACGGATGAGGAAAGAGAAGCTTTGGTGCTGAAGGCGGATGAGATGATAGAAAAGATTAATTTTGCCCTTAAAAAAGAAATAGAATTTATCAATGAAGCCGTTAACGAATATATTGAGTATGAAGTAATGAAAGACAGCATTCGCAAAGCGGTTTCGGCCACTAAAGCCAAGAATGAGGCATTTAATATTAAGCTCTTAATTCTCATTGAAGTGCTGACCGTGTTCCTTGCCGCAATAGCCGCGATGACGGTAACAAATATAAAAGAGAAGAAGATAGCGGCAATGAAAGATAACGCACAAACTCAATCAGAGAATAAAGATAACGAAAAATCGGAATAATATAAAAAAAATAATGAAAAAGCTTACCGGTAACCATTGATAAGGTTGGCTTTTTCATATTAGAGGAAAATTTTGGAAAAGAGAATATATCTTGCTTCTCCGCATTTATCGGGGAAGGAAATGATTTATGTAAAAGAAGCTTTTGACACGAATTGGGTGGCTCCGCTGGGTAAAAATGTGGATATGCTGGAGAAAGAAGTCGCTTCTTATGTGAACAGAAAACACGCGGCGGCTTTGATTTCGGGCACGGCGGCCATACATCTTGGGCTTAAATGGCTGGGCATTAAGGAAGGCGATTTTGTTTTTTGCTCATCTTTGACATTTTCTGGAAGCTGTAACAGCATAATGTATGAAAAGGCCATTCCCATATTTATTGACAGCGAATACCAAAGTTGGAATATGGATGTAAAAGCTTTGGAGAAGGCGTTTAATTGGGCAAAAAAACAAAATAAAATGCCCAAAGCCGTAATTACGGTCAATCTCTATGGACAAAGCTGCGACTATGACAGAATAAAAGCCGTGTGCGATAAATATGACGCGCCCATACTCGAAGACGCGGCGGAAAGTTTGGGCTCGAAGTATAAAGGTATCCATACCGGCACATTCGGAGAGCTTTCCGCCCTTTCTTTTAACGGCAATAAAATAATAACCACCTCGGGTGGCGGAATGCTTTTATCCGATGACGAAAAAGCAATTAAGAAAGTGAAATTCTGGGCGACGCAGGCAAGGGATAATTACCCGTATTATCATCATACGGAATTGGGATATAACTATCGCTTAAGCAATGTATCCGCGGGCATAGGCAGAGGCCAGCTTACCGTTTTGGATGAAAGGGTAAAGCAAAAGAAAGCCATATATCATAGATACAAAGAGGCCTTCGCGGATATTGACGACATAGAAATGATGCCCGTGCCCGAATGGAGCGCGCCCAACTATTGGCTTACAACATTGACCTTGAAAGAAACAAGCAAGGTTAAGCCAATGGATATAATAGATAATTTAGCAGAAAATAATGTAGAGGCAAGACCTATTTGGAAACCCATGCACACGCAGCCGTATTATGAGAAATATCCGTTTTTCACTACGAAAGAAAGCGGCAGCGTAGCGGAGGACATCTTCAATCGTGGCCTTTGCCTTCCCAGCGATACCAAAATGACAACCGAAGAGCAAGATTATGTAATAGGACTTGTAAAGGAGCTTTTTTGATGTATAGAAAGTTTTTTAAGAGGGTGATAGATATCTTAGGCAGCGGGTTTGGAATACTATTTCTATTTCCTTTTTTTGTGATACTAGCTTTAGCCATTAAACTTGACTCAAAAGGTCCTGTTTTTTTTAAGCAAGAAAGATTGGGAAAGAGAGGCAAAGTATTTAAGATTATAAAGTTTAGAACAATGGTTGTCAATGCCGAAAATATGGGCGAGGGCTTACAAGTTAGTGGGGATGACGACCCCAGAATAACCAAGGTCGGCAGATTCTTAAGAAAAACAAG
>LFSG01000023.1 GCA_001512685.1 Clostridiales bacterium DTU072
GCCCGTTCGAATCCATAACTTCATATTGACCTAGTAGAAAGGAGGCAAATGCCCCCTTTCTAGTCTGTGGCGGAGAGAGAGGGATTTGAACCCTCGGTACGATTGTGTCGTACACACGATTTCCAGTCGTGCTCCTTCGACCCCTCGGACATCTCTCCTCAAAAAACTTATGTAATTCTAACAAAAATAAGCGTTTTTGGCAAGTAATTTTATTTGATTTTTTATAATTAGGGAAGATTTTGGTTAAAAAAAATATTTGATATCTTTATCTGTTTTTTGCAATAGCCGCTTTCGACTTTGAGAAAAGGATATCTCAAAAAGAATGTTGTCAAAATCAATACATAAACCGCCCCAAATCATAAAACCGCTCTAACCCCGCACCCCCACAAAAATGCATAAGAAAAATATAAAAAACTATTTACATTTTTTTCTATTTATGCTACAATCTAAACAAATGAATAAAATATTCATTAATTCATTGCGATAAAAGCTTGACTGCTTGCCCCGGTGAGAAATGCAAAACCCAAAAAAGCTTGAGGAACTATATACCGCCGCCATAAAAGTATTCGGCAAATTCGGATACAAAAAGGCTACCGTCGAGGATATCGCGGCGGAAATGGGTTGGACCAAAGGCGCAATATATTCATATGTCAAAAGCAAAAAGGATTTGTACGACAAAGCCGTCAAAAGCAGAATGCGCAAGTGGCTGAAAAAGGCCATGGAAGCTCTTGAGGAGCAGGGGGACATAAAAGAAAAATTTGGGGAACTGTGCAGAAAGTCTTTTTTGTATTTGTCCCAAGATGTGGAGCTTAAACAATTATTGATTAACGACCCGAAAATTTTTCCTTTGACGCTCAACGAAGAGATGAGCGCGGACAAAATGAAAGGCAATATCCTATATCACTTCAAGATGTTTTTTGAAGAAGGGATTAGGCAGGATTGCTTTAAGGAATACGATACCACGATATTGACGAACTTATTGTATTCAATGTACAAAATGATTATTCTCGAAACCTGCGCCCTTGAGGAGCAAGAAGCTTATAAAACGCTTGATTTGGCGATAGAATTGGTTGCGAAAGGATTATATAAATAGCGAACTTTTATTAGTATTATTTGTATGAAAGGGGGGGGAAAATAATGCAGCGCTTGAAAAACTCAAGCGCTGCATTGGAGTTATTAAGGGGATAAAACGCCAAAAAGCAAACAGAAAGCCAAAATTTTTGCGATAAAAAAACGGCGAAGAGGCTTAGTAACGGTTATCGCTATGATAGCGTATACTAAACTTACGCCGTTAAGCCGCGCGCCGGCTATATTATTTATATGCCGCTTGCGGCGTATTATTATGGTAATCATAATTTTTTTGCCCATAAGCCAAGTTGACTTTTGGCGTTTTTTTTAGTAAACTGAGTTAACCATTATTAATGGAGAAAAGAGTTGGATTTATCTTGTTTGAATGAAAGTCAAATAAAAGCCGTAACCGATACCGAAGGAGCGGTTTTGGTTTTTGCGGGAGCGGGCAGCGGCAAAACCAGAACGCTTACTTACAGGGTGGCTTATCTTATCGAAAAGGGGATAAGCCCGTGGAATATTCTCGCCATTACATTCACCAACAAAGCCACAAACGAAATGCGCCAAAGGCTGGAAGATATGCTGGGAAGAATAGAAGGGCTTTGGATATCCACCTTTCATTCCTTTTGCGCCAAAATATTGAGGATTTATGCGGATAGGGTAGGGTATACCCAAAACTTTAGCATTTTGGACGACGCGGGTTCTGAAAGAATGGTCAAAAAAGTCCTTAGAGAAAAGAGCCTTGACGAAAAAAAATATTTGGCAAAAATCCGCGCCCATATAAGCGCCGCAAAAAACAAAGCCATGGACGCCGATAATTGCTTTGATTATCTAAGGGGCCAAAGGAATCCCGATTCCGTTACAATCGCCGAATGCTACGAAAGGTACGAGCAAACGCTTAAAGAAAATAACGCCATGGATTTTGACGATTTATTGATAAAGACAATCGATTTGTTCCAAAACAATCAAGATGTTCTGGAGCATTATCGGCAAAGATTTAAGTATATCCATGTGGACGAATTCCAAGACACCAACACTTCGCAAATAGAAATCATTAAAATGCTGAGCGGCGAAGAAAACAACGTATTCGTGGTAGGGGACGACGACCAAAGCATTTACGGCTGGCGGGGCGCCAACATAGAAAACATACTGAATTTTGAAAAGCATTTTAAGCAAATCAAAATTCATAAGCTCACCCAAAATTACCGCTCCACTCAAGAAATCCTTGATGTCGCCAACAGAGTGATACGCCGCAACAAAAACAGAAGCGAAAAAAGCCTTTTCAGCGCCCGCGGCGAAAAAGGGGAGCAAACCATGTTCAATATAGCTTTCAACGACCATAGGGAAGCCGAATGGGTGGTAGAGAACATATTGAATTTGAAATACAATCATAACTACAAAAACAGCGATATCGCCATACTTGTGCGCGCGGGCTCGCTTACGAGATTGTTTGAAATGAAGCTGAGGGACAGCGGAATAGCTTATAAGGTATACGGCGGCTTCAGATTCTTTGACCGAAAAGAAATACAAGATTTATTGGCGTATATGCGCCTTATCGTAAACCCTCTTGACAGCGAAGCCTTGACAAGGATAATCAACTTCCCCAAAAGAGGAATCGGCGACAGCACGGTGGAGGCTTTGGAGAACTATTGCAAAGAAAAAAATATAAGTCTCTTTGACGGCATAATGGATATAGAGAGCAACACCGCGCTATCCGCTGCGGTAAAAAGCAGATTGAGCGGCTTCAAAGAGGTTTTGTCCGATTTTATCGGCGCCAAAGCCCGCTTGCCCCTTTATGATTTTTGTCTTTTTCTGGTGGAAAAGCTTGAATTGGAAAAGATTTATTTCCAAAGCGACAAACAAGAAGATGTGGACAGATGGTACAATATTCAAGAATTATTGTCGCATGTCAAAGAATATTCCGAATTGAATCCCCATGCGGGAGTGGAAGAGCTTTTGCAGACCATAGCGCTTGAGAGCAGCCCCGACGACGAAGACGAAGACGATAAGCTTGTGCTGGGCACCATGCATTCGGTCAAAGGCTTGGAATTCAAGGCGGTGTTCGTGGCAGGCTGCGAAGAGGGGATTTTTCCGTCCATGCTTGCCATAAACGAAGGCGACAAGGCGCTTGAGGAAGAAAGAAGGGTGATGTATGTCGCCGTTACCAGAGCCAAAGAAAGATTGTTTATCAGCTGCGCCCAAAGGCGTTTCCGCTTCAATAGGGAACAGGATTATTTGCCCTCCCGCTTCCTTTATGAAGCCATGGGCGAAGAAAGGCAGGACGAGCTCAAGCTGTCCAAATTGCAAAGGATAAGAGAAAACATATATCGGAATATCGATTACGACAACGCTTTTCCCTCCGCTCCCTCAAAGCAAAGCGTTTTGCCCTCAAAGCCCATAATCCATTTGCCGCAGGAAAAAATTTACAACACGGATACCGACGGCTTTGAGTCGGGAGTCAAGGTTAGGCATAAAAGATACGGCATAGGCACAATACTTGTTGTGGAAGGAAGCGGCAAAGCCAAGACCGCCACAATCATGTTTAAGGATTTGGGCGTTAAGAAATTTAATTTATCCTGCGCTCCATTGGAGCTGGTTTAAGAGGTAGCATATGGACAGAATGAGAGAACTTGTGGATAAACTGAACAAATACGCGAGGGAATATTACGAATTGGACAATCCCACCGTCAGCGACGCCGAATATGACGCTCTCTATGACGAGCTTGTAGAAATGGAAAACAGCGCGGGCATAATACTTCCCGATTCTCCCACCCACAGGGTGGGCGGCATGCCTTTGAAAAAATTCCGTCCTTACGCCCATCGCCAAAGGCTGTATTCATTGGATAAAGCAAAGGACAAAAACCAGCTTGAAGCCTATTTCGCTAGGGTAAAAAAAGCTTTGGGATATGTTCCCGCCATGACGCTGGAAAATAAATTTGACGGGCTTACAATGTCTTTAACCTACGAAAACGGCGAACTGGTTACGGCGGCCACGAGAGGGGACGGCGTAACCGGCGAGGACGTAACGCCTCAGGCAAGGACAATAAGGACGGTTCCGCTTACAATACCGTATAAGGGTTTAATCGAAGTGCAAGGCGAAGCCATAATGAGGCTTTCGGTGTTCAGACAATATAACGAAACAGCCTCCGAGCCTTTGAAAAACGCCAGAAACGGGGCGGCGGGCGCGGTAAGAAATCTTGACCCCAAAGTTACGGCGGAAAGAAAGCTGGATTTTATGGCTTATAATGTGGGGTATTCCGATAAAGAGTTTAAGTCCCAGCGCCAGATAAGGGAATTCCTCAAACAAAACGGATTTCAAACCGACGATTTGTTTATCATAATCGAAGATACTTCCTATGTCTATAATCAGCTCAAAGCCATTGAAGAAAACAGAAGCGCTTTGGACTTTTTGATTGACGGAGCGGTATTGAAGATAGACGATTTATCGCTTAGGCAAATACTCGGGTTTACCGAAAAATTCCCGCGGTGGGCCATCGCCTACAAATTTGTTCCCGAAGAAACGACCACCATTGTCAAAGATGTGGTTTGGCAAATATCCCGCACAGGCAAGCTCAACCCGCTTGCCATTCTTGAGCCGGTGGAGCTTATGGGCGCAACGGTAAAACGGGCTACCTTAAACAACATTTTGGATATCCAAAAGAAAGATATTAAGATAAATTCGCGTGTCTTCATACGGCGCAGCAACGATGTCATTCCCGAAATCATGGGAGTGAGCGAACACTATGAAAACAGCGTTGACATTACGCCGCCCAAGGTTTGTCCTTCGTGCGGCAGCGAGGTAATTCAAGAAGGGCCGTTTCTTTATTGCGCCAATAAAGACAAATGCGCCCCCCGCCTTATTTCCGAAATAGTTCATTTCGCCTCAAAGCCCTGCATGGATATTGAGGGATTGAGCGAAAAGACCGTCGAACAGCTTTATAACGAATTGGGCGTTGACACCCCCGACAAGCTTTATACCTTGACAAAAGAACAGCTTTTGACTTTGGAAGGTTTTAAGGACAAAAAAGCCCAAAATTTGCTTGACGCCATAAATAATTCCCGCCTTACCACGCTGGACAGGTTCATATTCGCTTTGGGCATTCCGGGCATAGGCAAGAAAGCCGCCAAGCAGCTTGCGCAAAAATTCAAGACTTTGGATAATGTTATGGCGGCGACGGCGGAACAAATAATTGAAATTGACGACTTCGGCAGCGTTATGACCGACAATACCGTCAATTTCTTCGCGGACCAAAACAATAGACTGCTCATAAAATCCTTGCTGGACAAGGGCATAGCCTTTGAAAAAGAAGAAGAGCCCAAGGAAGGCGTATTGTCGGGCAGAGTGGTAGTGCTTACGGGTAGCCTGCGCAATTATAAAAGAAGTCAGGCCGCCGAAATCATTAAAGATTTGGGCGGCGAAGTCAGCGACACCGTTACCAAAAGCGTCAACCTTGTGATAGCGGGCGAAGAAGCTGGAAGCAAGCTTGCCAAAGCGCAAAAGCTGGGTATCGAGATACGGGACGAAGAATGGTTTTTGAAAATAATCGAGGAGAATAAAAAGGGGTAAGCCGTCTTGCTTTGGAGCGCTTTAAGCGGATATTAAAACGCTTGTAACCTTTTATAGTATGTGATATAATTATCTCTATGAAAATAGGCAAATTAACCAATCCCGAGCTTATCGATTGCGTGTTTGGAGTTATAAAAAAAAGGCGGGATGAAGTGAAGGTGCGTTCTTCGCTTGCTCAAGATTGCTCCTCTTTTGAGATTGACGATACCATACTTATATCCACCGATCCCATTACGGGGGCGGACGAAGGCGCGGGAGGGCTTGCCATAAAGATTAACGCCAACGATATTTACGCCGCGGGCGGACAGCCCGTGCTTGCGGTTATTACGATTTTGGCGCCTCCGAACGCAACTGTAGAAGAAATTAAAAGGGTAATGGTTGACGCCGAAAACGAGGCCGAGCGCAATAATATCGAAATAGTGGGCGGACACACCGAATTTACCGACGCCGTCAATAAAATAGTGGTATCGGTAACGATTATCGGCAAAACCGACAAGCATATTACCGCCGATTCCGCCAAGGCTGGCGACAGCATTATTTTAACGAAGACAATCGGGATAGAAGGCACGGTTATTCTTGCTCACGACTACGAAAAAAAGCTTCGCGCTTTTCTAACAGATGACGAGCTTGAGCAAGCCAAACAGCTTAAAAACAGCATCAGCATTACCGAAGAAGCTTTGATAGCAAGGCGGCACAACATCAACGCCATGCACGACATTACCGAAGGCGGGCTTTTCGGGGCGCTTGCGGAAATGGCCCAGGCTTCGGGCGTGGGCGCCGTAATCGAAACCGATAAGGTAAAGACGCACCCCGTAACAGAAAAGATTTGCTCGTCGCTGGGAGTGGACAAATACAGGCTGATATCCAGCGGAAGTTTGCTTATCAGCGCCCCCCGACCTAAAGAATTGCTTGAAGCGTTTGAGCAAGCGGGAATACAAGCCGCGGTTGTGGGGAAATTTAATGACACAAAAGAAATAATCGCTGATTTTGGAGACAGGCAAGAAAAGTTGAGCACAAAATACGACCAGCTTTTTGATGCCGTTAAGAGGTGTAAATGAACAGTATGACGGGCTACGGCAAAGGCGTGGCGGAAAGACATGACAGGAAAATAACCATCGAGCTTAAATCGGTCAACCACAGATATTTGGATATGTGCTTTAAGCTTCCCAGAGGGCTCAACTTCTTGGAAGAATGCTTAAGGAAAGAGATACAAAAGCAGATTTCCAGAGGGCATATCGAGATATATTGCGTTTATGAGGACAACAGGGAAGGCAAAAACAAAATCAGCATAGACACGGTGGCGGCCAAGCAGTACTTTGACATAGGCATTAAGTTGCAGGAAATGGGATTTGTCAACGATATAACGGCTTCGCAAGTTTTGAAGCTGCCCGAAGTTTTGATAACGCAGGACGCCGAGGACGACGAACAGCAAATTAAGGAAATCGCCCTTGAAGCCGCCGCCCAAGCGCTTGACAACCTTAAACAAATGCGCAAAAACGAAGGCAGGGCGCTTGCCAAGGACATAAGGACAAAACTTGCGTCCATGCAAAGAATCCTCAACCGCATTAAAGAAAAGGCGCCTTTTGTATGCGAGGAGTACCGCGTCAAGCTTAAACAAAGGATAACCGAAATTTTGAAGGAGATAGAGCCGGACGAAACAAGACTTCTTAACGAAGTGGCGTATTTTGCCGACAAGTCTTCCATAGACGAGGAATTGACCAGGTTATTCAGCCATATCGAGCAGGGCAGAAAAATATTGCGGCAAAAAAGCGCGGTGGGGCGCCAATTGGATTTTTTGGTGCAGGAGATGAACAGGGAAGCCAACACCATAGGCTCAAAGAGCAACGATTTATTCATTACCCGAAATGTGCTTGAGCTTAAAGGGGAAATAGAGAAAATAAGGGAACAAACGCAGAATATAGAGTAGGAGAATTGTTTTTATGGCAAAGGGCATACTTTTTGTGTTGAGCGGACCTTCGGGAGCGGGCAAGGGAACGGCGCTAAAAAAGGTTTTCAAAAAGCTGGACAATCTTGAATATTCGGTATCCGCCACCACAAGAAAACCCAGAAAGGGAGAAATAGAGGGCAAAAACTATTTCTTCAAAACCGACGAAGAATTTAACAGCATGCTCCAAAACGGCGAATTGCTGGAGCATGTGGAAAAATACGGCAACAGATACGGCACCGTAAAGAGTTTTATAGAAGAAGCCTTGAACAAAGGCAAGGACATTATACTTGAGATAGAGACTGTGGGGGCCGAAAAGATAAAGAACATGGATTTTGAGCAGGTAAGGATTTTCCTCACACCTTCTTCAATCGCCGACCTTATTTACAGGCTGAGCGCAAGGAATACGGAGACCGAGGATTGGCGGGCGGAAAGATTGAGGCTGGGCAAGGAAGAGCTTAAATGCGCTTATGATTATGATTATATCGTCGTTAACGACGATTTACATAAAGCCGTGGAAGAATTGGTTGCCATAATTACCGCTGAAAGATGCAGGGTAAAGAGAAATTTGCAGAAAATAAAGAATATATTACAAGAATAGTTTAAGGAGGATGAGCAAATGATTGATCCGCCCATTGACAAACTGATTAAGAAAGCGCCTTGCCGTTACGCTTTGGTTTGCGGCCTTGCCAAAAGAGCCAAGGAGCTTATCGCTTTGGAAAGCGGGGAGCTCGAAAAATCTGGCCTTAAGGCAATCAGCCACGCCGCCAAAGAGATTTATGACGGAAAGATAATCGTAAAGATATAATGACGGCAAAAAAATGCGTGGTATTGGGAATAAGCGGGGGCATAGCCGCTTATAAAGCTTGCTCCATAGCTTCGGCGCTGACAAAAAAAGGCGTGGAAGTAAGGGTAGTCATGACAAAAAACGCCTGTCAATTCGTAACGCCGCTGACGCTGGAAACGCTGAGCAAAAACAAAGTGTCTTGCGATATGTTCGCCCCCAAAGAAAATTATGATGTGGAGCACATATCGCTTGCCAAAGCCGCGGACGTGTTTTTGGTCGCTCCCGCCACCGCCAATGTCATAGCGAAATTCGCCCACGGCATAGCCGACGACCTGTTGACTTCCTCTTTTCTTGCCTCAAAGGCCATAAAAGTGATATGCCCCGCAATGAACAAGGATATGTATGCCGACGAGGCCACTCAACGGAATTTGCGGGCGCTTAAAGAAAGAGGCTGCATAATTATCGAGCCCGACGAAGGAATGCTTGCTTGCGGCGATACGGGCAAGGGCAGGATGCAGGAGCCGCGGGAAATAGTCGCTCAAGTGGAAAAACTGCTTTATCCCAAAAGGGATTTGGAAGGCAAAACGGTTTTGATTACCGCGGGAGCGACAAGAGAGGATATTGACACCGTAAGGTTTATTTCCAATCGCTCTTCCGGCAAAATGGGAATTTCTTTAGCCCAAGCCGCCATTGAAAGGGGAGCCAAAGTCGTGCTTATAGCGGCGAATATCAGCGTGGAAGCTCCCAAGCAGGCTGAAATCATTAAGGTAAACACCACGCAGCAAATGTACGAAGCCGTAATTTCTAAAATGGAAAAGGCCGATATTATCATAAAAGCCGCCGCTCCCGCCGATTACAGAGTAAAACAAAAATCAAGCCAAAAAATTAAAGCCGAAACTTTATCTCTTGAGCTGGAAAAGAATGCGGATATCGCCGCCGAGGCGGGGAAAAGAAAGGGCGACAAAAAACTTGTGGTTTTTGCCGCCGAATCCGAAAATTTATTGCGCAACGCCGCGCAAAAGCTCAAGAAGAAAAACGCCGACATGATTGTGGCCAACGACATCACCAAAGAAGGCGCGGGCTTTGATACGGATACCAATATTGTTACGATAATAAAAGCGGACGGACAAATGAAATCCTTGCCGCTCATGACGAAAAGGGAGCTGTCGGATATTATTCTTGACGAGATATTGAAATAATGGTCTATGAAGTCATAGTAGACATAAGCAATACCCAAGTGGATAAAGTTTTTGATTATTCTGCCGATTTTGACATTCCCGTCGGCAGTCGGGTAAAAGTGCCTTTCGGAAACAGGATAACCGAAGGCTTCGTTACCGCCCGCAAACCCTCATCCGAACACCAAACCAAAAACATCATTAAAATTCTTGACGACAAACCCGTTTTGACGCAAGAAATGCTGACGCTGGCAAGGTATTTGAACGAGCGCAAAAATTTAAGGTTTATCGACATTATCAGGCTTTGCCTGCCTGCAAAATTAAGAGGGGGAAAGGTTAAGGAGCTTAAGAAAGCTTTTATAACATTAAAAAACCCAAAACTTATTGAAAGCCTGTCGGAAAGAGCCGCCGCCCAAAGAGCCGTTTGCGAGTTTTTGGAAAAAAAGGGCGGGGAATACCAAACCGTTCTAAACAAAAAATTCGGTTCGCCAGCGGTAAAAGCGGTAATTGACAAAGGCATAGCAAGCAAGACTTGGGTGTCCCAAAACAGGGAGCCGTACAGAGATATCAAAATTGACGACAAAGAAATAAAGCTTACTTTGGAGCAGCGGCAAGCCGTGGACGCTATTTTGGCAAAGGAAGGGGAGTACCTTTTGCACGGCGTTACCGGCAGCGGTAAAACCGAAATTTATATGCGCGTCATAGAGGAACAATTAAAGCGCGGCAAAACGGCCATTATGCTGGTGCCCGAAATATCGTTGACGCCCCAAATGCTGGGATTGTTCAGGGCAAGATTCGGGGAAAAGGTGGCATTGCTGCACAGCGGATTGTCGCACGGAGAACGCTATGACGAATGGCGGAAGCTGCGCAGCGGCCAAGCCGTAGTAGCTTTGGGGGCAAGGTCGGCGGTGTTCGCCCCGCTTGAAAATGTGGGGGTTATCATAATCGACGAGGAGCACGACCTAAGCTACATAAGCGAATCCAACCCCCGCTACATAACCCATGACATAGCCCGCTTCCGCATGAGGTACAATAAGGGCAGACTTATTTACGGCTCCGCCACGCCCTCTTTGGAAACATACAAAAAAGCCAAGGAAGGCAAATATCAATTGATAACGCTGAGACGCAGAGTCAACGAAAAACGGTTGCCGCAAATGGATATCGTGGATATGAGAAAGGAAATCCTTCAAGGGAACATGTCCATATTCTCAAGAGCGCTGCTGAAGGAGCTTGACAAAACCATAAAAGAAAACAGTCAAGCCATGCTTTTTATCAACAGACGGGGGTTCGCTTCCTTTGTGCGCTGCAGGCAATGCGGATACATTCCAAAATGCGCCGATTGCGAAGTAAGCCTTACTCTGCATAAAGAAGACAACAGATTGAAATGCCACTATTGCGGAAAGCAGTATCACAACATAGAAGAATGCCCAAAATGCGGCTTTAAGCATCTTAAAGAAGGCAGAACGGGCACCCAAAAGGTGGTTGAGGAAATAAATAAGCTATATCCCGAGGTCAAGGTATTGCGCATGGATAACGACAGCGTTCAACGCAAGGATTCCTATGTAAAGATTCTGTCGGCGTTTGCGGAAGGGAAGGCGCAAATACTTGTGGGCACGCAAATGATAGTCAAGGGACATGATTTTCCCAATGTTACGCTGGTGGGAATCCTTGACGCCGACTTGGCGCTGTATTTTCCCGATTACCGAAGCAACGAAAATACCTTTCAGCTTATTACGCAGGTAGCGGGCAGAGCGGGCAGAGACGATAAGGAAGGCAGGGTGATTTTGCAGACCTACAATCCTTATCATTATGTGTTCAGATATGCGGGCAATTACGATTACTGCGGTTTTTTTGAAAAGGAAAGCAATGTCAGGGAAACCACGCATTTTCCGCCCTATTCGGTGATAGCAAGATTGCTTATATCAAGCGAAGACGAAGACAAGGCCATGGAAACCACCCGCAAAGGGTACGAGCTGATGAAAGAACTAAAAAAGCAAAATCCCAAGGAAATATTTAGGGCGCAGGCCATGCGCGCGCCTTTGAGAAGGATTATGAACAAACACCGCTTTCAAATTGTGGTGTGGATAAACTTGGAAGGCGAAGAACGGATTTTGCCGAAGATATACGAAAAAGCGAAAACGCTGAACACCCGCGGAGTATCCGCTTTTATTGAAATAAATCCCGTTCAAATGATGTAAAAAGGAGTTAATTATGGCGCTTAGAAGAATATTTGGCGAAGATGATGAAATACTTAGGAAAAGGGCAAGGGAAGTAACAAAATTCGACGACAAGCTTGCTTGCCTGCTTGACGATATGAAAGAGACAATGATTAACGCCGACGGCATAGGGCTTGCCGCCCCACAAGTGGGCTTGCTCAGGCGGGCGGCTATCATTGACGCCGACGGCGTGTATTTGGAAATGATAAACCCCAAAATCATCAAGGCGGAGGGAGAGCAGATAGGCGTGGAAGGTTGCTTGAGCGTAAACCCGTCCAAGAACTGCAAGGTGCTCAGGCCGCAAGAAGTGCTTTTGGAAGCTTATGACAGACACGGCAAAAAATATCGGAAAGAGCTTAAGGACTTGGCGGCAAGAGCGTGCTGCCACGAGCTTGACCACTTGGAAGGAATTCTGTTTTACGACAGAAAACATGACGAGGAATAATTGAGGATATGAAAGTAATTTATCTTGGAACGCCGAAATTCGCGGTAAAGCCGCTGACGGAAATAATCAATTCAAGGCATGAAGTGGTGGCAGTCGTTACCCAGCTAGACAAAGCCGGGGGAAGAAGGGGCAACAAAATTGTGCTCTCTCCCGTCAAGGTTTGCGCCCATAATTACGGACTCAAGGTTTTGCAGTTTGAAAGAATAAAAGACGCCAGCGCCGTGGAAGAGCTGAAAAAGCTTGACGCCGACATTATGGTAACTTGCGCTTACGGCCAAATATTGTCGCAACAAATATTGGATATGACAAAGCATGGCGTTATCAACATCCACGCTTCGCTTTTGCCCAAGTACAGAGGCGCTTCCCCCGTTCAGCACGCTTTGATTGATGGCGAAGAAGAAATAGGCGTAACCATCATGCAAACGGCGCTTGAAGTGGACAGCGGGGATATAATTTTGCAGGATAAAATTACGCTTAAGGGGGACGAGAATTCTCAAGAAGCTTTGGATAAGCTGGCTCCCTTGGGCGCCCGGCTTGTAGTCAAGGCTTTGGATTTGATTGAGGACGGCAAGGCGGTTTTTGTAAAGCAGGACCACGAAAAAGCCACATATTGCGGCATGCTCAAAAAAGAGGACGGCAAATTGGATTTCAGCCTTGACGCCGTAAAAATCGTAAACTTCATAAGGGGGATGAATCCTTGGCCGGGGGCGTTTACGCATACGCAATACGGCGTATTGAAGGTTAAAAAAGCCGAAGCCGTCGATTGCGTTTGCGAGGGCGCGCAAACAGGCGAAGTGGTGGAAAGCTCCTCCAAAGCGGGGCTTATCGTAAAATGCGGGATGGGCTGCCTAAAATTCTTGAGGGTGCAGGGCGAAAACGCCAAAGAAATGGATATAGCGGATTATTTAAGGGGCAAGCCCATCGCCAAGGGCGCGCGCTTATGACAATGAAGCGGTGTTTGCAAGATTTTGGTTATGAGGAATTAAACTTTATTGAGGAATGGGGCTATCCGAAATTTCGGGCGGACCAGCTTTACCATGCCGTTACGCAGTACAAAAGCTATGACCAAATCAGCAACCTTCCAAAAACTCTTATAGAAAAGCTTAAACAATATTTTTACGACAGAGGCGTTGAAATAATAAAGACGCTAAAAGCGGGGGATAAGTGCGAAAAATATCTGTACAAATTAAATGACGGAAACATTATAGAAGGCGTTTTCATGCCACACGGCTACGGCAATACGCTTTGCGTATCCACTCAAATAGGCTGCAGAATGGATTGCGCCTTTTGCGCTTCGGGTCTGAACGGTTTAATAAGGAATCTTACGGCGGGCGAAATCCTTTCGCAGGTATTATGCGTCAACGCGCTTAAAGGCGGCAAAGGGGAGAAAAGAGCCATTACCAATGTTACGCTTATGGGCAGCGGGGAGCCGCTGGATAACTTTGACAATGTGGTGAAATTCCTTAAATTGGTCAGCTTTGAAAAAGGGTTAAACATAAGCTTGAGAAACATTTCGCTGTCCACATGCGGAATAACGCCCAAGATTATTGAGCTTGCCGACATGAATTTGCCCGTAGTGCTGTCCATTTCGCTGCACGCCCCCACGGACAGCAAAAGAAGCGGTCTTATGCCCATTAACAAAGCTTATAATATTATGTCGGTAATTGAAGCCGCCAAATACTATTTTGAAAGAACAAGAAGAAGGGTTATATTTGAATATTCGCTGATTGAAGGCCGAAACAGCGACCAAGAAAGCGCTTATGAACTTGCTCGTCTTTTGAAAGGACTGTCTTGCCATGTCAATTTGATTGCGTTAAACTATGTTAAGGAGAGAGGTTTGAAAGCGCCTTCTGCCCAACAAGTAAAAGAGTTCATGAGGATATTGAAAGAAAAGGGCATATCGCATACCTTGCGCCGTTCCATGGGCGGGGATGTGCAAGGCGCTTGCGGACAATTGAGAAACGATTATATAAAGGAGGTCGATAATTATTAGAGGGCAGATAATTAAGGCGATTGCGTCAAGATATACCGTTATTGCCGACGACAAAACCGTTTATACATGCGTAATCCGCGGCAAAGTAAAAAGAGGGGCGGAGCTTGTGGTGGGCGATATTGTGGAAATTACGCCGCTCAAACACAATTTCGGCGTAATAGAAAAACTTTACGAACGCAAAAACAAATTAATAAGGCCCTATGTCAGCAACATCGATTCTTTGATTATCGTGATAGCGCTCTTGCCCAAGCCCGATTTGACGCTTGTTGACAAACTTATTGTCAGTTGTTATATTGAAA
Organism: Clostridiales bacterium DTU072; assembly: GCA_001512685.1. Taxonomy (GTDB): domain Bacteria; phylum Bacillota; class Clostridia; order Christensenellales; family DTU072; genus DTU072. Next base: position 14,496 of record LFSG01000023.1, read on the forward strand.
AAATAGAGCCCGTGCTTTGTTTCAACAAAGCCGACTTGACCGATCAAAAAAGCATAGACGAAGTTTTTGAGGCTTATAAAAATGAAATGCCCTGCGTAAGGACTTCCACGGTGGACAGCGCCATAGGTCTGAAAGAGCTTTATGGGGTTATGAAAGGCAAACTCAGCTGTTTCGCGGGACAAAGCGCGGTGGGCAAATCCTCCATAATCAACCGCATAATAGGCGACGAAGTCATGAAAGTAAACGGTTTGAGCGCCAAGGCGCAAAGGGGAAAGCATACGACAAGGCATATTGAGATTTTCGATTACGGCGAAGGCAGGGTGGTGGACACCTGCGGCTTTTCTTTGTTGGAGATAGACAAATTAAAGCCCGAAGAGCTGGCTTATTATTACGAAGACTATGTAAAGCTGCTTTCCTTTTGCCGCTACAACAATTGCGTGCACATCAACGAACCCGACTGCAGGGTAAAAGAAGAATTGGCCAAAGGCAATCTTTCGGTTGAAAGATACAATAGATATGTAACCATCTATAACGAATTAAAGGAGAAGCAAAATGATAAGTATTAATCAAGGCATTTTAGTCAGCCCCTCCATACTTGCAAGCGATTTCGCCAATATGGCCGCGGGCGTAAAGGATGTGGAGGCTTGGGGCGGCGATATGGTTCATTGCGATGTCATGGACGGCGTTTATGTAAAGAATCTTACTTTCGGCATGCCCATGATAAAGGCGCTGCGCAAGGAAACCAAGCTTCCGCTTGATGTTCATCTTATGATAATCGAGCCCGAAAGGTATATCGAGCAATTTATTGATTGCGGCGCCGATATCGTTACCTTTCATCCCGAAGCCAGCAAAGATGCCGAACACGCCTTAAAAATTATCCGCGGCAAAGGCGTAAAAAGCGGAATAGTATTCAATCCCGACGTGGACATAGACAAATATAAACATTTGTTCAAGCATTGCGATATGATACTTGTCATGAGCGTTTTCGCGGGACTGGGCGGGCAGAAGTTTATACCCCAGTCGCTGGACAGAATCAAGAAAGTAAAAAGCATTTTTGAAGAAATGAAGCTGGATATCCCCATCGAGGTGGACGGAGGGATTAACGAAGAAAACGCGAAAGCCGTTAAAGAAGCGGGCGCAAGCATATTGGTGGCGGGGAGCAGCGTATTCAATTCCCCCAATCCCGCAAAGACCATAGAAATTTTGAAAGCGTAATATTCACACAGCGCCAGCGTTTCTGCATATAATGCACATAGACCTTAAAGGAGCGATGCTTTATGCGGATTATATGTATCAGCTGTCCCGCTTTCTTAAAACCCCTTTTGAGATTGTTCATAAGGAGAGGCAGGACTTAAAATTACTTGCAAAAGCTTGGTATATTTGCAATAATATATCATATGAAAATTAAGGATACCGAAGATATTTTTTATCGACTGAGCGTTATGCACAAGGACGCGAAATGCGAACTCAATTATTCCACGCCGTTTGAACTGCTTGTAGCGGCGATTTTAAGCGCTCAATGCACCGATAAAAGAGTGAATATGATAACCGACAAACTGTTCAAGGTATACAATACCCCCCAGCAGTTTGCGGAATTGACGGCGGAACAGCTTAAGCCGTATATTTTCAGTTGCGGATTTTATAATAACAAAGCGAACAGCATAATAAAAATGTCCAAAGCTCTTATGGACAAGCATAACGGCGAGGTGCCGCGAACCTTGGAAGAACTTATGGATCTTGACGGCGTGGGCAGAAAAACCGCGTCGGTGGCGCTTTCGGTGGCCTTCAATATTCCCGCCATGCCCGTGGATACGCATGTTTTCAGGGTAGCAAGAAGACTGGGCCTTGCTTATTCAAATACCCCCTTGGGCGTGGAAAAGGAGCTTTGCGCCCGATACGAAAAGGAAAAATGGTCTCCCTTGCATCATTATCTGATTTTTCACGGCAGATATGTTTGCCACGCAAGGAAACCCGATTGCGGAAATTGCGATTTGACAATCCATTGCGATTATTACAACAAGACAAAACAATTAAAAGCATAAAGGAGAAATATGAACAAAATCTTAAAGAAACGCAAACCAGCCGACAATGTTGTCGAGCTTACGCTGGAAGCCAAAGATGTTGTAAGAAACGCCCAAGCGGGTCAATTCATTATTTTAAGAGTTGACGAAGAAGGCGAAAGGGTGCCCTTTACCATTTGTGATTACGACAAACAAAACGGCTCTCTTACGCTTTTGATACAAATAGTGGGCTATACCACCGAGCGCTTGGCGCAATTGAACGAAGGCGATTACATCCATGACCTTGTGGGGCCGCTGGGCAACCCCACCGATTTAAGCCATGCCGACAGTATTTTGCTTGTGGGCGGCGGCATAGGAACGGCGGTTATTTATCCGCAATCCAAACAGCTTAAAGCCCAAGGCAAAACCGTGGATGTCATACTGGGCGCAAGGGATAAAAGCCTGCTTATGTATGAAGACGAGTTCAGAAAAAATTGTGGAAATGTTTATATAATGACCGATAACGGCAGCAAAGGCGAAAAAGGTTTTGTTACCGACAAGCTTAAACAGTTGATTGAAAAAGGGCAAAGATACGATGTTGTTTTTGCCGTGGGGCCTCTTGTCATGATGAAAGCGGTATGCGACGTTACAAGAGATTACGGCATTGAAACTATTGTGAGCATGAATTCGATTATGGTTGACGGCACGGGCATGTGCGGCTGCTGCCGTCTTACCGTGGATGGCAAGACAAAATACGCCTGCGTGGACGGGCCGGAATTCGACGGGCATAAAGTAGACTTTGCGGAAGCTTTGGCCCGTTCAAGGATTTATGTTGAGCAGGAAAAGAAACATCGTTGCAGAATAAGAGGATAGGAGAGAACTTATGAAAATTGTTGAAAGACAGCGCGTAAACGAACAAGATTCCGTTATCAGGTCAAAGAATTTTGAAGAAGTAAGTTTGGGTTTCGACGAAGAAACCATGTTAATAGAGGCCGAAAGATGCTTGGGGTGCAAAACCGCCCCTTGCGAAAAAGGTTGTCCCGTGGGCGTCAAGATACCCGATTTTATTAAGGCGCTAAAAGACGGCGACCCCCTTAAGGCCAATGAAATCATCAAGGAAACAAATTCCTTGCCCGCCGTTTGCGGCAGGGTTTGCCCTCAAGAAATTCAATGCGAACAGCTTTGCGTGCGCAAAAACAAACTGGGCGGTTCGGTAGCCATAGGGGCTTTGGAAAGATACGCCGCCGACGCCGCTCTTAAAGCCAACGTAAAGCCCGTCAAGCCGACCAAGAAATTGGATTTGAAGGTGGCGGTGGTGGGCAGCGGGCCGGCAGGGTTGTCCTGCGCGGGCGAGCTTGCCATGAACGGCGCTCAAGTTACCGTTTTCGAGGCTTTCCATAAAGCGGGCGGCGTGCTTGTTTACGGCATACCCGAATTCAGACTTCCCAAAAGCATAGTGGAAAAAGAAATTGACAGCCTTAAAGAACTGGGCGTTAAGTTTAAGCTCAATACCGTCATAGGGAAGACCTTCTATCTTGAGGAATTATTGGATGAGTATGACTATGTGTTCATAGGCAGCGGCGCGGGGCTTCCCGTATTTATGAACATAAAAGGAGAAAATCTTAACGGCGTTTATTCGGCAAACGAGTTTTTGACCAGAGTAAACCTCATGAAAGCGTATAAAGAAGACAGCGTTACCCCTATACAAAGAGGAAATGTGGTGGCGGTGGTGGGCGCGGGCAATGTGGCCATGGACGCCGCCAGAACAGCGCTGAGGCTGGGCGCTCAAAAGGTGTATATCGTATATCGCCGCTCACGGCAAGAAATGCCCGCAAGGGAAGACGAAATCGAGCACGCCGAGCAAGAAGGCATAGAGTTCAGATTGCTGACCAACCCCGTTGAAATACTTGGAAAGGAAAAAGTGGAAGGCATACGCTGCATAAAAATGGAATTGGGAGAACCCGACCAAAGCGGCAGAAGAAGGCCGGTCCCCATTCAGGGTTCGGAATACGATTTGCCTTGCGACCAAGTCATTATGAGCATAGGCACTTCCCCCAATCCTTTAATAAAAAACAGCGCCAAAGAATTGAAAACCTCAAAATGGGGAACATTGGAAGTTGACGACAATTTGCTTACTTCAATAGACAGAGTATACGCGGGCGGCGACGCCGTTACGGGCTCGGCGACGGTTATACTTGCCATGGGAGCGGGCAGAAAGGCGGCGCGGCATATGCTGCAAAAATATGCTGAAAGGGAATAATAAAATAAAGTGTTTATCGATACGGCTGTAATTTATTGTAAAGCGGGCGACGGCGGCAACGGACGGGTAAGCTTCCGCAGGGAAAAGTATGTGGCCAGGGGCGGTCCGGACGGCGGCGACGGCGGCAACGGAGGAAATATTTATTTTCAAGCCGATTCCTCCATCAATACCTTGCTGAATTTTCATTATAGCCGGCATTTCAGGGCGGGCAACGGCGAAAACGGCGGCAAAAGCAACATGACCGGGAAAAACGGCAAAGATGTCGTTATCAAAGTACCCAGAGGCACAATAATCAAAGATTTTGAAACCCAAAATATTATCGCCGATATTTTTAACGAGGGCGAAAAAGTTTTAATTCTGAAAGGCGGCAAAGGGGGCAGGGGCAACGCCCGTTTTTGCACCCCCACAAGGAGAGCGCCCGCGTTCGCCGAAAACGGGGAAACGACCGTTGAAAGAAAATTTTTGCTGGAGCTCAAGACCATAGCCGATGTGGGGCTGGTGGGATATCCCAATGCGGGCAAATCCACTTTGCTTTCGGTTATCAGCGCCGCCAAGCCAAAAATTGCCTCTTATCCGTTTACTACGCTTTCCCCCAATCTGGGAACGGTAAATTATTATGACCAATCCTTTATTGTGGCCGATATCCCGGGCTTAATTGAAGGCGCGGCGGACGGCGTGGGCTTGGGGCATTCCTTTTTGCGCCATGTGGAAAGGGTAAGGCTGATTGTGCACCTCGTTGACATCAGCGGCGGCGGCGAAGGCAGAAAGCCTTGGGAGGATTATAAAGTTATTAGGGAAGAGCTTAAAAAATACAGCAAGGACTTATATAATCTTCCCGAAATAGTTGCGGTAAACAAAATCGATATTCTGGAAGACAGAGCCGTTATTGAAGAATTTATAAAAAGGACAAAAATCACCCCCGTTGAAATAAGCGCGGCGACCACACAAGGCGTTAAGGAACTTACGGACAAAATCGCTCAAAAATTAAAAGAGCTTCCGCCGGTGGAGCCTCTTGTGTTTACGCCGTATGAATACGAAGAGGAAGACAAGCAATCCTTTTTTATAGAAAAACGGGGAGACACATATTACGTGGACGGCGGATTTATTAGAGAGCTTGCCAAAAAGGTTTATTTAGACGATACCGAATCCTTTGTTTATTTTCAAAGAAAGATGAGAGAAAGGGGAATAATTGACGAATTGCGCAAAATGGGAGCAAAGGACGGGGATACCGTATGCGTAATAGACGTAGAGTTCACGCTTGTGGATTAACAGAAGGGAGCGATTATGGACAGTAAGACAAGAAGCAGATTAAGCGCGCTGGCGCAAAACATTCAGCCCATATTTCAAATAGGCAAAAACGGCATTACCGACATAGTGATTCAAGAGCTGGACAAAGCGCTTGAAGCAAGGGAATTGATAAAGGTTGCCGTGCTCAAAAACAGCGAGCTTGAGCCCAAAGAAGCTTTGCGGATTTTGACCCAAAAGCTGCAAGCGCAGCCCGTCAGCGCGATAGGTTTCAAAATATCGCTTTACCGCAAAAGCAAAAAAGACATAAAGCATATAGAAGTTTAAGCCTTTTGCTTCACAAACATAATTTAGATTAGCGGAAAGGCGATATTGTTTAATTAAACAAAATAAAGCGCGCCGTTCAGTTCCTTGACTGATGCTCGGCGGCTTTTTTTATGTCGATATAGATATTGCTTAAATTGAGTATGTACCTTTGCTTGCCGATATCGTCAAGGCTTTTGAATTCGTCATAATCGGGAATCAATTTTGTCAAAGGGTCGTATATGAAGTCGTCGCTTTGTAAAATTTCGTTAATCTTTTGGCTGAGCGTCTTTACTTGTTCGCGGGTCATTTTCTTGTTGTTGAGAAAATACGCTTCGCTCATTCTGCGTTCCTTCAATCGCGCCGAATAATCGGAATAATTGTTTTCGATAAGTCTTTTTTTGAGCATCTTAAAAAATTCTTGTTTCTCTTTTAGCATAAAACTATCTCCCCTTATTGTATGATATTTGAATTTTACCATATTGCCGATAATTATCAATATATACGACAAATAAAGACATAATGATACATAATATTACGGTATGCGGCCAAGAAAAAAATATTTTTGCGAATTAAATTTTTTTTAATCGATTAAGGAAAAAATTTTTTTTTGTCGAATAATTATAAAGAAGAAGAAATAAGAGAGAGGTACATATCAATTTCAAGAGTTAATGCGGAGTTTCTGCGTGAGCTGAAAGCCAAATCCGATATTGTAGAAATTGTTTCCAATTACGTCCGCCTGCAAAAAAGAGGCCGGGACTATTGGGCTTGTTGTCCTTTTCACCACGAAAAAACGCCTTCTTTCCAAGTAAGGGCGGACCACCAGACTTTTCATTGCTTCGGCTGCAACAAAGGCGGCAATGTCATAACTTTCATAATGGAGCAGGAAAGGCTTACATATCCTCAAGCCGTGGAATGGCTTGCCAAAAGAGCGAATATCCAAATTCCCGACACCTTTGTTTCCCCCGATTACAGCAAATATAGAGAAATATCCGAAAAAATTTATAATATCAACAGGGAAGCCGCGAGGTTTTTCTATACCTACCTTTTTTCCTCTTTGGGCGGACAAGCCCTTAAATATCTTACCGACAGAGGCTTGAATAAAAGCATAATAAAAACTTTTGGCTTAGGGTATTCCCCCGCGGACAATTTGTTAATCAAGCATCTTGAACAAAAAGGCTATGACGTCAAAACCATGGTAGACGCCGGACTTGCCAGGATTGACCGCGCGGGTAGGCCGTACCAGGTTTTTTCGGAAAGAATCATGTTCCCCATTATTGACTCTCAAGACAGAGTGATAGGTTTTGGGGGCAGGGTTTTCAATAAATCCGAAGATTTTGCCAAATATGTAAACACTTTCGCCAATCCCGTCTTTAACAAAAGCAACAGCTTGTACGCCATAAATCTTCTCAAAAAGCTTAAACAAACCGAAGCGGTAACTTCGGTTATTTTGGTGGAAGGCTATATGGACGTAATCAGCCTTTATAAGGCGGACATAAAAAATGTGGTAGCTTCTATGGGCACCAGTTTGACAAAGAAACAATGCGATATTCTTTCCCGCTTTACCAACCTTGTTTATATTTGCTTTGACGGCGACTCCGCGGGTCAAACCATGACCTTGCGGGGGTTGGACTTGCTTAAGCAAAGCGGTTTGGAAGTAAAAGTGGTGGAGTTGCCCGAAAACTGCGATCCCGACGATACCGTGAAGCAAAAGGGGAAAAACGGCTTTTGGGAATTATTGGATAAAGCTTTGCCGCTGATAGACTTCAAATTGAAGACGGTAGAAAAGCGTTATAACTTATCCACGCCCGACGGACGGCAAAAATACGCCAAGGGGGCAATCGCCGTGCTCAATACGCTGGACGCCGTGGAAAGAGAGATTTACGCCAAAATCGTGGCCCAAAAAAGCGGCATTGACGAAGAGCTTATCAAAGCGCAATCAATCCCGAACTTAAGCTCGGCATCCGCCGTTCAAAAACCCCAAGCCAACCAAGCCTTGGCGTTGGCGGCAAGATTTGTGCTGGCGTCCATGATGGAAGTTGCCGACTATGTGGGCGCGGACGATGTCAAGGAAGAATATTTTGAAAACGACGCCCATAAACAGATTTTCGGCTATGTCATGGTTTCGGCGGAAAATAAGCGGTTGCCCAAGTTTTCGGATTTATACGACTTTATTGAGGACAAGGAGGAAATAGACCTCATTTCACAAAGCTTGGACAGCGTGTCCCCCGAAGATTGCCAAAGCCATTATACGCAATGCCTTTTGACCCTTTTTAATAATTACAAGGCAAAAAAAACAAAGGAATTGACTAAGGAGCTGGCGCGGACCAAAGACAAAGACAAACAAAAATTTATTATGCAAAAAATAAATGAATTAAATAAAACACAACCTATTAAATAAGGAGAATTCTTATGTCCGATTTAGAAGAAAAGAAAAAAGCGCACATCGACAATATTATCGAGCAACACAAAGACAACAAAACCATACAAGAAAGCGAGCTTATGAACAGCCTGGACAAGCTTGAGCTTGACGCCGACGAAATGGAGGATGTTTATAAGCTTCTTGAAGACAACAACATAAAAGTGGAATCGGGCAGCAAAAAGACCAAAGACAAGCTGCTGCAGAAAATAATGAGCGAAGTCAACATTGACGATTCTGTCAAGATGTACCTAAGGGATATCGGAAAAGTGCCTTTGCTGACTGCCGCCGAAGAAGTGAAGCTTGCCCAAAGAATGGCGGAGGGGGACGAAGAAGCCAAAAACAGACTCATAAACGCCAATTTAAGGCTGGTTGTCAGCATAGCCAAAAGATACGTGGGCAGGGGAATGCAGTTTTTGGACCTTATCCAAGAGGGGAATTTGGGGCTGATGAAAGCCGTGGAAAAGTTTGATTATACAAAAGGGTTTAAGTTCTCCACATACGCCACTTGGTGGATACGGCAGGCAATCACCCGCTCCCTTGCCGACCAAGCAAGAACGATAAGGATTCCCGTTCATATGGTGGAAACCATCAACAAGCTCACAAAAACCTCCCGCACCCTTCTTCAGCAATTGGGCAGGGAGCCTACCCAGGCGGAAATAGCCGAAGCCATGGGGATTCCCGAAAGCAAAGTCATGGAAATACAAAAAATAGCGCAAGACCCCGTATCTTTAGAAACGCCCATAGGCGAAGAAGACGACAGCCATTTGGGGGATTTTTTGGAAGACCAATCGGCGGTGGCGCCCATGGACGCCGTCGAAGCAAAAATGCTCAAAGCGCAGGTAGAAGAAATACTGAATACGCTTGCCCCCCGTGAAGCCATGGTGCTTATATTGCGGTACGGCCTTAAGGACAACCGCCCCAGAACGCTTGAAGAAGTGGGCAGAGTCTTTAATGTAACAAGGGAAAGGATAAGGCAGATTGAAGCAAAGGCGTTGAGAAGGCTTAAGCACCCCAACAAAATGAAAAAGCTCAAAGATTTTTTGGATAAATAATGTTAGGTTTGGGAAATAGGCTTAGGGCCGTTCTTAACGAGGTGCGGGGAAAGCGTCTTGCCGACATCGGCTGCGACCACGGCAAAGTGGCGGCTTTAGCCCTTCTCCAAGGCGAGGCGGACTTTGTTTCCGCAGTCGACATAAGCCCAAACAGCCTTGACAAAGCCAAAAAACTGGCAAAAAAACTCAACCTTTTACATAAAATGGAATTTTTGCCGGGCGACGGCCTCACTCCCCTTAATTACGAACCCGACAGCGTGGTCATAGCCGGAATGGGCGGCAACGAGATTGTAAAAATCTTATCGCAAAAACGCTTAAATTCAAGGTTTATCCTTGTCGCGCACCAAGATGTGTTTGTGTTGCGAAAATACCTCCAACAAAACGGATATGCCGCGCTCAAAGATTACGCGGTGGAAGAAAAGGGCAAATTCTATGACATTATCGTTGCCCGCGCAGGTGAAAGCAATTATTCGGACGGTGAAATATACGTAGGCAAAAATTATCCGCAATCAAGCGTTTTTATAAAAAAATTAAAAGCAAGGAAAAGGCATCTGGAAAGGATATTAAACTCTGCGGATAAAGAAAAATTGTCAAGCGATATCGTTAAGGAATGGGAGGAAATAAACAATGTCTTACAAGATTAAGGATGTCATAAAGATAATCGAGGACTTCGCGCCGCTTTCTCTGCAGGCCGAATACGACAACAGCGGTTTAATGCTTGGAGATATCGAAAAAGAGTTGACGGGCGTCATGCTCGCTTTGGACACCACCGAAGCGGTGGTGGAAGACGCCGTAAATCAAGGCTGCAATCTCATTGTGGAACATCATCCCAGCATTTTTTACCCCATTAAGCGCATAGATTACAGACTGCCGTCGCATAAAGCCATAGTTAAGGCCATAAAAAACGATATCGCCGTATATGCCGCCCACACCAATATGGATTTTGCCCAAGGCGGATTGAACGATTATGTAGCCCAAAAGCTTAAGCTTCAAAACATATATTGCCTAAACGGCGACACGGCGTCCGCGAGATTGGGACAGCCGCATAAGGAATTTACCTTGGGCGCTTTCGCGGATTTTGTAAGCGTGGTTTTGGGCGACAAAAATGTTATCACCATAGGCGAGGAAAGCATGCAAGTCAATAAAGTGGGCGTAATTAACGGGGCAGGCGGGAGCGACGCCGATATATTGCTGGCCCTTAAAGAAGAAGGCGCGAATATTTTTGTTACCGCCGACGTAAAATATGCCTTTGCTCGATTTGCAAAAGAACTAAATTATGGTATAATATGTTTCGGGCATTATGACAGTGAAATATGCTTTGCGGATTTGACTCAAAACCTGTTAAAAAGCAAAATTTCGGACATAAAAATAGTAAAGACAAATAAATGCTTAAACCCATATAATAATAGGAGATAAAATGCAGCTGAACAAGATACTTGAGTATCAAGAATTGGATATGAAAATTTACGGCGCCGAAAAAAAGTTTCAAAGCTCGGACGGAAAGCGCAAAGAGCTTTATATTCGGCATAAATTCAGCGAAAAAAGCAATTTGATTAACAGCCTTTCGCAAGAAACCGACGAATTGTTTGCCACGCTTACCAAATATGCAAGCAAGCTCAATGAAATAGAGGACTTTGAGAAGGACCTAAATATTGACGTAAGCTCCATAGACGATCTTTCAAAGCTTGACTCCCACAACAAAAGTTTAGTAAAATATGAAGAGTTGATAACTTCTTCGGAAAGGGATTTGAAAAGGGTAACAGGCAGACTGGGCGACATAAAATCGGAAATCCAAAAATTGCATGAAGCCATGCTTGCTTTGGATAAAGAATACAGAACCATTAAGGCGTACAACAACGCCAAATGGCAAGAGATATACCAAAAACTCGCCCCTCTTATTGAAAAATTGAAGCAACTCAAAAATGGAATAGAGCCGGAACTTATCAAAAAGTATTACGATTTGCGCAAAAACAGAAAAATGCCCGCTTTTGTGGAATACGCGGACGGCAATTGCGCGGGCTGCGGCATGCAGATTTCCATTGAAGTGGGGCCCAAGCTGCACAAAAAAGGGGATTATGCCGAATGCCCCGAATGCCGAAGAATCGTATATTTGTCATAAAAAACATAAACTACATATATACGCACCTAAATAACATAAAGATAAGTTTTCCCCAAAAAAACGCATTTGACGGATAAAAAAGCGCTTTTTACCGTTATTTTGATGAATCATTGCTCTACTGCGGAAGTATTCTTGCAAAGGGGGAGGGATTATGAAGTTCAGCAAAATGAATGGTTTGGGCAATGATTACATCTACATAAATCTTATGAACGAAAAAGTGGATAATCCCGGCGCGCTGGCAAAGAAATTATCCGACAGAAACTTTGGTGTCGGGGCTGACGGAATTGTATTGATTGACAAGTCCGTTGCCGCCGATTTTTCTATGCGAATGTTCAATGCCGACGGGTCGGAGGGCGAAATGTGCGGCAACGCCGTCCGTTGCGTGGGGAAATATGTATACGATAAGGGATTGACGCACAAAAAGGAAATAACCATCTCAACTTTGGCAGGGATAAAAACCCTGCAATTATTTGTAAAAAACAATAAAGTGGATATGGTAAGGGTGAATATGGGTGCGCCTTCCTTGAATGTTAAGGATATTCCCGTATTGTATCCCGAAGGCGAAGAAGTAATCCTCAAGCCGATAATGACTTCCAAAGGGAAGGTTGAGATAAGTTGCGTTTCGGTAGGCAACCCTCACGCCGTAATTTACATTGACGATATCCATAAAGCCGACATGGATTTAGGCAAAGAGATAAGCGAAAACACCTCGATATTCCCCAACAGAGTAAATGTGGGCTTTGTGGAAATAAAAGACGACAAGAACGCCTATGTAAGGGTATATGAAAGGGGAGCGGGAGAAACATTGGCTTGCGGAACGGGCGCCACGGCGGCTTTCTATATATCTTACTTACTGGGGAAACTGTCCAGCAAAGCAAATATGCGCCTAAAAGGCGGTACATTGTTCATGGAAATCATGGACGGCATAGTTTTTATGACGGGAAATGCGGAATTTAACTACGAAGGAGAGATTTTTTTATGAGCACACAGGCAAAAAGGGCAAAGTACATATTCGTTACCGGCGGCGTGGTTTCGGGTTTGGGAAAAGGTATTAC
>LFSG01000007.1:0-11109 GCA_001512685.1 Clostridiales bacterium DTU072
TTAAGATAAACGCTCTGGAAACCGCCAAGCAAGCGGGTACGGCAAAGGCCGTCAATACGGTTATGCTGGGAGTTATGGTCAAGGCGCTTGACATAGATTATGACAAAATCGAAAAGGCGCTAATTGCGTCTGTAAAGGAGAAATTTATTGAAGTGAACAAAAAAGCCTTAAGAAAAGGGTACGATTACAATATTACATCATAAAGGCAGGGAAGCGTATGGATTATTACAATAAAGAAATGGAATGCATGAGCCCTTCCGAAAAGGAAGTTCTGCAGGGAGAAAAACTTAAAAAGATTGTAAAGACGGTATACGAAAGGGTCAAGCCTTACCGCGAAAAAATGGACGCGATAAAGCTCAAACCCGAAGACATTAAAAGCATTAAGGATATTTATAAGCTGCCCTTTACCACCAAACAAGATTTAAGGGATAATTATCCTTTCGGCATGTTCGCCGCCGATAAATCCGATATAATCAGAGTGCATGCCTCAAGCGGCACCACAGGGAAACTGACGGTTGTGGGATATACGCAAAAAGACATAGACATTTGGGCGGAATGCTGCGCCAGAGCGCTTGTAAGCGTGGGCGGCAGCAGAGATTCGGTAGTACATATCGCTTACGGCTACGGTTTGTTTACGGGCGGTTTGGGAATGCATTACGGCGCCGAAAAATTGGGGGCGATCGCCGTTCCCGTATCCAGCGGAAACACCGCTCGTCAAATACAGCTTATGAAGGATTTTGAAGCGGACATCCTTTGCTGCACTCCTTCTTATGCCATCTATATCGCCGAAGAAATGGCGAAAATGGGCATCAAGGAAGAAGAGATGAGCTTGAAATACGGAGTGTTCGGAGCCGAGCCGTGGACAAACGAAATGCGCAAGGAAATTGAAAAAAAGCTGCGCTTAAAGGCTTTTGATATTTACGGCTTAAGCGAAATTACCGGCCCGGGAGTGGCCATAGAATGCAAATATCAATGCGGAAGCCATATTCAAGACGATTATTTTTATCCGGAAATAGTGTCCGAGGACACGCTGGAGCCTTTGGGAAGCGGGCAAAAAGGAGAGCTTGTTTTCACCACGCTGGAAAAAGAGGGCATACCCCTTATACGCTATCGCACCAGGGATATTACGGCTTTGAACTACGCCCCTTGCCAATGCGGCAGAACCGGCGTGAGAATTGACAGAATCGCGGGCAGAAGCGACGATATGCTTATCATCAGAGGAGTAAATGTATTCCCTTCTCAAATAGAAAGTGTTATTATAAAAGAGAAGGATGTGGCTTGTCATTATCATATCACCGTCGACAGAGTCAACAATCTCGATACCATGCAAGTGGATATAGAGCTTGCGGAAGGGGTGGCTTTTGACGAAATTAAGACGGTGGAAAAACTTAAAGAGAGAATAACGGCCGAAATCGGTTCCGCCATAGGAATAACGGCCAATGTCAAATTGGTATCCAGCGGCAGCATAGCGCGAAGCGAAGGCAAAGCCAAAAGGGTTACCGATAAACGCAAATTTTAATAACGACAGGAGGTATTTATGTATGTAAATCAGATAGCGGTATTTTTGGAAAACCGCGCGGGCAGAATCAATGAGTTTGCCGCATGCCTCGCCAAAGCAAATATTAACATAATAGTAATGTCAATCGCCGACACTACGGATTACGGAATCTTGAGAGTGATAACCGAAGATAACGAAAAAGCCATGAAGGTGCTTAAAGAAGGCGGTTTCAATATCGCGTCCACTTATCTTGTGGGGTTTGAGGTGGATGATCGCCCCGGCGCCATGCAGGAAGTGCTTGACATACTATATAAGGAAGGCATAAATATCGGCTATTTATATTCCTTTGTCAGGCCTATCGAGAAAAAGGCAATTATACTGATAAAAGTGGACGACAACGACTATGTGGCCGAGATATTGAAGAAACACGGAATAGTCGTCATTGACAGAAATATATTATAAATAAACCGTCAGTTGAGGACAATATCAGGCTTACCGTACATACCGATATATCGGCAATCAAACACAATATACTAAAGATTAGGGATATTATCGGGGGGCGCAGGCTGGTAGCGATGGTAAAGGCCGACGCGTACAACCACGGCATGGCTTTATGCAATCATATCGAAGAACTGGTGGACGCGTTCGGGGTAAGCACCGCCGAAGAAGGCGTGTTTTTAAGAAAAGCGGGTATAATAAAAGACATTAAAGTGGTAGCTATTGAGGAAAAAGATATTCCTCTGGCTGCCTCTTTTGATTTAACAGCGGTTATTCCCGACATCAAATGCCTTAAAGCGGCGGCCAAACAAGGCGCTTTTTTGGAATGCGACCTTAAGCTGGATTCGGGCATGAACAGGTTGGGTATAAATACCGAAGAGCGGCTGCGAGAGGCCATAAAAATTATTGACAAAAACGCCAATATATGCGTCAGCGGCTTGTTTACGCATTTTTCTTTTACCGATTACCGTAATTTGCTTAAGCAGGCGCAAAGATTCGACGCTTTATCGGCAATATACATTAGAGAAAAGGGAAGCGTCAATAAAAGCTGCGCAGCCAGCGCAGGCTTATGCTGCGGACAAAGGTTTCTTTATGACGAAGTCAGAGCGGGGCTTGCCTTATACGGCTATATGCCTTCGCGTATAAATTTTGGCTTGCCGCTGAGAAAAGCCATGAGCGTTACTGTGCCCATTATGGCCATAAAAAATGTAGCGAAAGGGGAAAAAATAGGTTATGGCGGCTTGTATGTTGCCGATAAAGATGTTAAAATAGGCATAATAAGAGGTGGATATTTTGACGGCATAAGCAGGGCCGCCGCGGGCATGCGGGTTTATGTAAACGGGCAAGAAACTCAGCTTATCGGCAGCGTATGCATGGACTTGTCTTTTGTTTTGCTTGACGGCATCAAAGCCGATGTGGGCGACAATGTTATTTTGCTTGGAGAAGAAAACGACGCGCGCGCGTACGCCCGCCGCTGCCGCACAATACCTTACGAGGTATTGACCTCTTTCAAGGGAAGAATAAACAGAATTTATTATTTATAACCATATGTATAAGGAAAAATATGACGGCAAAGAACATTCAAAGAAGGATGTTGAAAAAACAAATCGAGGAATTTGCGGACAAGCATAAAGCATCCCAAATAATAAGCCAAAAAGCGTTGGAGCTTGAAGATTACAAAAAAGCCAAAAGCATCTTTATTTATATAAATACCGATGACGAAGTGAGCACGGACAAAATTATAGAAGACGCTTTTATCAGCGGCAAAAGGGTGTTTGTGCCCGTTACAAGCGATATAATGAGGCTTGTGGAGATATTTCCGAACACGCGCTACAAACGGGGAAAGTATAACATAAAAGAGCCCGTGGACTTTATTGAAGCGAATATCCAGCCCGACATAGCTTTTATTCCCTTGGTGGGGTTTGACAAGAACAAGAACAGAATGGGCAGGGGCAAAGGGTACTACGACAGATACCTTGAAAACTATAAAGGCAAAAAAATAGCGCTTGCGTTTGCCGTGCAGCAAACCGACGCGATATTGACGGAAAAATGCGATATCGCCATGGATATGGTTATTACGGAGGAAGCAATCTTTTGAGAATAATAAGCGGGAAATACAGAGGCAAAAAGCTTGCGCCGCCGCCCCAAAGCAGCGGCATCAGACCGACAACGGACAGAGCAAAAGAGGCTGTGTTTAATATTTTATTTGACAAAATTGAAGGCGGCGTTTTTTTAGACTTATTTTCAGGCAGCGGCGCCATAGGGATAGAAGCTTTGTCGAGAGGAGCGAAAAAAGTTTATTTCGTTGACAGCGACGAACGCTCCATTGACTTGATAAAGCGCAACCTAAAAGGCATAGAGGGGGAATACCGCATACTCAACATGGATTTTCAAAAAGCCGTAAATTACCTAAAAGACAGCGGCCGCAAGATAGATATTGCTTATTGCGACCCTCCGTATACCAAAAACATGGGAACAAAAATAGTTGAAAGCGTAGCAAACTCAAGGATACTCAACTATTCGGGCGTTTTGGTTATTGAAAGAAATAAGGAATTTGAAAAAGCGGACAGCGAAATCTTGGAGCATTACGATACAAGGATATACGCATTAAGCGCTTTTGATTTTTACAGAAGGCAAAAAAGGTGCGCCATCACGGGCACTTTCGATCCTTTCACCAAAGGGCATTTGGATTTGGTGAACAAAGCCAAAGAATTGTTTGACAAGGTATATATCGTGATATTAAGGAACGAAAAGAAGGTGGCAAGGTACTCTTTGGAAAAAAGGAAAGAGATAATAAAAGTGGCCCTAAAAAACAATTTTGACAAAGCGGTTATCGACAGCTACGACGGTTTGACTATTGACTATTGCAACAATAATGATATACAATATATCCTAAGAGGCGTGCGCAATTTCCACGACATGTCTTACGAGCAGGAAATGGCGGAATACAATTACAAAAACGGCGGCGTTACCACGCTTATCATGCCCGCAAGGAATTCCGAGATAAGCAGTACCGCCGTAAAAGAAAATATAGACAAACACAGCGACATAAGCGCCTTTGTGGACGAAGATATCATTAAAATACTTAAGGAGTAGGATTTCATGGAAGACATAGGATTGTTGCTCAATTATATAGAAGACGAGGTCAGAACAAAGAAAGGGGCTTTGTTCGGTTCAGTTAACAAGGACGCCATACTTAACTATGTTCAAAGGATAAGGGAGTCGCTTCCCGACGCTTTAAGCGAAAAAAGGATAAGAGAAGAAACGCTGAAAGCGCAAAACATAATAGCCCTTGCCGAAAAGAGAAGGGAAGAAATGCTCAGCCAAAACCAGATAGTCGTGGAAGCCACAAAAAGAGCCGAACAAATCTTACAAGAAACCTACGCCAAACAAAATGAGTACGCCACCACCACCATGCAGAACATTTACAAAATGCTTTCGGACATAAACGACCATCTTCAGGTGGCAAAAGACAGTATTGAAAAGGCAATGAAAGAGCTTCAGCCATAAATTTTCTGATAATATATATGATGTTTGCCGCGAAAAGCTTTTCGCGGTTTTTTTATGGAAAATTTTACTTCCAAAAAATTTTTTAATCTTTTTTCAAAAAAGTATTGCATTTTTGTTTACTAAATAATATTATGTATATAAACAGATTATATACAGGAGGAAATATGGCGCAAAGCGGAGATTTTTTAAGGGGACATACCGAAACCATTATTTTAAGGCTTCTTTTGGACGGAGACAGCTATGGCTATGAGATCAGCAAAAATATTGTGGAAAGGGGCATGGGGTTGATTGACATCAAGGACGCCACCATTTATACGGCTTTCCGCAGAATGGAGAACGACGGGTTATTGGCCACTTATTGGGGAGAGGGCGCGGGCGGCGCGCGGAGGAGGTATTATTCCATTACCGAAAAAGGAAGAAAACTGTATGAAGAAAAGAAAGCGGAATGGCAAAAACTGAGAACGGTTCTCGATAATCTGATTTTAGGAGGAAAATAAAAAATGTATGAGAGGTTTGAAGAGTATTTAAGCAAGGAATTCAAAGGCCTTCCCAAGACCAAGGCGGTAAACGATTTCAAGGAAGAGCTGCTGGGCAATTTGGTTGAAAAAGCCGAGGAATTAAAGGCAAAGGGGGAAAGCGACGAAGATAAGGTTTTTCAGCTTTGCGTTAATTCCATTGACGGCTTCAAGGAAACCTTAAAAGAGCTTAGGGGCAAACCGATGCTGATAAAAGGCGCGATTAAAGCCGCCAATTTGATTGTGTATCTGGTAGCCTATCTCATTGTGCTTACCGGAGTATATTTGGGCATCAGTTTTGCTTACGGAAACTGGTCTGAAAGCTGGCTTATTTTTGTGGTTCCCAATTTTGTATTGGCAATGGCTTATTGCCTTGCGCTGACAAGCTCATTTTACCGAAAGGGCAAATACGCGCTGGGCAGGCTTTTGATTGTTCCCGCCATCTCGTTGGGCGTTGTGGGAGCGTATTTATGCGTGTCGGTATTAATGGATATGTGGTCTAAAAGCTGGCTTATGCTGTTGTTCTTGCCTTCGCTTATTTTGCTGTGCGATATTATCGCGGGATTTGCGGCAAAGCGCAACAAAATATTGTTTGCGGAATTAATGGCGGTTGTTACCATCACTTCGGTAATGGTCTATGTTACTTTGGGCATACTCGGCATTTTGGCGTGGCATCCTTACTGGCTTATAATTGTGGGCGGCGGAGCGGCAAGCGCCATTATATTCGCCGTTTATCTGAAATCAAAAACATCAAAAGCAGGCTAAAAAACGGCCTGCTTTTGATTTATATTTTTGTTTTTACAAAAAAAGCCATTGTCAAAAACAGCAAAAAACCGTTTTTAAGCTTTGTTTAATGAGATACTGACAATATAATAATTGTGGCATACCTATAATATATGTTATAATATTAACGCTTAGAGTATTTATAAATTAAGGAGTCTTGGAGCGATATGCTCATTAAACAAAGGAAGCGAATTGTCTTGGTAGTAATAATGCTTTTATTTATAACGGCAATGGCTTTCCTTTGTTTTTTGCCCAAAAGCCCGCTTAACGCAAGCGCGGTTATTGACGAAAACCCCGAATATCAATACCATAACAGCTCCACGCTGACAATCGATACGATAGACGATTGGGCAAGGTTTGTCAAACTGCCTTCGGGGCTTAATTTCCTTAATAAAACGGTAATTTTGAATTGCGATATAGATTTGGCGCTATATCCGTATCAGTTCTATACATTCAGCGGCGTTTTTGAGGGGAACAATCATGCCGTTTTTAACGCCCAAGAAAACCTTTTCAGAGAAATAGGCTTGCCGGGAGAGGTAAGGAATCTTCATTTTTACAATATAAACATTGAAGATACCCGCGCCGCGGTTGCATACACCAACAAGGGAGTCATGCGAAATGTAACCGCAAGCGGCGATATCGCGGGCGAGTCTTGCGCCATGGTATACCTTAATATGGGAGTCATTGACAAATGCGCAAGCTATCTTACCATTGAAGACAGCTCTTCCTCGGACATAAGCTACGCCGCCGGCATAGCCGTGATGAACGAAGGAGCCATAACAAAATCTTATTTTTCGGGGGAAATTATCGCCACCAACGCTTGCAACGCGGGGGGAATAGCCGCTTATAATTTGGGAGTCATAGAGGAATGCCATACCCGCATGGCTATAGATATTCAAATAACAAAGAGCGCGGATAATCTTAACGCGGGCGGCATTGCCGCCATAAACGGCTTTTTTGAAACGCAGGAAGTCGACGGCGAAGAGATGTTGGTATCGATTGACGGAATCATAGAAAACTGTTCGGCTGTGGTCAACGCGCGGTATTCGGAAAATTTTAACCCCGACTTGCACAATTTATCGGTATCGGGGCTTATAGGCAACAGCCGCTATACCGAAATGAGCTATTGTTATTCGCATATTCAAGGGCAGGGCGAGCTGTTTGGCGTTATTCAAAGCTCTGAGGTTTTGCCCGTAATCGAGGAAGATGCGATAACGGGCTATGAATTTGTGGGCACCCGAAACATACATAACTGTTTCAGCACGCAAGATTTACAGCCCGATATAACGAGAGAAATCGAAGGGGGAACTATAAACGAAGATTTGGCCGCCGATAATTTAACGATTACCGTTTCGCAGCTTCTTAACCAAGACGAACTTTCGCTGACGGATTTATTGCAGAACCTAAACAGCGATTGGACGGGGGGGCAGGGACAATATCCCGTAAACAGCGTCTTGCTTGAAGGCGGAGGCGCCGAGCTTAATCCTTACATAATCAAAACACGCGAAGATATATTCAAGCTTAAAACCTTTATGTTTAACCAAGCGGTGGAATTTTATTTTTCCCAACAAGCGGATATCGATTTAGGCTATATAATTTTTCGGCCTTTTGATATGGGGCTAAGTTTTGCGGGCCATTATGACGGAAACGACTTTGCCGTTATTAATTTTGAGGGAGAAGCTTTATTTGAAAGGAACTGGGGGGAAATATACAACCTTGGCTTTATAGGCGGCAACCCCGACAATAAAATCGCGACGGTTTCTTACGGCTCAATAAACAATTGCTATACTCCCCAAAATGTGTTCGGCAATTTCTATACGCATGACTACATATACGGCGGCAAGCGCTTTGTGCTTGCCAAAACCTTTGGATATACGGGCAGCCAGACCTTCCAAGCGATTGTTCCAGATTATAATTTCTCATCGGGCAGCGGCACGGAAAGCGACCCTTATATTGTTACCACCGCCAATCAGCTTGCCGCCATAGGCGGTTTGGGCCAAAACCAATACGCGGCTTTGGGAAATGACATAAAAGTAAATTCCTCTTCGCAAGCGGTTAAAAATAAATTGAATATAGCGGGCTTCAGCGGACATTTGGACGGCAGAGGCCACACCGTAACGGGATTGATAAACGAGCCTTTAATCGGGGCGCTTACGGGAAGCGTTAGTAACATTAAATTGCGCGGCGTAAGCGTGAATTACGATTATTCGGGGCTTTTATGCTTGGAAATTGACGATATGGGGAAAGCCAGTCAAGTTACGGTTTACGGTTCTATTTACGGGACTTCCTGCGGGGGAGTGGCAGGCGAGAATAACGGCATAATGGAATTTTGCGCTAATTATGCCGAAGTGTACGGCCCTAACGCCGCCGGCATAGCCGCCGTAAACAACGGCGAAATTAAGAAAAGCCTGCATAAAGGCATAAGCGGTTACGGTATCGCCGCCAACGGAACGGAAGGGAAAATCGTCGATTGCCTTGATTTTGGGGAAAGCCTGAGCGTAAGCGATGGAAACGGCATTTTGGATATCACCATTGAAAAAACCGATGACGCGTACAGAATATGGCAGAACAACGAAATAATTCATGAAGAATCTTCCATAAACGCTTCGTTGTTCCGTTCCTTGAGCATATTTGACAAAGAGGTTTGGGGGTATGCCGTGGGCGACAGCGTTTGCCCGTCGATTAAGCGTTTCGATAAATTCCACAAAAAAGATATTGCCATGCAATATTTCAATAAATTGAATTATGACAGAATGTATGACCCCGATGTTTTCATCGACATAGGCGGAATTCAAATAGAAATTATCAATGACCATTCCATAATCGACAGCGTAACTTTTGTTTGGTATTATAACGGGGAATTATTGGACACCGTGGAGCATCCTCAAATAATAAACGCGGGGGTATACGAGCTGTACGCCGCTTACGGCGGCAATCATTATGTATTGGAGTACACCCATAAGCTCACCGTAAACATTCAGAGAGCGCCTTTGCCTTCTCCCGATTTTTGGGGAGGACCGCAATTGCCCGGCCTTCATACCCCTTATTATTACGACGGCGGGGCGTATGACATATCGCAAATAAAAGCTTGGAATTTGGCGTCTTACGGCATTGCCGAAGAAGACTACGCTTATACCGTCAAAAAAGAGGGCGCAACGGTGCAAGAAATTGTTGACGCCGCGGATTACAATGTAGAAGTTACTATAGACAATCCCAATTACGCCGTCGTTACCGCCAATGTTACCATAACCGTAAGCCGCGCGACGCTTGTCATTGACATTGACGACAAAGAGATAAACTATCTTGAGGATTTGCTCCAATTGACATATGATTTGCATCCCCAAATCAATGAAGGCGCCGATGCCGACAGGATTGCCCTTGCTTATCAAAGCGCTTTGGACGCCATAGCACAAGCGCAAGGCAAGGCGGTGTGCGATTATGCGGCGGGGGACGATATCGGCGAATACCCAATATACTTTGAAGCGGTTTTGGACAACTATATTGTTAGCGTTAACCAAGGGATTTTGAGAGTAAACCCCATACCCTTGAGCTCGGAAAGCATAATTTTTGAAGATGTTACCGAACAATACACCGGTTTTGTCATCCCCGTTTGGGCGCATATCGAAGACGAGGAAATCAGCGTAGCATATTACAATAACCAAAATATAAACGCGGGCGAATACGAAGTGGAGGCTGTTTTTTCCAAACCCAATTATATTGACCTTGTTCTTACGGCCGTCCTTACCATAACCAAAGCGCCGCTGACAATAAAGCCGTCGGATATCGCCATTGATTACGGCGACGCCGCTCCCGATTATTATTTGGACGAAATCAATTTCTTGGGCGATGACGACATAAGCTGCCTTGAAGGGGAGGCGGTTTTTGAGTGCGAATATTGGCAGGGGTTTGACGCGGGCAGTTATCCCATAACGGTAACGGGGCTGTCCGCCGCCAATTACCAAATAGAGTTTACGCAAGGAACGCTTTATGTTAACAAAAAATATATGCATCATATTTTTGAATATAGCGATGCGGAATATGTTTATGACGGGCAAGCCAAAGATAACCCCATTGATTTGAAAGGTTATGAAACGCAGGTTCTCTATAATTATTATGACGAAAACGGCCAATTGCTTTTATCTTTGCCCGTTGACAGCGGAACTTATAAAGTGGCGGCGTATGTATACGCCATTGATGGCAACCACAGGAACACGCAGTTTGAAGCTTATATAATAATCAACCAAGCCGACCTTGAGGTATATTTTGATCAGCAATATGTATTTACATATAACGGCCAAAACCATAATTTGGAGTTTAACGGGCAATTGCCCCCCCAAGAAGACTTTGCCGTTACCATAACGGGAGTGGACGATAAGGGGCAAACGAAGCAATTTTTCAAAGACGCTTCCCATTATCAGATTACGGCGGTAATTTCAGGCAATCCCAATTATAAAGAATTGACATTGAACACATTGTTGATTATCGAGCCTGCCGAGCTTGAAGCAATTATTTTATCCGACAAGGTATACAACAGGCAAATTCAATTGCCCGATTATGAGCTTGACGGCTTTATCGCGGAAGGGGATGAGATTGAAATAGAGTGGGAATTCAGCCTTTACGGCTACGGCTACGACCATGCGGGGATAGATCCCATAAATGCCGCCAAATACACTTGTTACCCCAAATCGCTCAACGCCAATTATATAATTGTGAATACGCCCGAATACGATATATTGAAACATTACGAGGAGTTTTCACCATTTTATGTGGAGTTCGAGTACGGCGACTATATAGATTTTGTGTACG
>LFSG01000007.1:11155-15034 GCA_001512685.1 Clostridiales bacterium DTU072
AACAAGCGAAACGGTGGCGGTTGAATACTATTACTCAGGCCCTAACGCGGGCACTTACGATGTAACCGGAGTGAAGGATACCGCCAATTACGATTTTGAGCTTGTCCAAGACTCTCATAAAAACAAGATAAGGGTAATAAGACGCGAGCTTACCTATGAATGGAACGCAACCGAGATAGAAACCGAATATAACACTCAAGCGCAGCAGCCTTTTACCATCGAGATAGGCAATCTTGTGTCCGGCGAAAGCGTATCCGTCGTGATAAAGTCCGACGGCAACCTTAAGGATGCGGGAACTTATTCGTTATGGGCGGAGCTTGTGGACGCAAGGAACTATATTTTGAACACCGCCGCCGTTACTTTGAAAATCTTAAAGGCGCCTTTGACGATAAGAGCAAGGGACATAATGGTTGTTGAAGGCACAGAGAGCGTTAATTTCTCGGCGGAAATTACGGGATTGAAGGGCGATGACACCCTTTCTTCCATGGGACAGCAATTAAGATATTTTTGCGGCTACAATCCCAACGCCCCCGCGGGAACGGTCTTGGATATAGAAATAGAAAGATTTGTGCTGCCCAACTACGACATAACATTTATAGACGGCAAATTGACGGTAACGGCGAACGAATACCCGCCCATGTCCATGTCCAACAAAAGCTTTGTTTATGACGGCAAAGTAAAGGCTTTGACTTTAGATCAGGCTTTGCCTCAAGGGGCGTATGTAAGCTATAACAACAATTACAAAACCAACGTGGGAGTGTATACGGTAACGGCCACAATATATTTTCCAAATTCCACCAAGCAGGTTTTGACGGCGATTTTGACCATAACCAAAGCTACGCCCGTATTGTTTGTGGAAGACATAATTTTGCCTTATTCCATATTTACAAAATTAGATAAAAATGATATAATAGGCGTGGCAAAACTTGGCGATAGCGAAGTGGAAGGCTCTTTCTCTTGGGTGGGGGATACCTCCCTCAAGAAAGGCCAAAACGAATATACGGTATTGTTTACGCCCAAAGATGCCGATAACCTCAATCCCGTCCAAACCGTCGTCAATGTGGAAGGCAGGAAGGTAAGAGAGGAAATACTGCATTTTGACAATACGGATACCATAATTTCCGACGATAAGATATATATCAAGGAAGATACGGTCATCACATTAAATGAAATGTATGAGAATTTAACTTTATATTCAAACGGCGTGCTTACACAAAGCATTGCGCTAAGCGGAGACGGCGTATATACAATTGAGGTAAAGCATAAAGATTATTTAGTTTATTCAAAAAAATTTAATGTGATTGTTCAAAAGGATGACGATAACGGCGATATCAAAATTCCCGCGGGGGAGAAATTGTTTGATATCGCGGGAGGGTCTTTCGGCGAGGATGGGAACATCGTTATAGATGTCGATCAGGTTTTTATCGAACTGAAAGACGAATACAAAAGCGACATGCGCTTGATACTGAACGGCCATGAAGTGGACTTTATAGCGTTATACGGCAACGAGGGCAACGCCAATATACAAGTCTTATACAAAGACATATTGGTATACTCAAGGACCTTTGGCGTAAAGCTTGCGCATGACGAAGGCAACGAGCCCCCGCAGCCTGCTGACAATTGGCTGCTGGTTAAAGTTATAGGCGGAGTGGCGGGCGGAATAGCGTTGTCGGTAGGGCTGTTCTTTTTGATAAGGTGGCTGATATTGAGAAAGAACAGGGAATATAACCCGTATGACGAGGTGGAGAAAAGAAGAGAGAGAGCCAGAAGGAAATTCAAATAAAGGAGAGCTTGTGTTTATGATAAAGAATGATAGCTTCAAAAAAAGATATTTGTTGGCGATACTGACACCCATTGTTTTTTTGATGTTGATATCTTTATCTTCTTGTTCTCTTTTCGGCGGGGACAACACCCCCAAGGTCGCCCCCACCATTGATTCCAATTCATTGCCGAGGATGCAAAGGATAAACCCCGATTACAAGAACGAAGAAGGCAAGAACGATTACTATTATGACGAAAACGCCATAATGCCCGTGCTCAGCGGGGAAAATGTTTTCATAATTATAGATTACAAAAACCCCAGCAACTTAAGCATAAACAAAGTAATCATTAACGGCGGGGGAAAAGAATACGAGATATTGAGCAGGAATTTTGAAAAAGAATCGGATACCAACAGGACAGTAATAAAGTTTAAGATAGAAGACGCTGCCCAAAGAGGGGAAGTAAGGACTTACACCATATCGAAGATATATTACAATATGAGCTCCCAAGTGCTTTCAATGAAGCTGAACGAGGAGCAAATGCAGTTTAAAGTTAAGATTGACCCTCAATTCAAGATTATTTTCGACCACCAAAACGCCAATCCCATTATGGGCGACGAAGGCACTACTTCCGAAGTTACTGTGGACTTCTTTCAATCGCTTGCCGATATCATACCCACAATCAGCACTTACGAAACCCATCCCAACGCTCCCAAAAAATCGGGAGGATGGGCCTTTAGGGGGTATTATACCGACTATGACGGAAAGGGGATTCAAATAAAGAATACTGACAAATTCTATTTTTGGCAGGATATAACCCTTAAAGCTTATTTTGAACGGCTTTATGAGTTTGAAGTAAAAAATGCCGAACAGCCCATAGTCGTTGAAGAAGACGGCGAGCAAAAAGTATACAACAAGGTGGCCAAAATCACCAAAAAGACTTCGGCGGGAGACGCCCAAAGGACATTGGAGATTTTTGACACCATAGCCGACGACAGGGGCATTTATCCCATAGTGGAAATCGGAGACGGCGCTTTTAGCAACACTTTCAATATGGAGACCTTGATAATAGGCAGATTCGTAAAAAGAATAGGCAAGGACGCTTTTTCAAGCAGCAGAGTCAATACCGTTACTTTCCACTCGCAAGGCTGTTTGGAAATAATTGACGACAGGGCTTTTTACGGCACCGTGAACTTGGGAAAAAAACTTGGTTTCACTCTGCCCGACACGGTAACCTATCTTGGGGACAGGTGCTTTGAGTCCAGCGGCTGGGGAAAGATGACCGCGCGCGGCGACACCATGCCCAAATCCACTTTGGTTATTTATGACAACATTACCCATATCGGAGACTGGTGCTTCACAAAGACCAAATTCACCGAAGTGATTTTCATGCCCGGCGTTAAGTTTAAGGCGGACGCCGTCAAAGGCGAAAACTATGTGGAAGAGATAGAAGGGGAGCAAATAGAAGCGGACAGCGATTATTATTTGGGCTGGTGCTTGTTCAAAAGCTGCGAAACAATAAAGACTTTCAGAACGCAGGCTACAAGCGAGCAAGCCGACGGCCTTGAAATCGTTACCGACGGGATGTTCGATTTGTTTTCACACTCAACAATATCCGATGCCGGTCTTACTAATGTGGTGCTTGCCGAAGGATTAAAGCGGATAGGCAAAGGCGCTTTCCATTATCAAAAATTGCTTACGGCCATATATTTGCCCGCTACGCTTGAGGATATATGCGGCGACAACAAACTTAACGGAGAGAAGAACTTTGAAGGAACCAGGAACGAAAAATCCGAATACGGCGCATTTGCCGAATGCCATGATTTGGAAACGGTAACCTTCGCCGACAACAGCCAATTAAAGGTAATCGGCTGCGATGCTTTTTATAATAACAAAAAACTGAAAGAAATCCATATAAAATCCAAAGTGCTTGAATACTACGGAGACGGCCCTTTCAGAGGATGCGAAAAACTGACCATGGTAACCTTTGATTTTGACAACGACGAAAAGATTCCGGAGCCGTTGACATATAACCGCTTGAGGAGAAAAGGCGCCGATTTCTTCTACTCTAATCAAAGCTTTAAGGTGTTCGTAAAAGATAATGTGCTTGAAGGATTCA
>LFSG01000007.1:15210-28458 GCA_001512685.1 Clostridiales bacterium DTU072
CGAAATTCACCTCCAGAATAGACGATTACGCCTTTTGCGACTGCAAACAGCTTTCCGAGATAACATTCGGCGACATTTTGCCCGACGGCGAAGAGGATGGCATAGGCAACCTGAAAGAAATAGGAGAACAAGCTTTCTACTCCACCGCCATCGCTTATTTTGTGGGCGGACATAATCTTGATACCATAGGCGCCAAGGCTTTCTGGAACTGCAAGAGCCTTGTTTGGGCGGATTTGGGAGCGTCTAAAATCGAGGATAAATTGGGAACGGCAGCTTTCATGCAATGCACAAGCTTGAAATACGTAAGGCTGCCCAGCACCTTTAGGCATATGGCGGATTCCACCTTTGCCGATTGCAAAGCGCTAAGATACATGGTATTCAAAAACGGCCACCCCGATTCTTCCTCAATGTTCCAGAAAAACATACAGACATATTTCCAGGGAGTGCCCGAGGGAGTGATTGCCGCTTATGTGCCGAGTAGCGACGCGGTGGAAATATACAATGGGTTGATGAACTTGCCTCCGCAGTTGGAAGGCAGATTCATATATGACCCCGACAAACGCGATCCGAATCCCACGTATTTCCATGATGTGGCAGGTTCATGAGCGGCGGCGGGAAAATAAAACGATATTATAACTTTGTTAAATGTTATAATTTTGTTAAACATAATAAAATTAAGGGATTTATTTTTTGATAAATCCCATAACTTCTATATATGCAAAAACTTAATCGCATCAATATTCGATACCATATAGTTTAAGCTATATTGATTAATGATTTATTGAAATATACAAAAATGATGAAACGACAGGAGAAGAATTTGGCAAAGAAAAAGAACAAACTGAAAGTGATATTTTTGGGGGGAGTGGGGGAAATTGGCAAGAATATGACTTTGTTGGAGTACGGCTCCAATATATTGGTTATTGACGCCGGAATGACCTTTCCCAACGAACAAATGCCCGGCATAGATTATGTGATACCCGATTACAATTATCTTTTGCAGAATAAGGAAAAAGTGGCGGCGATAGTAATAACGCACGGGCACGAAGACCATATAGGCGCGCTGCATTTTGTTTTGAGGGACATCAACGCGCCCGTTTACGGCTCAAAGCTGTCTCTGGCTTTGCTGGAGCATAAGCTTGCCGAAGCCAAGGTGAAAGGGCGCAGGCTCATACCCGTCGAGGACGGGCAGAAAATTGAGGCGGGCTGCTTCAAAGTGGAATTTGTGCGAGTCAACCATTCCATAGCGGGAGCTTTCGCGTTAAGCGTCAACACCCCCGAAGGCGTTATTTTTCACAGCGGCGATTTCAAGATGGACCATACCCCCATAGACAACAACGCGATTAATTTGACCCGAATAGCCGAAATAGGCAAAAAAGGCGTGCTTTTGCTTATGATGGATTCCACCAATGTGGAAAGAAGCGGCTTTAGCATGAGCGAAAGCAATGTCTATAAGAACTTGGACAATATCTTCGCGCAGAACGAAAAGAAAAGAATCATTGTGGCGACCTTTGCCAGCAACATTCACAGAGTGCAGCAAATAATCAATTGCGCCTTAAAGTACAACCGCAAAATAGCCTTTTCGGGCAGAAGCATGATAAATATCGCCGAAATAGCTTACGATATTGGCGAATTGAAATATCCCAAAGACAAAATCGTGGATATAGACAAAATTAACAAAATACCTTACGACAGACTGTGCATTATATCCACGGGCACGCAAGGCGAACCCATGAGCGCGCTCACCCGAATGAGCCAAAACGACTTTAAGAAAGTTGTCATAAACGACAAAGACACTGTCATACTTTCGGCCTCGCCCATACCCGGCAACGAAAGGCTTATTTATAATGTCATAAACAATCTTTATAAAATGGGCGCCGATGTCATATACCAATCTCTGCAGGAAGTCCACGCTTCGGGGCATGCCTGCGTGGAAGAGCTTAAAATGATGTTTTCGCTGCTGAAACCCAGGTTTTTTATTCCCGTCCATGGCGAATACCGACATCTTAAACAGCACATTCAAATAGCCTCGGAAATGGGGATTAATCCCGCTTGCAGCATTATTCCCGAACAAGGCATGGCGGTTGAGGTAAGCCGCAAGGAAATAAAGAGAGCGGAATCCATACCTTCGGGAAGCATATTGGTGGACGGCAGCGTGGTAACCGACGATTCGGAAATGATTCTTCGGGACAGGCGGCATCTTGCGGGCGACGGTTTTGTAATAGCCATAGTGAGCAAGCATTCCATTGATATAAACCCTCCCATCATTATCTCCAGAGGGGTAAACATCTCCGAAAAACTCAATGAGGATTTAAGGGAAAACATTATAAGGGAAGTGATGAGAGAGGACATTGACGAATACGATATTCAGAGCTTAAAACAACTGCTCAGAAAAATGATAGCCAAATCCTTGCTTAAGGAAGTAAAGAAAAAACCTATGGTCATACCCATAATAATAGAAAACTGATGGACGGGGATTTTTTGAAGCGTCTGCGGCAGTATGCCCAAGAAAGGCATATTCCCGTAATGAGGGAAAAGACGGCGGATTTATTGAAAAAATGCTTGCTTAAAGTCAATCCCAAAAAAATATTGGAAGTGGGAACTTCGGTGGGTTTTTCGGGGATATTGTCTTTGTCGGTTACCGATGCTCGCCTTGTCAGCATAGAAATAAACGAAGATATTTTTCTTCAAGCCGCGCGGAATTTCAAGGAAGCCGGCCTTTACGATAGGGCGCGCCTTATATTGGGCGATTGCTACCAAACGCTTATGATGATAGACGCCAGCTTTGACTTTATCATACTTGACGGCCCCAAAGGGCATATGAAAGAGCTTACGGAATTGGTTTTTCCCATGCTGAATTATGGCGGCGTCATATTTGTGGACAATATCTATTTTCATGACAAGGTCAAAGCCCAAGGCTTTATTCCGCATAAACACCGCACCATTGTGGCCAACATGAGAAAATTCCTTGACTATATAGCGAGTAATGACAGCATGAAAGTTGAGATTTATAACATAGACGACGGCGTTGCCGTGATTGAGAAGATAAAAAATGAATAAGATAGAACTGCTTGCGCCTTGCGGTAACATAAAAAAATTAAAAACCGCCCTTTATTTCGGGGCCGACGCCGTATATTTCGCGGGAAAGGACTTCGGCTTGCGCGCTTACGCGGGCAATTTCAGCCATGAAGAGATTGAACGGGCGATAGCGTTATGCCATAATAAAAACAAAAAAGCGTATGTAACCGTCAACATATTCGCCCAAAACAAAGACTTCGGGCCTTTGGGCGATTATTTGGCGTTCTTGGAAGATGTCAAGGCGGACGGCGTAATCGTTTCGGACGCGGGCGTTATTTCATTTATAAAAAAGCGTTTCCCCAAATTGAATATACATTTATCCACGCAGGCAAACACCATCAATAAATACGCCGTGGAATTCTGGAAAGATATCGGGGTGTCCAGAGTGGTTTTGGCAAGGGAGCTTTCCGTTGACCAAATAAAAGAAATAAGCGATTATGTAAAAGGCCAAATCGAGCTTGAAGCCTTTGCGCACGGCGCTATGTGCATAGCTTATAGCGGAAGATGCCTTTTGTCCACATATCTTACGGGCAGAGACAGCAACAGAGGCGAATGCGTCCAGGCTTGCCGCTGGGAATATCGCCTGACCGAAGTCAACCGCCCCGAGGACCAATATCTTACCTTGACCCAGGACAGCAGGGGAAGCTATATTTTGAATTCCAAGGATTTGTGCACGCTGCCGTTTTTGGATAAATTAATGGACGCGGGCGTTTTTTGTTTTAAGATAGAAGGCAGAATGAAATCGGAATATTATATAGCTGCCGTAGTTAACGCCTACCGAAAAAGATTGGACGATATCCTTAACGGCAAAGAATACGACCCGTCCCTTTACGAGGAATTGAATAAAGTAAAACATCGTTACTACACCGACGGTTTTTATTTAAACAAACAAGCGGAAATGTGTTATAATACTTCCATACCCGACAACGGCTATAAATTCATTGCTTTGGTTTTGGGATACGACGAAGACAAAGGCGCCATAGTGGTGGAACAGCGCAACAGATTCCGCAGAGGGGATACGCTGGAAATACTGTCGCCGTCGGAAAACCACAATCGTTTATTGAAAGCGGAGCATATATTGGACGAAGACGGGAATATGGTGGAAGACTGCAAGCTTGTGCAGCAAAAACTGTATATAAAAAGCGAGTTGAAGTTAAACGAAAACGACATATTGAGGAAGAGGAGGGACTAATGAGAGACAAAAAAACGGTGGTCATCATTACGGACAACAGCAGCCGCAACACCAGCGCCGCCATTAAGGAAGTGTTTAAGGAAAAAGAAGGTGTCTTGACCATAATAATAGCCGAAAACGAGCTTGAGGGTTATTTTAAGAATACGCTTTTCAATTATCTTTTCAAAGAAGAAAGCCGTTTAAGGAATTATTATCATAAATTTATGGAATTGCGGAAAACGGCCAAGATGGATAAGCTTGCCTCAAAAAAGGTGTCGTTTAATATAAAATCCCCCGTGCACAGAAGAATGCAGAATGTATTTTTGCGTTATACGCCCGACATAGTTATAGCCATGACGCCCAAAGCGCTCATGGCTTCGCTTGCGGCAAGGGATAAGCTTAAATCCAAAGCCAAGGTGTGCGTTGTCATTGACGAGTTTTGTTTGAATAAACAGCTTGTCAGCAACCAAACAGATTTTTATTTTGTGGACAATTATGACATAAAAGACCAATTGGTAAATTGCGGAATCGACGAAAACAAAATACTTATAAGCAATATCCCCGTAAGAAAGCATATAAGAAAAGAAATGTCCAGGGAAGAGGCGTTGAAAGTGTTTGATTTGGAGGACAAACCCACGCTTATGGTTATCGCCTCTCAATACGGCGACGATAAATTCAAGAAAGTAATAGGCGCCCTCTATGAAGCCCGCCTTGATGTCAATGTTATCGTGGCTTGCGGCTACAGCAGGAGATTGCTTGCTTATGTCAGAGAAAGGACGGATTTTATCGGCCTTAACGAAGGCATAGACATTAACGCCGGATACAGCTGCGCGGACATAGTCATAACCCGTCCCACCGCCACGGTGATTGGGGAGGCGCTTTATAAGAAGAAGCTGATTTTTTCCATGTACCCCAGCGGCGAAATGGAAAAAAGGACGCTGGAATACCTTGGGCTTGATATAATAGTAAAAATCGACAACGAAAATCAGCTCATATCCAAAATAAGAGAATACCTTGACAATAAGGATAACTTTGAGGCCACAAGGAGAATGGCGGAAAGCGCCGTCGAAGGCGAACCCGTAATAAAGATTACCGACAAGCTCTATGAATTCATGCGAGAAGATGAACAAAGCCCGCGGCAGAACTAAAGAAACGGCGTATATCGCCATTGCGGCGGCCATGACCGTGGGCCTGTCTTTTGTAAGGATTCCATTTTATCCTGTGTCTTTCACTCTGCAAACATTTTCCGCCATGCTTGCGGGACTTGTGTTAAAAAAATGGCCGGCGGTTATTTCGCAATTGTTCTATTTGGCGCTGGGGCTTTTGGGGCTTCCCGTATTTACGCAGGGCGGCGGCTTTGGATATGTTTTCAATCCTACCTTCGGATACTTATTGTTTTTGCCCGTACTGGCTTATTTGGTTTCGGTTTTGCATAAAAAACTAAAAGTATTCGGTTTGATTATCCCCGCGATATCGCTGTTAGCGTTTGGAACGCTTTATTACATCGTATTGTTCAAAATCCCTTTTGACCGTACAATCTTAAGCGTTTTTTGGGGGTTTGCCGTAATATTCATTCCCGCCGAAATCCTAAAGGCCATATGCGCTTATCTGCTGGGAAGCAGGCTTAAACCGTTGCTGAAAATAAATAATTGAAACGACAAAAAGGACCGAAAACTCAGTCCTTTTTGATATGCCGAAGAAAAAACCTTATTCGTCAAGCATTCTGCCCGCTTCAAAATAATAGCTCATTCTGTTGGGCCTGGAAGGCATTAATCTGGTAACAAGCGTAAGCGTTACCACCGCCATGCTGCCCGCTACCACCGCCCAGCTGAAAGGAGCGTCCAAATCCATTACTCCGCCTATCTGCGTTAAAAGCGATGCTATCAATATGGCCAGCACGCTTGAGATAAAGGAATACTTTGCGTTCCTCGTAAACAGCATGGCAAGGAAGCCGACTATTAACGCGTAGAACACATTCACCCGTCCCCAAAAAGCGTTGTCGAACAGCAAAGCAAGCCTGGTGCTGCCGTATACCAATCCCGCAAGTATCAATGTTATCAGCAAAGTAAGCAAACGGTTTGACCATTTGCCTTTGACAAAAAACATCATCGCGCATAATAAATACAGCAGCAGACTGCCTATCCTGAATGTTACAAAAGCCGTGGTTATAGGCGGAATGAAGTTTAATCCCACTATGAGCGCAAGCAGTATCACCGCCGCTATGCTGGGAATATTGAAGTCCTTAAGGGCTTGGTTGCCAAGACCTATAAGTATAAAAATACCTAATACTACCAATATAATCGATCCTACCATAATTACCTCTCTTTATCGTTAGTTTGTTATGTACATACGAAAATATACAAGGCCGCCAATAAATTTATTCCGCGTTTAGGTTTGACTTTATTGAGAAATATATATTATAATTATAGGAATTATGAGAAAATTCACAATAGACGATATCAACATCATATATGAAGACAACCATGTGATTGTGGTGGTAAAGCCGCAAAATATGCCCGTCTGTCCCGACGGCAGCGGCGATATCGATTTATTGACCTTGCTTAAGGAATACATCAAGGACAAATACGACAAAAAAGGGGAAGCTTTTTTGGGGCTTGTGCATCGTTTGGACAGGCCCACCGGCGGCGTCATGATTTTCGCCAGAACAACCAAGGCGGCGAAAAGGCTGAGCGAACAGCTCAGAAGCGGCGATTTGGAAAAGCGGTACTTTACCGTTGTGCACGGCATTCCCAAAGAAAAGCAGGGCGAGCTTGTGCATTACCTTATCAAGAATCCTTCCAAAAATATGGTGTATACCGTACCCATGGCAACAGAAGGGGCAAAAAAAGCCGTTCTGCAATATAAGACGCTGTCCGTCAACGATAAAATGAGTCTTATCGATATCAAGCTCAAAACAGGCAGAAGCCATCAAATCAGAGTGCAGATGTCGGCGATAGGCACTCCGCTTTTCGGGGACGCCAAATATGCCGACGGCAGAACCTTGCTCGGCTATAACATCGCCTTATGGTCGGTGGAACTTAAATTTTTCCATCCCATTACCAAAGAAAGGCTTGTTTATAGGGTTTATCCGCCCGTTGACGATATCCCGTGGAAGTATTTTGATATCAACAGATTTCTTGCAATCAATATAAAATACTAAGATAAAACTTGATTTACTGCACTGAAAGGAAGACATTATGGAAAACATGCTGACTCAAACTTTGGGACAGACTTTATCAGAACTTGCCGTTACCCTGCCCCACAACATAGCCGTTAAATACAACGACAGGGATTATTCAAGGACATGGAAGCAGTTTAATGAAGAAGTGGAAGAAATAGCCAAAGGCTGGCTTAAACTGGGAATAAAAAAAGGCGACCATATAGCCATTTGGGCGACAAATATTCCCGAATGGCTGCTTACGCTTTTTTCGGCGGCGAAAATAGGCGCCATACTGGTAACTGTAAATACCAATTATAAGAGTTTTGAGCTGGAATATCTTTTAAGGCAATCAGACACCAAGGCGCTTGTTTTGATGGACGGCTTTAAGGACGCCGATTACATTAAGATTATCCATGAAATATGCCCGGAAATCAGCCATTCCAAAGACGGCAACATAGATTCTCAAAGATTCCCCTTTTTGAAGCATATAATATACGCGGGACAAAACCTTCCCCAAGGCATGCTGCATTTTGACGCTTTAAGGCAAATGGGCAAGGAAGTTTCCGACGAGGAATTGAGGGCAGCGGAAAAGGAGCTTGATTGCCACGATGTCATCAATATGCAGTATACATCGGGCACTACGGGATATCCCAAGGGCGTAATGCTTACCCATTACAATATTTTGAACAACGGCAAAACAATCGGCGACGGAATGGCCTTCACCAGCCAAGACACCTTATGCATTACCGTGCCGCTTTTCCATTGCTTCGGATTGGTGCTTGCCGTTATGGCCTGCATTACGCACGGCACAACCATGGTCATAGTGGATTATTTCAGCTCCGAAAAGGTCATGAAGGCTTGCAGCGAAGAAAAATGCACGGCCTTGCACGGAGTGCCCACAATGTTCATTGCCATACTTGAGCATCCCAATTTTAAGAAATATAAATTTAATCTCCGCACGGGCATTATGGCGGGCTCGCCTTGCCCCATAAAAGTAATGCGGCAGGTTATTTCCGATTTGGGCATGAAGGACATAGTCATTGTTTACGGTCAAACCGAAGCTTCGCCGGGTTGCACCATGACAACGGTTAACGATTCCATAGAATTGAGGGTAAATACCGTAGGCAAGGCTTTCCCCGGGGTGGAAATTAAAGTTATCGACCCTCAGACGGGCGAGACTCTTCCCCCCAATACGCCGGGCGAACTTTGCGCGAGAGGGTATAATTTAATGAAAGGGTACTATAAGATGCCCGAAGCCACCGCCAAAGCCATTGACAGCGAAGGCTGGCTGCATACGGGCGACCTTTGCACGGTTGACGAAAACGGCTATTATAAGATAGTGGGAAGAATTAAGGATATCATAATTAGGGGCGGGGAGAACATTTATCCCAAAGAAATAGAGGAATTTCTTTATACCCATCCCAAAATCAAAGACGTGCAGGTAATCGGCGTGCCCTCCAAGCAATATGGCGAAGAGGTCATGGCCTGCATAATCCTTAAAGACAACCAAACCATGACCGAAGAAGAGGTCAAGGATTTTGTGCAAAGTCATATGGCAAGGCATAAGACGCCCAAATATGTGAGGTTTATGGACAGTTTCCCCACCACCGCAAGCGGAAAAATACAAAAATACAAATTGCGCGAACAAGCTATTGAAATTTTGAAACTACAAGACGCCGCGTCCATAGAAACGGCATAATTATAAGGAGAAAATGTTATGAAACTTGCTTTTTCCACCATAGCCTGCCCCAGATGGGACTTTGACGAAATATTCGCCACCGCCGTGGATTTTAATTTTGACGGGGTGGAGATAAGGGGCATATCCAACGAGATGTACGCTCCCGCGATAAAGGTATTCGATAAAGACAATATAGACGGCACAATGGACAGGCTCAACAAAGCCAATCTTGCCATAAGCTGTCTTGCCAGCAGCGCCTGCCTTGCTCAGCATTCGGACAAAGGCAAAAGCGTGGAAGAAGCCAAAGCGTATATCGAGCTGGCGGCTAAATTGAATTGCGCCTTTGTCAGGGTTATGCCCACGGGGGTGCCCTACAAAGACGGCGGAGACATAGAGCTTTGCCGCAAGCAGTACCAAGAGCTTTGCCGCTACGGTAAAGAAAAAAATGTCGTTCCCATAATGGAGACCAACGGCATGTTTGCCGACACCGCCGTATTAAAAAAGTTTATGGAGGACATAGACGACCAAAACAAAGGCGTATTATGGGACATAAACCATCCTTATCGCTTCAACGGCGAAAGCGTTGAGCAAACCATGTCAAACATAGGCGAGTATGTAAAATATGTGCACATCAAAGACAGCGCGGTGGAGAACGGGGTAACCGCGTATAAATTATTGGGATACGGGGACGCGCCCGTCAAAAAGGCAGTTGAAGCGCTTAAAGAAAGGGGATACGACGGTTTTCTTTCTTTGGAATGGGTAAAAAGATGGCATAAGGATTTGGAAGAGCCTTTTATTGTCATTCCCAATTACGCGGGGTATATGAGGGCCATAATAAAATAAAATGCGTATTGACACTTAACTTCCTTTATGGTACATTATATGTAATAAAATAGGAGGACAATAATTATGGCAAAATACATATGCGCCGTTTGCAATTATGTTTATGACGAAGAAGCCGAAGGCGTAAAATTTGAAGACCTTGACGAGAACTGGGTATGCCCCGTTTGCGGCGCGCCCAAAGACGCGTTTGAATTGTCCGAAGACTAAAAACAAAAAAACCACGAAAGTGGTTTTTTTTAAGATAAGGCAAGAACAATGAGCGGTTTAATTTGGATTATCTGCGCCGTTGTGTTCGCGGTCTTTTTTACGGCATCTTTTTTGTTCACTCTTTTTGCCGCCCGAAGAGGCGGGGGCAAAAGGAGTAAAAACCGCGATGACAACGGAAAAAAGATTTAATTATAAAGTTCCTTAGAATAAAAGCTTTTAGGGGGGGCGGCTTTATTTTAATTTTAAGTTGACAAAGACAATTAGTATGTGTTAATATCTTATAGCGATTAAAAAGCCCTGATTTCAATATCGGCTGATGGAGAAATACCCAAGTGGCCGAAGGGGCTCCCCTGCTAAGGGAGTAGTAGGTTAATAGCCTAGCGAGGGTTCAAATCCCTCTTTCTCCGCCATCAAGGCACTACGGAAAGGAAGTATTCCGTTTGTGCCTTTTTTTGTGTGAAAAATAGGGTTTTTGAGAAAAATTGTTCAATTTCTTACTTTTCGTTTTACCTGACGCAAGCAAAAATGAGTTTTTGTGGGTTTGAACTGCCCTTTCTTACTTTTCGTTCACTGACTTTTCGTTCATAAGGTTTTTTGCTATTATTGCTATTTAATTCTACAATTCCCTATTCATATTATTTTAGGGGATTGTACAACAATTTTCCATATACCGTTTGGTATATTTTTGATTAAACTATATCCTTGATAACTGTGGAAGACATATGTTTATATATTAATAGATCTACAATAAATGCTTGGGTCAAGAGAAAAATGCGCAACATTTTTTACATAAAGGCAAAAAAGAGAGCATAGATTCTCAAAACTAAATAGAATTAGTTTGTCGCTACTTATCACTATGAAGGAACTCTATGCTCTCTTGATAATTTATCATAAAACTGCTTCATGGGTTTTAGGGATGTTTTTTCATTTCTTAGGTGTATAAACTCATTTTATCCGCCATGCAATAAAATCCGCATATAGCAAAAAAGGCCCTTATAAAAGGAGCCTTTTTGCCGTTTTTTTCAACCGCGCTAACCAACCAGGACGGTTGAGGCGCGGCTGTTTATGCAACTTTACCTGTTTGCGAATTCTCCTTCCATTTAAATGCTTGTGTTACGCTTCGACAATTTCAAAATCTATATAGGCTATAGTTTCGGGGTATGCAAAATCAAACTTTATATATAACTCATTATATTCATCGTCTATTGCTTTTGTTGTAACTTCGACGAAATCTTCCGCTTCCATGAAGCCATGATCGAACAAAACAAATTCGCCATAAGGTTCACAATATATTTGATATCTCATGAATATGTCTTCTCCTCCGTTGTCAAATTTGCAATTTATTTTAACTTTTTTGCCCACCAAATCGGATTTTATACTTGATATATCTATTGAGATAAAAGATCTGTGCCCATAATCTGCTTCTTCAGATATCATTTTAAGCATATAATTTCCCGACTTATTAACTATATCGCATTCTCCCTCAATGGCAGTTATGTATTGGATATCCGAATAATACTCAAAGTCAAGGAATATGCCTCTGTCTTTAATCACATCGAAATATATAAATATTTCTTCGGCCGCTCCTTCAGAGTCGTACACTACTAATGTATATCTGTTATTTGCGTTAAGCTCAAAACTGACATAATTATTCTCANNGCCTTTACCGTATCCCGTATAGAAAGCAATATAGATATCTCTTACTTTTTCATCGCTGCCTTTATAGTATATACCCCCAAATTCTTTTTCATTAAAAGTAATGGTATAAATGTCTTGAGTTGTTTCGATAAGTTTACAGGAATTCGGCACAAAACCCTCAGCATTAATACGGATTTCGGGCTCTAAGTCATATGATACAGTTATATTGTCCAAATACATTATAGCTTGAGTGCTTTCATTACCGTAATAGACGACTATTACAAGTGTATCGCTCTTACTGAGAGTCATGGAAAATGTTTTTTTACCTTCCCATGTATCATAGGTATAGTCTATATAATAATCATGATAATTTAATAAACGAACTGTAAACGGGTCAGAAATATTATCAAAATCCAAGTCAAAAGTAACTTGCGCATCTATATTAATTCCCTTAATTTCGACAGTTGCATCCCATTCAAAAGGAATATTATTTGCTCTATGTACCGCAAGCATATGATTGCCTTCTTCCCTTTCGGCTAATTCCAATTTGTTGTAATTACTTTCGGCAAAGCGTATATCGGAAAAATACTCAAAATCAAAATAATAGCTGTCTCTTGTTTCGGGATCATATATATCGTAATATATAAAACGGCTTTGCGCCTGTCCTTGCGGGTCTGAAATTTGCACGGTATACCTGCCAACATCTCTTCTTAATGCATATGTTCCGTTATCGCCCGGCACCTCCGAGCCCTCTGTGCCGTAACCTTCATATACGGTATACTCCACCTCGTTTGATAAGTGTATGAAATAGTCGGACTCGTCGTAACCAATACAAGCTAATCCCGTAACATCAATTGTCTTTTCGTCATCTGTTGTACGGAAATAATTATAAACATCGGTATTTAATATAATGGCTTTAGTCCTGTCAGTAATTTTAATGTTATCTATGTACATTATTACATTGCTATTGCTGGAAAAAACTTCTATTCTCAATGCTTTGTATTTATTTGTAAAGTTGCCGCCTGCCCCGAATGTAATATGTTCATAACTTCCTTCATAAAATTCTTTAATATAATACTTATTATCATCTTGCTTAATTCCGTATATAATGAATTCCGCAAAAGCTAATCCTTCAAAACTTATATCCATTGATATTTGCTTATGGGCGTCAAATTCGTGGGTATATATATAAAACCCGCTCGGATTTGTCACCTTAAGCACTTTATTGCCGTCCTTTTCCACAATAGAAAAAGCGTCGGGATCTGTTTCGTGTTCCAATATATCAAGGTCAAAATCGTACTCGAAATCAGCTACCACCTCGTCTTCACGAAAATATCCCACCACCGTAAATGTCTTTGTTGAGATGTTGCCGTATTCATCTTCTGCCTTTATCGTTACTTCGTAAAGCCCTTCTTGCTCAATTAAAAACGCGCCATCGGATACTGAAATCTCTTTTTCGCCAAGCTTAACGGA
>LFSG01000057.1 GCA_001512685.1 Clostridiales bacterium DTU072
GCAACACCGAGCTTTCGGGCGTGCTTAAGTATCAAATAAAGTCTTACAGCGGGGATATGCTGAGGAACATACAGAGCGAAAAGAAAGAAGTGGTGCTGGAGATAGTGGACCGCGAAGACCTTGATCCTCTGGCTGGTGATTATGACGATTTGCTTAAAGCTTCCCAAATCAAAGAGGGCAGGACAAACGCCATCATAGCCCAGCTTATCAGGAACTACAGCGAAGCGGGCATTCAAAGCCAGTTCACTTCCGCCAACTCCGCGCCATGGAAGAACATGCATACCGAGATTAAGGCCGCGCTTGAGCACGACTATAACCAATACGCCAATGGCACCGCCAAGAAAGAGGCCCTTGAAAATATGCTCATAAAGAAGAAATGGAGCTGCGGCGGAGTGGACAAAAGCGACTGCAGACTGGGAGATGGACACGCCACCTGTATTGAAGAATATGACGAAAGCCATAACATAAGCCGTTTCTTGGCCGACCATGAATCGGTGCTGCTGTATTCGGTAGGGCAAGTGAAAGTAGAGCTTGCGGGCGCGCCACAAGGCGGCGGCGAGGTTACCTATAATAAACTCAAAGACCACCCCTCGGGCACTTACCGCAACGGCAACAACGGCGACAACAGAAACATGCCCGACGGCGTGGTTCCCACGAATTTCCCCAAAACCATAGCCGACATGACTTTTGAAGCGGGCTTGACCTTGGCCGAAGCCATGGCGGAAGGGGACAAGGATGAACAGAACTTCCTTGATGGGCACAAAACCGCCGTAGAGCTTGACAACGAAATCGACGACGGCGGGGTGAGCGGAGTCAAGAAATATTACAGGTATACCTTTGAAGGCTGGTATATAGACAGCGAGCATAAGTATCAGGTTGACAAAAACGAAAAGGTCAAATACAGCATGATTCTGTATCCGGGATACATTGTGGAAACCTCTTCCACTCCTTTCTCCTAATAATCAGCGCATTTCAATAGGGCGGAAAAGCCCGAATACCTCAACAAAACAAGGACTGCCGAATGCCATTCGGCAGTTTTTATTTTTTTGAAAAAAGGATTGACTAATTAATTCGGTTATGTATATAATGTATTTAGATACATAAACAAGGAGGATATCTAAATATGAAATATTACAAAGCCGAATTATGGGACAAAATGCAGCATATCATGGAAAGGTATAACGACCATATGGTGCATTGCCATTTGGAATTTGACAACGCGCTGGATTATGAAGCGTTGAAAAAGGCGGTTAACAGCGCCATTGAGCTTGTTCCCATTTTGAAATGCCGATTTACCCATAATTTTTTCAAGGCGAAATGGGCAGAAAACCGCAACTTTAATATCGAAGACACAATAAGCTTTGAAGAATGCGCCGACAAAGCCAAGCAAAACAAGCTGATTGAAGAATTTTTGACAGCCAAGCTTGACGAAAGGCATTGCCAGATAAAGGCTTTGCTTACTCGATTTAAGGGCAAGGACACTTTGAATTTAGTCATAAACCACATGGTTATGGACGGCGCCGACCTCAAGCTTTTCATAAACCTTATAGCCGAGTGCTATACCGACATCCGCAAGGGCGGCCAAGGCAAAGTCAAATTCAAAAACGGCAGGCGGGACGAAGGGCAGATATTCGAGGACATGGACAAAAAACAAAGGCTGAAAGCCAAAACGCTGATAAGCTATTCCAAGGCCTGCAAAAGCAAAATAACCTTTCCTTTTGAAAAGGGGAGCGGAGAAATAAAGCCGTTTATAGTAAAGCGCGTCATCCCCCAAAGCGTTTTTTTGGCGGCAAAGCAAGAATGCAAAAGGGTGGGGTGCACAATCAACGATTTGATAGTGGCTTGTTTTTACAGAGCGGCGCTCAAGCTGATAGACATTAAGGAAGGGGAGGCTTTGGGCGTGCCCTGCATGGTGGATTTGCGCAAATATATAAAAAGCGGACAGTCGGCGGGCGTAACCAATTTAACCTCAATGGTGATATGCAATATCGGCGAAGATATCGGCAAAGACATTTTTGACACCGTGGCCAAGGTCAAGAAAGAAATGGACAGGCTGAAAAGCGACTATCCCGGCTTGAGAGGCTTGCCGCTGCTCAGGCTGGCTTTCAGAATTTTCCCCTACTGCTTAGCCAAGCTCATAATAGGGACTTTCTTCAAAAACCCTCTGCTGGGCATAAGCAACATAGGGATAATAAAGGAAGAGGGCTTGAGCTTTGACGGTATTGCCCCAAGCTATGTTTTTTATACGGGCTCTATAAAGTACGCGCCTTATTACCAGCTTGCGCTGACCACCTACAAAAACCAAATAACGCTGACCACGGCGTTATACGGCAGTCAAAAAGACAAACTCAACGCCGAGATATTGTTAAATTATGTGGCGGAGGAATTTAAGGAATTTTGTCAAAATCAAGCCAAAGTTAAACTTGAAAAAACTTGATTTGCCGAATAAATTATATTACAATGATTACACTTTGAGCATATGAGGTTGATAGCACATGAGGATAGCCAGCTTTGATGTTGACCATTT
Source organism: Clostridiales bacterium DTU072 (assembly GCA_001512685.1). Lineage (GTDB taxonomy): Bacteria > Bacillota > Clostridia > Christensenellales > DTU072 > DTU072. The sequence goes on from LFSG01000057.1 coordinate 2,528, forward strand.
AAGGCTGAAATCGGGACTTTATGTTTCCCGCAAAGATTTGGTGGGCAGCGAGGTGGTAACCACCTTTGACTTAAGGATGAAGCGGCCGTACAGGGAAGATGTCATGGATACGGGCAGCATCCACGCCTTGGAGCATATTTGCGCCGCCTACATGCGCAACGACCCGTTGTGGGGAGACAAGATAATTTATTTCGGCCCCATGGGCTGTCGAACGGGATTTTATTTGGTGGTGGCGGGGGATTTGGAGAGCGAGGACATATTGCCCTTGGTGGAGCGCACCTTTGACTTCGCGGGCGATTTTGAAGGGGAAATACCGGGCGCCACGCCGCTTGAATGCGGCTATTGCGTGGACATGGATTTGGAAGGGGCGAAAGCCGACGCCACGCTGTACTATAATTTGCTTATCTCCGCCAAAAAGGAAAATTTCAACTACCCCAAAAAAAGACAGCGCAAAAGCGCGCCCAAAAGCGATAAAGCTTAATTTTATCAAATATGCCATGCCGCCATTGCTTAACGGCAAAACAAACCGCTGTCGGTAAATGTTTGATTAATGATAAAATAAATAATTATTAAATTAAATAAAAAAAGAGGACGAATTTGTTTCGTCCTCTTGATTTTTGCGCTTAGTGGCCGTTATTTTTCTTGCTCTTTTTCTTCTTTTTCGGGCTGAGCTTTGTCGTTGGCGTGGCGCCTTTCGTTAAGTATATTGAGTATGCGCTTGTGTTCGTCGTCATCCAAAGCGTATTTCCATGTGGGGATAACGGAAAGGATACATCCTATCGCGGGCGGAATGGAAACCAAGAAAAACAATATCATCATGAATTTGGAATAATTGGCTTCGATTCTGGGAATGCCGCCCGCCGCGATAAAGGAGTTGAGCTCGGCGACTCTGGCGTCCGAAAAATGCACCGCCGAATAAGCCAGCCCCGAAAGGATGGTGGCTATTCCGGTGGTAAGCTTGGCGATAAAGGTTTGTCCGCTGAAGAAAACAGCGTCGGGCCTTGTGCCGTTAGTGTATTCCTCATAGTCCACGGCGTCGGCTATCATAAGCGACTGCAGCACCGTGGTAAGCCCCATGGAAGCTCCGCCGAAAAGGAACAGAATAAAGCAAATCACTATGGCCAGCGGATGAGTAAGGTTGTAGGGAGCTACAAGGTAAGCTATGAAAATGCCGATAAAGGGGATGATTCCGATAAGGTTGCCGTAATTATACAGTTGCTTTTTAGTGAATTTTTTGAGCATGGCGGGGGCGGTGGCCATTGCCACAAACTGCCCTATAAACATTCCGCCGCCCAGCAGCACCATATAAAGCAAAGCAAGGATAGGGCTTTTGGTGGCGAAATAGTAGGTTACTATGGGCATGGCGGCAAGCGCCAACAGCATTTTGGGGCTGCCCAGTATGCCCGACAAAAGCACTTGACGGAAAGGCTTGTTTTTCCACATTATGCGGAAATTGTCAATAAGCGTGTATTTTTGGGAAGAAGCGGGTATTCTTTCCCGTATGGCAAACCCCGTAATTTGGAACAAGCCGCAGCCTATTACGGCGAATATCAGCGCGGCGAAAAGAAAGCCGTAGCGTTCGCCCATGGCGGGATTGCCGCCTCCGATAGAGGTATTTGTCAGCATTTCACCCAGGCTGAGCGCCACGGGCTGCATAGCCAGTAAAGTAACCCCGCCGCCTATTCCGCCGAATATACGGGCCAAACTCAAAAGCTTGTTTCTGTCTTTATCCGATTCGGTCATGAGAGCGGTTACGCCCCACAGCGGAATGTCGCCCACTGTGTAGGTCATTCCCCACAATATATATGTAGTGGCCGCCCAAGCCACTATAAGGCTGTCCAAAGACTTTGAGCCTTGACCGTAAAATCCGAAATTGGTAAAGCAAAGCACGGTGATTATCAGAATGGGAATGGGTACGGCAATCAGATAAGGACGGCATTTGCCGATTTTTGTTCTGGTCCTGTCCACAATGGTGCCCATAATGGGATCGTTAAAGGCGTCCCACACCCTTGCCAATGTCATTATCAAGCTGACGGTCATGGCGGGTATCAGTATGGTGAATTGCAAATAATAAGCCAGGCAGGCGCCGATAATGTTATAGATGATGTTCTGCCCGGCCAGTCCCGTTAAATAAAGGTACTTTTCTTTTGTGGTATATGTTCTTAACTTTTGAGTGTCTGTCATTTTACGCCTCCTTCAAAAAGCGGCCGTACTCTATCCACTTATCGTGGACATCGGTGGTAGAATAGGCGTCGATGTCGGGTACTTTGATTTCCAAGTAAGGGCTTATTTGATACTGTTTATCCTTGCTGTTATAGAACTTGAAGGCGGCTTCCCCCAGCTTGGGCCGCTTGACAGCGGCTATCCGTACTTCTTTGAGCGCCGTACAGTTTATGAAGGCGTATTCCCCGATTTCGATAACGGTGGAAGGCAATTCCACTCTGATAAGAGAGTCCATGTAGCCGAAAGAAAAAGCTCCCACGGTGGTAAGCCCTTCGGGCAGGACAACGGACTTAATTGTCTTGTTGTCATAAAAAGCGAGGTTGACTATAGCCTTGACGGGTATGTTGTCGTCCACGGTTTGGGGGATGATAAGGTTTTGCTCTTGCCCGTCATAGCCTATGATTTTGGCGTAAGTGTCAATGACCTTTCCTTCCTTATTCTTTTGCGTTACGATGGCGTATTCCACATTGGACAAAGACAAGGTTTTTACTTCTTCTTCCAACACGTCTTTATCGGTGCAAGCGGCGAAGGCAAATACCGTTGTCAGCGCCAGCAAAGCGCACAGCGCCAACTTCAAAATTTTCTTCATGGCGTGTAACTCCTTTTAACTCTGAAATAATATTATATATAAGGACATTGAAATAAGTATAATATATCGGAAGTGCAAAGTCAATACGCTTATTGAAACCAAAATATCAGTCAAGTTAAGACAAAATGCGCCAAATGCGCTTTAATGAAAAAAGCGGCGCATAATGCCCTTAAATACTGAGAAAAATCAACGAATAAGAAAATTTGCCAAAAGAAATCAAATATGCTATAATAAGCTACACTTTTGTAAAAAGACGGGAGTAAAAACACCATGAAACGCTATATGGCCAATGGAGAAGGGAAATTCATTATCGACAAAAAAGCGGGCGACGAATCGGGGGAGGCCGTAAAGGTGCGGGTAACCAAAGTTATCCCCACAAGGAGCGACTTGGACATTTTTTTGGGCAAGGCGGACATAAAGTATCCCTTTATGCCCTGCCATATGGCGGTGGGGCTTATCAGCGAGGATAGGCAGGAATTCGGGCTTAAAAGGGGAAACAAGGTCATACTAAACCCCTATGTGGTAATGCATGCCGACAAAGACGAGGTTTGCCCAGAAACCAAAATATACGGAGCGGACATGGACGGCTTTTTGGCGGATTTCATTGACATGCCCCCCGAGAACATAGTGGTGTTTCCCGAAGAAGTCAAGGAAGAAGAGGCGGTATTTACCGAATATATAGCGATGAGCTTATCGGCCATAAATTGCTTCAAAATCGAAAAGGGCGACTATATAGCCATTATAGGCGGTTCGCCGCTATGCAACATAACGGCGCAGCTGTCGCTGTATTTTCAAGCCATACCCATTGTAATAGACCACAGCGCTGACAGACTGGCAAAGGCGCGGGAATGCGGGGTGTACTACACCGTAAACACCGCCAAGGAATCCCCGCAGGAAAGGGTGCTGGAAATCACGGGGGGCAGAATGGCCGACCATACCATACTTGAGAGCGAAGCGGGGGCGGTGCCCCATTACCTGTTCACGCTCACAAAAAACGGCGGCGATTGCGTGATAATGAGCGTGCACAGCTACCCCAACGCTTTGGAAGCCGACATAAACTTAATCAACCGCAAACAGCTTGAAGTTCGCGGAGTGTCAAACGGAGCGCACGAATTCAATTCGGCGGTATATATTTTGGCGCAAAAGATACTCAAGCTCGCGCCGCTTATCGAAAAAAGCCACAAAGCGGAGAATTTGGAAGAGGTGTTTACGGCCTTGAGCCAAAGAAGCTACGGAATGGCCAACATCATAGAGATATAACTCAAACCAGCAAGTCGCACAGCTTGACTATATCCCCGGCTCCCATAACGACGAGCATATCAAAAGCCGACAGCTTGTCTACAAGGTGTTTTGCCAGCGTAATGAAATCATCGAAATAATAAGAATTTTTGTTATGCAGTTTTTTGAACAGCTCATAGGCGCTTTTGCCTTGGCAGCCGTTTTCCCTTGCCGAATATTCCCTTACCAAATAAACTTCGTCGCAGCGGTTGAAGGCGGTGGCGAAATCGTCGAAAAGGGCGCTTGTGCGGCTGAAAGTGTGGGGCTGAAAGGCCACCAGCAGCCGCCCTTTGCACAATTTTTTGGCGCAGTCAATGACGGCGCGTATTTCGGAAGGGTGATGGGCGTAGTCATGGAAAATGTCGGCGCCCTTGAGCATGCCCTTGTATTCAAACCTTCTCCTTACGCCTTTGAAGCTTTGCGCGGCTTCTTTTATGGTGTCGGGGGGGATATTGAGCATATAGCTTACGGCTATGGCGGCGGAGGCGTTGTATATGTTATGTATGCCGGGAATGCTCAATTTGACCGTGAGCAAAGGGCTTTGCCTGCAGCTTAAGGAAAAGGAGAAATAGCCGTCGGCGTATTCTTGGATATCGCTTAAAATAAAATCGGAATGCTCGCTTGTTCCAAAGGTCAACAAGGCGCTGTTTTGGTTTTGCAAATGCTGTTTGTAATAAACGCTGTCCGAATTTGCCAAGGCAAGGCGGTTTTTGTCGGAAAAAAGAAAGGCGTCAAAGGCGGCGTAAATTTCCTCAATATCCGCATAAGTGTCGGGGTGGTCTATTTCGGCGTTCAAAACTACGGCTATGTGGGGGGACAGGCTGAGCAAGCTTTTTTTGTATTCGCACGCTTCGGTAATAAAGTATTCCTTCCCCGTATAATAAAGATTGCCCATGCCCAAAGCGTCGCCGCCGATATGGGCGCAAAAGCTTTTTTGAGCGCATTTGAAAATATGTCCGGTCAAGGCGCAGGCCGTAGTTTTTCCATGCGTTCCGCCGATAGCTATCACGCATTCGAACTCTTTGGCGCAAAGGGCAAGGAATTCATGCCTTTCCATGGTGGGGACATTGTTCAAACGGCAATAAACAAGCTCTTTGTCGTATTGCGGAACGGCGGAGCTGTATACCGCCAAATCGGGAAGGGGGGACAAAAGGCGGGGCTGATTGCCTATCCATATTCGGGCGCCCTCCTCATTAAGCTCCATAACGGTCTGGGAATAGCATATATCCGAGCCGCTTACCTTTTTGCCCAGCTTAAGCATGAGCTTTGCCAAGGCGGACAGGCTGATGCCGCCCGCGCCTATAAAATGGACGGAATTGATGTCGGATAATTTCAGCATAGATATATAATATGTAGATAACTTCAATTTGGTGCGCGCCATTAATTTTGTAAAAAAATAAAAAAAGGCTTGAATAATACATTTTAATATAGTATAATTGAAATAACGACAAAATATTGTCAAAGGAGTTAACATAATGACTATTACCAATGTTAGAGTGAAGTTGCTCAAAAAGAGGGACGGCAAACTTAAAGCAGTTGCAAGCATTGTTATAGACGATGTTTTTGTGGTTCATGACATTAAGGTCATAGAAACAGGGGAAGATTGTTTTGTGGTAATGCCTTCAAGAAAGGGGCCGGACGGGGAGTACAGGGATGTGGCGCATCCTTTGAACAGCGAGGTAAGGGAGAACATTAAGAATCTCATCATAACCGATTACAGAAAGCTGCTGGAAGCCGAAGAAGCGGCAGCGGCGGAAGGCGAAGCTGTAGAGGAAGCGGCGGTCGAAAAAGAAGAACAAGTGGCGGAATAAAGATTTTTTGTCATAAAACTTTGGATATCTCCATACAAAAGCATAAATAAAGGCAATTAAGGAAGTATTATATATGCCTTCAAAGTTTTTTGCGTTAAAATCGTTTGACAACGCAAAAGGAGGTATATATAATATTACTTGCATTTAATTAAGAGGTGAAAAATGAAAGAAAAAATACATCCCGAGTACAGAATAGTAGATGTGGTATGCGCTTGCGGGGAGACCTTCAAGACGGGTTCCACCAAGAAGACGGACACCATAAAGGTGGAGATATGCAGCCGTTGCCATCCCTTCTATTCAGGCAAACAAAAAATAGTGGACACGGGCGGCAGAGTGGACAGATTCCGCAGGCGTTTCGGCGATACAAGCTTAAAATAGCTCGCTCAATTGACGAATTGAATAAAATAGTGCAAGGCATATTTTTTTGCTTGCACTATTTTTGTATCATCAGAAAGGAAAAGTTATGAAAAAAAGACAATGCAACATAGGCGGACAGGCGGTATTGGAAGGCGTAATGATGCGTAGCCAAAATTCTTACGCCGTGGCCGTGCGCGCCCCCGACGGCCAAATTCAAGTGGAGTCGGAAAGGATAAAAGTATCCGAAAATATGCGCAGGCTTTCCAAGATACCCGTAATCAGAGGGATAATAAGCTTTGTATCCTCCATGGCCATGGGCATAAGGACGCTTAACCGCGCCGCCGAGGTATATTCTTCTGAAATGCAGGATTCTCCCTCCAAGTTCGAGAAATGGGCGGCAAAGAAGCTCAAGATTGACCTTATGAGCGTGCTTGTGGCGGTAAGCATGGTATTGGGGGTATTGCTTGCTTTGGGCTTGTTCGTGGTACTACCCCATCTTGCCACCGAGGGCATAATAAGGCTGATGCCGAATAAGCCCAACACCATTGTCCTGAACTTGATTGCGGGGGCCATAAGGATAATCATTTTCATATGCTATATATTGATAATAGGCAGGATAAAGGACATAAAGCGCCTTTTCATGTACCATGGAGCCGAACACAAGGTGGTGAACTGCTTTGAAAGCGGACTGGAGCTTACGGTGGACAACGCCAAGAAGATGTCCACAAAGCACGACAGATGCGGCACTACTTTTTTGTTCATAATAATGGTATTCAGCATAATATTCTTTTCTTTTGACGTATTCTCAAACAACTTATGGCAGCGCGTGCTCATAAGAATAGCCTTCATACCTTTGGTGGCGGGATTGTCTTATGAACTGCTGAAGCTTTTCGCTAAATACGACAACCTGTTCACAAGGATAATGAAATATCCGGGATTGCTTTTGCAGAGACTGACCACCAAAGAGCCGGACGACGATATGCTTGAAGTGGCGATAAAGGCTTTTGACACCGTAGCCGAGCTGGACGGCGACCCCCAAAAGCCCACCCAAAAGTTTATGATTTACCAATCCGTGGAAAAAGCGGTAAAAGAGCTTGCGGACACCATGCTGCCCAAAAATGAAGCGGAAATCATTTATATGCATGTGCTGGGGGCAAAAACCCGCGGCGAGCTGTATGCGAGCGGCCAAATATCCTCAACGGAAACGGACAAAGCCAAGAAGTACGCCAAACAGAGATTGAAAGGCGCGCCCTTGCAATATGTGCTGAACAACGCCTGCTTTTACGGGTACGATTTTTATGTGGATCAAAGGGCGCTTATCCCCCGCTTTGACACCGAGCATTTGGCGAAAGCGGCCATCGATTTATTGAAAGACAAAAAGGGGGCGGAGGTATTGGACCTTATGACGGGCAGCGGCTGCATAGCCGTAACGGTGGCCAAAAACGCCGACTGCCGTATGACGGCAACGGACATTTCGGCGCAGGCGCTGGAAGTGGCGAAAATCAACGCCCAAAAGCATGAATGCGATATCGAATTTTTGAACGGGAGCTTGTTTAAGCCCGTCAAAAACAGAAAATTCGACATGATTATTTGCAATCCGCCTTATATACCCTCATCCGACATACCGAAACTGGACAAGGAAGTCAAGGACTACGAGCCTTTGACGGCGCTGGACGGCGGAGCGGACGGCTTGGATTTTTATAGGGACATAGCCTTGAAAGCGGCGGACTATTTGAAAGAAGAGGGTTTCTTATTATTGGAAACGGGCATAAACCAAGCGCAAAAGGTAACGGAAATGCTGGGGGAAAATTATGAAACTGAGATTGTCTACGACTTGAACAATCCTCCCGTGGCCAGAGTGATTATAGCCCGAAAAAAGCGGGAGGTAAGGGAGTAAAAGGTATGTTTGAAAAGCTGGAACAGATGAAAAGGCGTTACGAGGAATTGAACGAGCTAATAGCGGACTCCGAAGTGGTGGCAAGGCAGGAGGAATGGCGCAAGCTTGTAAAGGAACACTCCAAGCTTTCCCCCATAATGGAAGAATACGACAAATACCTTGAAACCGTAAAGGAGATGGAAAGCTGCAAAACGCTCATGGACGGCGATGACAAGGAGATAGCGGCGCTTGTCCACGCCGAATTTTACGATTTGAAGCAAAAAGCCGAAGAAATAACGGACAAGCTCAAGATTTTGCTTATACCCGCCGACCCTATGGACGATAATAATGTAATAATAGAGATAAGGCCGGCGGCGGGCGGGGAAGAAGCGGCGCTGTTCGGCAGCGTGCTGATGAGGATGTACAACCGCTTTGCCGAAAGGCTGAGGTGGAAAGTGGAGCCCATAGACATAAAGGGAACCGAGCTGGGCGGCATAAAGGAAGCCGTATTCATGATATCGGGCAGCGGCGCTTACGCCAAAATGAAATACGAAAGCGGAGTGCACAGAGTGCAAAGGGTGCCGGAAACCGAATCCCAAGGCAGAGTGCACACCTCCACGGTTACGGTGGCGGTATTGCCGGAAGTGGAGGACATAGATGTGGAGATTAACGAAAAGGACATAAAGGTGGACACCTTCAGGAGCGGTGGAGCGGGCGGCCAGCATGTCAACAAGACCGAAAGCGCGGTAAGGATGACGCATTTGCCCACGGGCATAACGGTGGAGTGCCAGGACGAAAGGAGCCAGATAAAGAACAGGGAAAAGGCCATGAAGGTGCTGAAAAGCAGGCTGTACGACTATTATCAGGAAAAACAGCTCAAAGAGTACGCCGAGAACAGAAAATCCCAGATAGGCAGGGGGAATCGTTCGGAGCGCATAAGGACATACAATTATCCGCAGGGCAGGGTAACCGACCACAGGATAGGCATGACGCTGTATTCTCTGGACACATTTTTGGACGGCGACATGTTCGAAATGATAGAGGCTTTGGCGATAGAAGCCCGCAACCAAAGTTTGCAGAAAATGTAAAGGACGAAAGGCTAAAACGTTTTGCCCCTTGAAAACGAATGCCGCCGTTGATATAATGTAAGTATAAAACCTTAAGGAGATAAAACATGATAAAGATTATTTACGGCTCTAAGGGCACCGGAAAAACAAAGCGAATAATTGATATGGCCAATAAAGCCTTGGATACTACCGACGGCTTTATTGTTTTTCTGGCGGATACCGACAGATATGTCAGGGAAATCAAGTACGCGATAAGGTTTATAAATACCAAGAAAGCGGGCATCAAAGGAGAGGACAACCTCATAGGCTTCATAAAAGGCTTAATAAACGGCAATTACGACACCAAAGAAATGTTTATAGACGGAGCCGCCCGCATGCTGGAGAAGGACATACCGCAAATGGGCTCTTTCATGGAGCAATTGGAAAAGATATCAAAAGAGTACGACATAGAGTTTATTTTGACAATATCCTGCGACAAGGAGGACTTGCCCGGCTTTTTTGATAAATATACGGAATAGGCAAGAAGGGTTTATATGAAAAACGGAATGACATATAAAAGCACCCGAGGCGAAGAGGCGGAATCTTCGGCAAAGGTTATTCTGAACGGCATCGCTTCGGACGGCGGTCTTTATACGCCAAGCTTTTTCCCCTCTATTACCATGGAAGACATAAAAGAAATGGCGGGATTGGATTACGCTCAACGCGCGGCGTATATCCTGTCGCTGTATCTTACCGATTACGGCTACGACGAATTGCTTGAGTACGCCAAAAAGGCATATTCAAGGTTTGACGAAGAAATGGCCGCTCCGCTTACCAAAGTGGACGAAAAGACTTTTATATTGGAGCTGTGGCATGGGCCCACTCTTGCCTTCAAGGATGTGGCGCTTACCATATTGCCCTACCTTTTGACGGGGGCAAGGAAGAAACAGGGTCAAGAAAAGAAAACGCTCATACTGGTGGCCACAAGCGGAGATACGGGCAAGGCGGCGCTGGAAGGCTTTAAGGATGTGGAAAACACCGAAATAGTGGTATTCTACCCCAACGAGGGCGTGAGTGCCATGCAAAAACTGCAAATGCAGACCGCGGAAGGAAGCAATACGCATGTGGTGGCCATAGAAGGGAATTTTGACGACGCCCAAAAAGCAGTCAAGGACATTTTCACCGACAAGGCCATGATAAAAAAACTAAGCGAAATGGGATACGAATTGTCGTCGGCGAACTCAATAAACTTCGGCAGATTGGCTCCGCAGATTGTGTACTACATTTCCTCTTACGTGGATTTGCTTGTCAACGAAGAAATAGAAGAGGGCGAGGAAATAAACTTCATAGTGCCGTGCGGAAACTTCGGCAACATCTTGGCGGCGTATTACGCTTACAGAATGGGGCTGCCCATTAAGCATTTCATAGTGGCCTCCAACAAAAACAAAGTGCTTACCGACTTTTTCGACACAGGGGAATACAACATTAACAGAGAATTTTACCGCACCATATCCCCGTCCATGGACATACTTGTTTCCTCCAACCTTGAAAGGCTGATTTTTGAATTTACGGGCAGGGATTGCGAAAAGGTAAAATCGCTGATTGAAGACTTAAAAGAAAGCGGCATGTACAGAGTGGACGAAGACGAGCTGTACGAGAAACTGCCCCAATTCATAGGCTATTTTTCCACCGAAGAGGAAACAAGGACGGTAATAGAGAACTTTTTCAACGAATACAACTATTTGCTTGACCCCCATACGGCGGTGGCCGTATCGGCTTACAATAAATATATGTCCGATACATACGACAATGAAACGGTATCGGTAATAGCTTCCACCGCCCACCCTTTCAAATTCCCCGAAGACGTGTACGAAGCGCTCACCAAAAAGCGGGAAAAAAGCGGCCAAAAAGCCATAAAGAAGCTTTACGCGTACACGGGGATAAAACCGCCTTCGGCCATAGCCGAGCTGGAGCAAAAACAAATACTTCACGACATCGTAATCCCCAAGAGCGGGATTAAGGATACCTTGATAAAAATTCTACAAAAGGATTGACCTAAGCGAAAAATGGAAAAGAAAAAAACGGTTTACAGCGGCATACAGCCCACGGGCTGCCTTACATTGGGAAATTATATAGGAGCTATCAGAAACTGGCTAAAACTTCAAGAAGAGCTTGAAGAGTATTTTTGCATATACAGCATTGTGGACTTGCACGCCTTGACCACAAGGCAAAACCCCGCTTTATTCAGAAAGACGGCGCTCAGCTTTTTCGCCCAGCTTCTGGCGGTGGGATTGGACCCCGAAAAGTCCATTTTATATTTCCAATCGCATGTGCCCCAGCACGCCGAACTTACATGGGTGCTTAACTGCTTCACTTATGTGGGCGAAGCGGGCAGAATGACGCAATTCAAAGAAAAAAGCCGCAAGCATAAAGACAACATAAACATGGGGCTTATGAGCTACCCCGTGCTTATGGCGGCGGACATATTGCTTTACCAAACCGACTTGGTGCCGGTGGGCATAGACCAAAAACAGCATTTGGAATTGACAAGGGATATAGCTATGAGGTTTAACGCGGCTTATTCCCCCACGTTTACCATACCCCAGCCGTATATACCCAAGACGGGGGCGAAGATATGCAGCTTGTCCGACCCCACAGCCAAGATGAGCAAATCCGACCCCGACGAAAACGCCACCATTTCCATAATCGACCCCCCTCAAGCCATAATGAACAAAATCAAAAGGGCGGTAACCGATTGCGAATCGGTGGTGGAATACAGAGAGGGCAAGCACGGCATAAACAATTTGCTTACCATATTCAGCGCGGTAAGCGGTAGAAGCATAGAAGACATAGCCGACGAATATCGGAACAAAGGCTACGCCGCTTTCAAGAACGCGGTAGGCGAGGCGGTAGTGGAGGAATTGAGGCCGATAAGGGAAAGGTACGAAAAGCTTATGGCGGACAAGGAATACCTTATGCAGGTAATAAGGAGCGGAGACGAAAAAGCGGACAGGATAGCGCGCAGGACTTTATCGAAGGTATATAGGAAAATCGGTTTGGTGGAAAGATAATGTTCGGTTATGTGATTATCGACAAACCGAATATCCTGATAAAGGATTACGAAACCTACCGCGGCTATTATTGCGGATTATGCAAGCGCATAGGCGCCACGCAAGGCTTGCTGATGAGACTTACCGTCAATTACGACATTGTTTTGCTCAGCCTGCTTGCGCACAACTACGAAAAAGCCGCGCCCAATTTTGAACGGGAACATTGCATTTTACACCCTATAGGCAAAAAAGTGCCCGTCGCCGTCAGCGGCGAGATATTTGACAGGATTATTGACATAAACACCATACTGGGATATCATAAAATAGTCGACGATGTAATCGACGAGGACAAGCACAGGACAATAAAAGCCTTTTTGAAAGGCAAATACAAAAAAGCGGCAAAAAGGATGCCCCAATTCAACGCCGCCGTAAGCGCACAATACGCCAAACTCAGAGAACTGGAAGAATACGGCTGCTTGGACATTGAAAAATTGGCTTCATGCTTCGGGGAAATTATGGTAGCGGCGGCTGCGGCGGCCACCCCAAAAGCCGATGACAAGCTCAAGGATTTATGTTATAATTTGGGAAAATGGATTTATTATATAGACGCTTTTGACGACATCAAGGAAGATTACGAAAATAATAAGTTTAATCCGTTCATAATAAAAGGTAGAAAGGTCGACGAAAATTTTTACGCCGAATGCGAAAAGAACGCGAGATATCTGTTGTATTCCGCCATTGACAGGATAATAGAAAATTACGACAAGATGGATATCACGATAAGCGAAGGGGCTTTGTCCAACATAATATATTTGGGACTGAAAGCCCGCGCCGAAGAGGTTTTGAAGAGGAGAGGGAATAAATGCAAAAAAATCCGTTTGTAATACTCGGAGTGGACGAAAAAACGGTTACGCAAAACGAATTGTTTGAAGTCTACAAAGAGCTTAGAGATAAATATTCCAAACTGCGCTTTGCCCAAGGGGAAGAAGGGGCGGACGCTTGCCGAAAGCTTGACGAAATAGAGGCGGCGTACGCCGAAGCCACGGAGATATTGCGCTCAAGGTACGACATATCCACTTACGGCGACAGCCTCAAGAATGTGGAAGACGCCATAAAAGAAAACAACCTTGAAAAGGCGCAGGATTTATTGGACGCCAAACAAACCCGTTCGGCAAGGTGGCACTATCTGCAATCGGTAATTTTCTACCGCAAAAAATGGTACGGCGACGCGCTCAAACAGCTTGACTTCGCTTGCCAAATGGAGCCCGACAACACAAAATATACCGATGCCAGAACGGCGTTAATAAACCAAATACAGTCTGACACGAGCAAAAGGAGCTTCTACAGCCAAACAAACAACGGCGAGGAGCGCTCATACCGCAACATGCCGCCGCAAGGCGAAGTAAGGGGCTGCACGCCATGCAACTGCTGTTCCAGCTTGATATGCGCGGATTGCTGCTGCGAATGCATGGGCGGCGACCTTATCACATGCTGCTGACGACTGACAACAATAAAAAATAATATATACAATCCGTTTAGAATATATTTTATAAAAGGTTTATGGGGGCATGAAAGACAAATCCAAAAGAATAGCGCTTGCCGGCATCGGTTCGGCGATATCATTGCTGTTTGTGGTGGCAGGTTATTATTTGGACATGATAAGCCTTACCATGAATGTGTTCGCCACGGCGGGGCTTATGCTTACGCTGTATAAAGGCTATTATCGGGAAGCGGTTTTGAGCTTCATAGTGGTTTCGGGATTGGGCTTTTTGATAGTGAACATAGGGGCGGTGCCCTTTATAATGGTGGGGGGAAGCTACACCATCTTCACGCTGTTTTGGGAAAACAAAGGCTACAATTACTACAAAAGCCTGCCCATAAAAATCGCGTATTCGGCGCTGGTATTTTTTATCCTTTACCAAGTGATAAACTACATAGCCATTGATTTTGAAAGATTTTCAATACTAAAAAACCTCAACAAAGGCCTGCTTTACTTCTTAATGAACCTTGCCTTCAGCATTTTGTTCGTGGTATACGACAGCTTGCTGCTTTTGTGTTACCGATACCTCAAAAACAAGGTTTTCAATAAAATTATAAAATAATGCCGCTTCAAAAAAGCCAAATTTAAGCAAAACCCCGTCCGCTTTAGGCAAAATCAAAATATGTGATTGAAATTTTGACAATTTAGATATTGATACCTATTTTATAATATGGTATATTTATTAAAGCGGTGAAAAAGACAAAAGGGCGCGTTATTTTGTGTGTAAAATTAAAGGTTAAATTTTAGTAAATAGCATTTTTTGGCCTTATTAAAAGGAGAGCCATAAGATAAATGTTATGATATAATTGCACTAAATGCGAAAGGAGAAAATAATGAGAATCGGAATAGGCGCCGACCACGGCGGATTTGTTTTGAAAGAAGCGGTAATTAAAGCCATTGAATCACTGGGACATGAATATAAGGATTACGGAACATACAGCGAAGAATCCTGCGACTATCCCGACTATGCGCTCAAGGTGGCGGCGGCGGTAAAAAGCGGGGAAGTGGACAGGGGCATTCTGCTTTGCGGCACGGGCATAGGCATATGCATTGCGGCCAACAAAGTCAAGGGCATTAGGTGCGGGCATGTAACCGATGTTTTTTCGGCTAAAGCCACGGCGGCGCACAATGACGCCAACATAATATCCATGGGCGGCAGAATAACCTCTCCCGAGCTTGCCCAAGAAATAGTCAAGGCGTATTTGACCACCCCTTTCGAGAGCGGCAGGCACCAAAGGCGGATTGATAAAATCACCGCGATAGAAAACAATAATTAAAGGAAGGGCTCAAGATGAACATCAACATAATCGACCATCCCTTGATAACCCACAAAGTAACCATGATGAGGGACAAAAACACCAACTGCAAGGAATTCAAGGCGCTGCTTAAAGAGATATCTTTATTGATGGCGTACGAAGTTACAAGGAACTTGCCGCTTACCGATGTGGAGATAGAAACCCCCATAACCAAAATAACCGCCAAAGTGATAGGGGGCAGAAGCATAGGCGTGGTGCCCATTTTGAGAGCGGGGCTGGGAATGGTGGACGGCATTCTTGAGCTTGTGCCTTCGGCGAAAATCGGGCATATAGGGTGCTACCGCGACCCACAAACCTTAAAGCCGGTGGAATATTACTGCAAACTGCCCATAGACGCCGAGCAAAGGACGATAATAGTGGTGGATCCCATGCTGGCCACGGGGGGAAGCGCGGCCATGGCAATAGACTTTATCAAGCAAAGGGGAGTAAGCGACATTAAATTCATGTGCTTGATAGCCGCCCCCGAAGGCGTGAAATACCTTAACGACAAGCATCCCGATGTGCCCATATACACGGCGGCTTTGGATCAATGCTTGAACGAGCACGCCTATATAGTGCCGGGACTGGGAGACGCGGGAGACAGGCTTTTTGGAACAAAATAATCGAGAGGAAGAATAAATGCTGAAAGAAACGGTAGAAAGCATCATAGCCGCCGAAAAGCAGGCGGAGGACATAATAAAAGAAGCTTTGGATGAAGCCAAGGCCATGAACGCGCACGCCGAACAGGAAGCCGAAAAGATTAAAAGCGAAGCGGTAAAGAGCATAAGGAAAGAGTGCGCAAAGGTCATGGAAACGGCGAAAGCGGAAGCCGAAGAGAATTATCGGGACATTATATCCTTAGGGCGCAAAAAGGCGGAAGTTTTGAGCAATGCCGACATAAGCAAAGCGGTTGAAATAATAAAAAACAAGGTGTTTGAAAAGTATGGCCATAGTTGAAATGAGGAAGATGAGCGTTGTGGCTCATCAATCCGAACGCAACAAGTTACTGAGGACATTTATAAAATCGGGCTGCGTGGAAACGGTTAAAAGCAGCCCCATCGACAACACCGTTTATAAAAAGGACGAAGAGCTCAAAGAGCAGATAGAGTCCAAACTCATAAGGATAAATTTCGCCTTAACTTTTCTGAAAGATATATGCAATCAAGCAAAGCGCGCCGACAAAGACATAGCTTCGGTCAGCCTAAAAAAAGAAAACGAGCTGGTGGCTTTGGAGAAATACGAAGCGATAACCAAGGACGAATACGAGCTTTTTAATTCCATAAGCGACTTGGAAGAGATAAACAAGAAATTAACGGACATAAAAAGCAAAAAACAAAGGATAAACGCCTTAAAGGAACAGCTTAGCGTTTACGAGGCGCTGGAAATAAAGTTTTCGGACATAAAGGACACCAAGCGCTGCCACATATTGGCGGGAACTATACCCGCGCAGAGGGCGGAGCAAATCCAAACCCAAAACGACGGCAAAGTTTTTTTGCGGATTTATCAAGGCGACAAATTGTGCCCCATAGTGGCCATTTGCTTAAAAGAAGACGGCGAAAGCGTAAGGAGCATGCTTGCCGCCAACGATTTTGCAAAATGCCCTTTTGAATATGACATGACGGCAAGGCAAAAGCTTGACGAGCTGGAGCAAGAGCTTAAGGAATTGGAAGCGAGCAGGCAATCGCTGGCGCTTGAGGCGGTGGGGGAAAGACAGCATGTAACCAAGCTCAAGATATTGTACGACTTTTATTTGCTGGAAATGAAAAAAGTCGAGGTAATAGAAAGCTGTTCGAGCAGCCGCAAGACCTTCGTCATAGAAGGCTGGGTGCCCAAGCACAAGGAAGAATACGTAAAAGAGCTCATAGACAAAAACTGCAAATACGCTTTGGCGGTGTTCAGGGACGCCTACAAGGACGAAACGCCGCCCACCCTCACCAAAAACAATAAACTGGTGGACCCCATAGAAGGCATAACCAATATGTTCGGGGCGCCAAGCTACAGAGAGATTGACCCCAACATTTTTGTGGCCATATTCTTCTTCATAATTTTTGGCTTTATGTTTTCGGACGCGGGATACGGTGTGGTGCTGGCCGTGAGCTGTTTTTTGTATTGCTTGATAAAGAAACCCGTCAAAAAATCGGGCAGAATGATGCTTTTATTCGGACTGGGCGGCATATCCACGATTATTTGGGGAGCGGTTTTCGGCGGCTGGTTCGGAATGACTTTCCCCAAAGAGCCTTTAATAAACCCGCTTGACGCCACCGGCTCATTGATAATGTTCGGTTCTGCGCTTGCCATAGGCGCTTTGCAGATAGCCACGGGGTTTGCCATTAACGGCGCCAACAAAATCCGCCGCAAAGAATACCTTGACGGCATTTTGGGCGATTTCAGCTGGGTAGTGATTTTCTTGGGGCTGTTTTTGGTTACGGGCGGCATGCTGGGAGCGGTAAAGGCATTGACGAGCGCGGGCGCAATTGTGGCGGCGATAGGGGCGGCAATGCTGATAATAAGCGGCGCTTTGGGCAAAAAGAACCCCATAAAAATGGTGGGCGGCGCTTTGGGCAAGGCATACGGCTCAATAAATGTGGTAAGCGACCTATTGTCCTATTCGAGATTGTTCGGACTGGGGCTTACCACGGGCGTAATAGGCTATGTGGTCAACCAATTCGCGGTGGTGATAGTGGGGTTTTTCCCGCAATCGGTTTCGTTTATAGGGTGGATATTGTCGATGCCCGTATTGCTGGTGGGGCATTTGTTTAATTTCGCCATAAACCTGCTGGGCGTGTATGTGCACAACAGCAGACTGCAATATATAGAATTCTTCGGAAGATTTTACGAGGGAACGGGGCATATTTTCATGCCGCTGGGCTCAAACACGAAATATACTTATTTGGATAATTAATCAGGAGGTTTAAACTATATGATTACTTTAGGCACATTTTTGGCTTTGTTGGGCGGCGCCATAGCCGTATTCGCTTCGGGAATAGGCTCTGCAAGAGGCGTGGGACTGGCGGGGCAGGCGGCGGCGGGAGTGGTCGCCGAAGATCCCGACAAATTCGTAAAATGCCTTATCCTTCAGCTTTTGCCCGCCACGCAAGGCATATACGGATTTATCATCACCTTCCTTGTGATACTGAACGCCAATGTGCTGGGCGGCCCTATCGCGCAATACACCACGGAGCAAGGACTGTTCATACTGGCAGGCTGCCTTCCCGTAGGATTGGGGGGCTTGTTCTCAGCCATTTACCAAGGCAAGACGGCGGTGTCCGCCATAGGCTTGGTAGCCAAAAGGCCGGAAGAAAGCACCAAGGGCATGCTTATGGTTGCCATGGTGGAGACATACGCCTTGCTGGGATTTTTGGTATCCTTCCTTGTGGTATTCTTGGGCGGCATGTCGTTTGCGTAATACGGAGCTGAAATGAAAGGCAAAGAACACATTATCGACAAAATAATTTCCGACGCCCGAAAAATAGCCGCTTCCACTCACGAAGAGGGAGTGGCCAAGGCGCAGGAGATAATAAACGCCGCCGAACACGACGCCAAAATTTACCGTGTCAAGCACAAAGAGGAATTCCAAAAAGAAAGGGAAGACATCTTGAGGCGGAGAATAACGGCGGCCAACCTTGAAGTCAAAAAAATGCTGCTTGCGGCCAAACAGCAGACCATAAGCCGCGCTTTTGACCAAAGCGTCCATGCCATTAAGGCGGACAAAGAAAAATACAAAGCGCTGATAAAAAGCATGCTTAAACACGCGAGCGACGGAGACACGCTTACGCTTTCGGAAAGCGACAAGGATATTTTGACAAGCGATTTCATTAAAAAAGCCACAAGCGAATTGGGCATAAAGGTTAAGCTCAACCCCGAATACGGGAAATTCAAGGGCGGCATAATTTTGTCGGACGAAAAAACCGACAAGAACTTAACGCTGGAAACCGAGCTTAACGCCTTAAGGGAGAGCATAGAGCCCGAGATAGCCCAAGCGCTGTTCGGAGATTTGGAATGAGCCAAGGATTGATATTCGCCAACGCCAGAGCCAAGGCCAAAGAAATGAACTTGCTGACGCAGGACAGACTGCTGAGGATGATGGAAGCGTCAAGCCTGCAGGACGCGGTAAGGATTTTGGTTGAGGCAAACTTCGGCGAAGGCGCGGTTATCGACGACGACAACGATTTTGAAAAGCTGCTGCAAGCCGAAGAGCAAGCGGCGGTAGACTTCGTCAAGGAAGTGGCCCCCGAAAACGCGGGCTTTGAATGTTTTTTCCTAATGCGGGACTACCATAACATCAAATGCTTGCTTAAGCAAAAATACGGCGAGCTGGGCGACATTTCCCAAATGCTCATGAGGGGCGGTCTTTACGGCGCGGACGAACTCAAAAAAAGAGTGGAAGAAGACAAGCTTGACATGACCGAAGAGCTCAAAGCGGCGGCGCTGACCATAGAAAAGAAGTTCGATGCGGGCGAAGGCAACCCCAGGCTGATAGACACGCTGACAGACAAAGCCATGTTCGCGGACATAACAAGACGGCTCAAAGGCGGGGACAAATATGTCAAGGAATACTTTGAAGCGCTTATAGACACCGCCAATGTGCTTACCTTTTTGAGGACGCGCGACATAGGCGGCGGCATAGCCTTTTTTGAAAGCAATTTCATAGAGGGCGGAAGCTTGCCCTTCAAGCTTTTTGAAGAGTGCATGAACGACGCCTACAACAAGCTTGCGCTCACGCTCAAGGGCACAAAGTATTTTGAGCTGGCGGCCAAGATAGAAGAAGGCGACTTGGCGGCGTATGAAACTTGGCGCGACAATTATTTGCTTAAGCTTTTCAGCGCCAACAAAGCCGATATGTTTTCGGCGGCACCCATAGTGGGATATTATTTGGCCAAGCTCAACGAGATTAAAGTAATCAGAATAGTTTTGGTGTGCATAAAGAATAAAGTCAACAAAGCGGACATGAAAAAGAGAGTGAGGGCGTTATATGCGTAACAACAATAAAATAGCGGTAATAGGGGACAAGCACAGCATACTGTCTTTTAAGGCGGTAGGAGTTGACGTGTTTCCCGCCCGCAATTATTTTGAGGCGCAGGACACTTTGAAAAAGCTGGCAAGGAACTACGCGGTTATTTTCATAACCGAGGACATCGCCCAAGAAATACCCGAGGTTTTGGAAAGGTACAAAAAAAGGACATACCCCGCGGTAATCCCCATACCGTCGGCGCAAGGCAGCGCGGGTTTTGGCATGAAAGGTCTTTCAAAGGACGTGGAAAAGGCGATAGGAGCGGATATATTGTTTAATTCCTGAGAATAAAGGAAGCGAGAATGAATAGGAGAAGAGTATGAAAGAAACAGGAAGAGTTATCAAGGTCAGCGGCCCGCTCATAGTGGCGGGAGGAATGGCGGACAGCAAGATGTACGATGTTGTCAGAGTGGGCGAGCAAAGGCTGATAGGCGAAATAATAGAGCTCAGAGGCGACAAGGCGTCCATACAGGTTTACGAAGAAACCCAAGGCATAGGGCCGGGGGACGCTGTATACTCAACGGGGGCTCCGCTTTCGGTGGAGCTGGCGCCGGGGCTTATAGAAAGCATATTCGACGGCATACAGCGGCCGCTCACCATACTTCATAGCGTGTCGGGCGACAGGATAACCAGAGGCATAGACGTAAAATCGCTGGACCGCGAAAAGAAATGGAAATTCCACCCCGTCGCCAACAAAGGCGATAAACTGCAGGCGGGAGACCAATTGGGATATGTGCAAGAAAACGACATAATCCGACATAAAATCATGGTGCCCGCAGGGAGCGGCGGCGAGGTAATCGACATATACGAAGGCGAATTCACGATTGAACAGACGATAGCCAAGATAAAACTTGACATCGGCGAAATCAAGGAGCTTAGCATGCTTCAGAAATGGCCGGTGCGCAAAGGCAGGCCGTACAAAGAAAAACTGCCCCCCAGCGAGCCCATGGTTACGGGACAAAGGGTAATAGACACCTTCTTCCCCATAGCCAGAGGGGGAGTGGCGGCGGTGCCGGGGCCTTTCGGTTCGGGCAAAACAGTGGTACAGCATCAGCTGGCGAAATGGGCGGACGCCGATATAATAGTGTATGTGGGCTGCGGAGAAAGGGGTAACGAAATGACCGACGTGCTTAACGAATTCCCAAGGCTTGCCGACCCCAAGACAGGACAGCCGCTCATGAAAAGGACGGTGCTGATAGCCAACACCTCCGATATGCCGGTGGCGGCAAGGGAAGCCAGTATCTATACGGGCATAACCATAGCCGAATATTTTAGGGACATGGGCTATAATGTGGCCATAATGGCGGACTCCACTTCCCGCTGGGCGGAAGCGCTTAGAGAAATGAGCGGGCGTTTGGAAGAAATGCCGGGCGAAGAAGGCTACCCCGCTTATTTGAGCAGCCGATTGGCGGAATTCTACGAAAGGGCGGGCATAGTAAAGGTATTGGGAAGCGGCGAGCAAACGGGATCGATAACGGCCATAGGGGCGGTATCCCCTCCAGGCGGCGACTTGTCCGAACCCGTTTCTCAAGCCACGCTCAGGATAGTAAAGGTATTCTGGGGGCTTTCGGCGCAGCTTGCGTACAGAAGGCATTTCCCCGCGGTGGATTGGCTGCAGAGCTATTCGCTTTACGCCGACAAACTGCAAAAATGGTACGCCGATAATATTGGTCAAGAATGGAACGCTTTGCGCCAAAAAGCCATGGCGATATTGCAGGAAGAGGCCGTGCTTGAAGAGATAGTAAGGCTGGTGGGCATGGACGCTTTAAGCCCCAAAGACAGGCTTACTATGGAAACGGCAAAGGCGATAAGGGAAGACTACCTTCACCAAAACGCCTTCCATGAAATCGACACATACTCATCATTGATTAAACAGCTTAAAATGCTCAGCCTGATTATGAAGCAATACGAATATATGTACGAAGCCTTGCAGAAGCAGGTTGACATCGAAGACATAATAGACATAAAGGCAAGGGAAAAGGTAGGCAGAAGCAAGTATGTCAAGGAAGACGACTTGGGAACTTTTGACGCCATTGAGCAAGAGCTTAAGCAAGAAATATCGGCTTTGACGGAGTAGGAGGACAGATGTTAAAGGAATACAAGACAATAAGGGAAGTAGTGGGCCCGCTTATGCTGGTTGAAGGCGTGGAAGGCGTCAAGTACGACGAGCTTGTGGAAATAGAGCAAAGCGCGGGGGAAGGCATAAGACGGGGCAAGGTGCTGGAAGTCAACGGCGACAAGGCGCTTGTTCAGCTTTTTGAAGGTTCGGCGGGCTTGCGCATAAGCGCGGCCAAGGCGCGTTTTCTGGGCAAAAGCATAGAGCTTGCGGTAAGCGAAGACATGCTGGGCAGAGTATTCGACGGCATGGGCAACCCCAGAGACGGCGGCGCCCCCGTAATCCCCGAAAAGCGAGTGAACATAAACGGACAGCCCATAAACCCCGTTGCAAGGAACTATCCCAACGAGTTTATACAAACGGGCATATCGGCAATAGACGGGCTGAACACCTTGGTAAGGGGGCAAAAACTGCCCGTATTTTCGGCGTCGGGGCTTCCGCACGCCGAGCTTGCGGCGCAAATAGCCAGACAAGCCAAGGTTTTGGGAAAGGACAGCAAATTCGCGGTGGTATTCGCGGCGGTAGGCATAACCTTCGAGGAAGCCGACTTTTTCATAAGCGATTTTAAGGCGACGGGCGCTATCGACAGAACGGTGCTTTTCATAAACCTTGCCAACGACCCCGCCATAGAAAGGATTGCCACGCCCAGGATGGCGCTGACGGCGGCGGAGTATTTGGCGTTTGATTTGGGCATGCATGTGCTGGTAATAATTACCGACATCACCAACTACGCCGAAGCGCTGAGGGAAGTTTCGGCGGCCAGAAAGGAAGTTCCCGGCAGAAGAGGATATCCGGGATACCTTTACACCGACCTTGCCACCATATACGAAAGGGCGGGCAGAATAAGGGGCAAAGAGGGCAGCATAACGCAAATACCCATATTGACCATGCCCGAAGACGACAAGACCCACCCCATACCCGACCTTACGGGATATATAACCGAAGGGCAGATAATTTTATCGAGAGAGCTTTACAAAAAAGGCATCACCCCTCCCATAGACGTACTGCCGTCGCTGTCCCGTCTTAAGGACAAGGGAATAGGCGAGGGCAAGACAAGGAAGGACCACGCCGACACCATGAACCAGCTTTTCAGCGCTTACGCGCGTGGCAAGGAAGCCAAGGAATTGGCGGCCATTTTGGGAGAAGGGGCGCTTACCGAAACCGACCTTAAATTCGCCGAATTCGCCGAAGAGTTTGAAAAGCAATATGTGTCGCAAGGATTTACCGCGAACAGAACAATAGAAGAAACCCTTGACTTAGGCTGGGAGCTGCTCAGAATGCTGCCCAGGAACGAATTAAAGCGCATAAGGGACGAGTATTTGGAAGAGTTTTACGACAAAAAGGCTGAGGAAAAATAAGATATGGCAAGAATGAACGTAAACCCCACCCGCATGGAGCTTCGCAGGCTCAAGAACCGCTTGAAAACGGCGGTAAGGGGGCATAAACTGCTAAAAGACAAAGCCGACGAAACCATAAGGCAGTTTATGATATACATTAAAGAAAACAAAAGGCTGAGAGAAGAGGTGGAAAAGGAAGTCAGCGTAGCTTTGCGCTCATTTTTGCTTGCTTCGGCGGTAACAAG
>LFSG01000053.1 GCA_001512685.1 Clostridiales bacterium DTU072
TGAATTACCTAATAATATACCATTAAAAAAAGGGGGTTGTCAATGTATTTGCGCGCATAAAATAAGGGCGGGGGGCGGTGGGGCAAAAAGGCAGAAAAAGGCGGGGTTTGAAAAGCGCAAAAAAAAGCGGCTGTTAAAAAATAAGGCATATAAAGGGCGGCTTTTGCCGTTAAATAGAAAAGCATAAAAAAGCGGGGTTGGGGAAGGGTGTAAATTTTGAAAAAGGTATAAAAAAGCGGTTTTTTGGTTAACAAAAAATCGTAAAGGCGGCTGTCGCGGTTAAGCAAAAAGGCGCAAAAAGGCGGTTCTTGGCAAAAAGGCAGAAAAAAAGGGCGGACTTTTCGCCGCCGCTTTTTTATGGGTTGTTAATTTTTTCTTTAGGATAAAGCCTTTTGCAAGCGTTCTTATTCCTTTTCGCCGAACATTTCCTTGATGTCTTCCACGCTTTCTTTGATTTCCATAACTACCTTGAGTTTGTCCGCAAGGCTTTCTATGGTCTGCTGATACTTGGTTTCCCTGTTCTTGCTGTCTTTAAGCTGAATAAAGAACAAGCTGACGAAAAGCATGGCCCATATCCCGCTCTTTGTAGCCATGTTCCATATCGTTTCCCACATAATTTCACTTCCTTTGTACGGTATTTTTTTCTAATCGGGCAAACGCCCTTTACGGTATTTTAATGGGGCAAACGCCCTTTTTTGGCAAAGGAAAACGCCGACAGTCTTAAATTTGAGGTGGAAAAGATGTCGGCGCTTTCCTTTAGGACAACGGTGCGCCCTTTTGCCGTTTTGGGTTACCTTATGGCGAAAATTAGGTTTCTTTATCGGCGTTTTCGGGCTTTAGGTCGTATAGCTGAAATTAGTTTTTTTGTTGTCCTTTTCTTTGGATTTTGCTTCGGAGACGCTTTGCTTGTTCTTGCGCATTCATTGTAATACATTTTTTGATTTATTGGAATGCCTTTTACAAAACTTCCGATTTTTTGACATTTTTTGTTGTCTTTTAACTTTGTTTTTTTGTTTTCCCAAGCGGTTCTGGACGGCGTTGAGGGGTTTGGGTTTTTCTTCTGTGTGATTTTTTCTTTGGTATGGGTTTTTGTTTGGTGTGTTTTTGTTTTTTTCTTTGGTTTGTGTCCGCTGTTTTTGTTTTTTGGGGTTTGTGTTGTTGTTTTTTTGGTTTTGTTTTTTTGTTCGCTTGGGGTTTTGTTTTGTGTTTTTGGAAAAAGCGTTTTTTTGGGGCTTTATGTTTTTGAGCGCCTTTGTTTTTGTTCCTTCCTTTTGAAGGTTGCTTAAAGCCTTTTTTTCTTGGGCTTCAAGGCTTTGCCGATGAGCTTCCTTTTATGCCATTGCTTTTTTCTTTGGTTTTTTTTTTGCTTTCCTCCTTTGTTTTTTATTTTTTCCATCCGCATTTTAATCTTTCCCAAGGGGGGCTATCCTTTGCCAATCTCTTCCACAAGCTCGGCGTAGTACAGCCCCAGCAGCCGTTTAAGCTCGTCTGAGCGTTCTATGAGTTTAAGCGCTTCCTTTTTGTCCATGGATTTGTAAAATTCCAAGGCTTTAAGATACCTTTGGCGCATTTCCTCTTGTTCTTCCCCTTGGTACTCGATTAAACTTCCTCTTTTGTTCTTCCGTGTTTCCTCTTCAAGGCGATAGCGTTCTTCGCTTTCCGCAAGCATCTGTGCCGCTTGCAGCTGCCGCTCCTTTATTTCGGCAAGTTTGTTTTCGTATTCCGCGCTCAGGCTCAAGTTGAATTCCCTTAGCGCCTTTTCCTTTTCGACGTTTATGATGGCTTTTTGGTTGTTAAGCGCTTCTATTTCCATGTCGTAGCTTTTCCTTATCTCGCCCATTTTCGCCAAATATTCCTTAAGCGTCCGCTCGGTCATTTGCTCGGCTATGCTTGAGCGCGTCAATCCTTGCGTTATTATCTTGCTTAAGTCCTGTTCTTGCCGTTTTTGAAATTCTGAGTAGGTTTGGCTTTCTTGCTTTACCTTGCTTTCAAAGGCTTTTTTCTGTTTTTCCTCCGTTTCTTCAATGCGCTTCAGCGCCTTTGCCTCTTGTTCTTCCCTTTGCCTTTGAGCAAGGGCGGATATGTGCGCCGAAGCAAGTTCTTCCGCGCTTTTCCCTGTGCCCGAAGCGGCTTCGAACGCTATGCCGCTCTTCCCCGCCGCCGTCCTTTGTGTGTACGCTTTTTCCATTTCCACAAGGCTTTCTATCAGTTTTTGGTGCCCCGCCTTGTTTTTCTTTTGTCTTTGCTGGCCGCTTTTTATGTTGTCGGTTATTTCCTTTATTTTTTTAATCAAAGTTAGTGTGGCGCTCATTTTTTGCTTATTCCTCCTTTTGCAATAGCTCAATCAATTTGTCTATCTTTTTTTCCAAGGCCAATATCCTGGTCTGCATTTCAATCAGTATGGCCGCCGTCTGTTTGTCCACCGCTTTCATGCCTCCTTTTTATGATGTCAAATTCAATCAAAAACCCGTTCAAATAGAACTTCGCCGCCCGTGTCCATTCCAATTTTACGCATACTTCTTGACACTTTTGGCTGAGAAACAGCGTTTGGATTAAGTGGGATTCTTCCGCTTCTATAACCGTTTCTTCCCCGTCTTCCCCCTCTCCCACCGTTATGGTCAAGGGGGCGTCCGCTTTTAGGTATATCCTCCTTATTATCTTGTCGGCGTCCGGGCGCAGAAGGCTGGTTCTGGGGCTTTGCCAAAGTTTTTTGAGCGGCGTTCCGAACAAGGTTCCGCTGTCGTCAATCATGCCCGTATAAGCCCCTCTGAAGTTGTTGAAGTTGACCAGAAGCTGGCTTGTTTCCCCCAATATAAGCGGAGTGAAGCAGCCTATGTCCGCCCATTCCATGTGAAAGCATTGGATTTCGGGATCAAGGCGCTTGTTCAAAAAAATCTCTTCATATACGAAGGTAAGGCCTTTGAGCGGCGTCATTGTGCCGAAAATGTCGCCTTTTGTGTCCATAATCCGCATTCTGCATTCTTGGTAAATGTCTTGGGGCGGCTCTTCGTCAAACCACACAAAATCCACGCTTGCGCCTTGGAATTTTTCCCTGCCTTGGTCGGCTGATTTGAACACTATGCGGGATACGCCGCCGAATATGTTCCTTACCGCTATGGTATCGATTATGCCCGACCTCGGACTGCCTTTTGAGCCCGATTTCATGGTAATGTCTTCTATGCATGAGGGGCTGAGGTAGTGAAGGATTTTGTTTTGCGCCACCTCCCTTTGCACTTCGTACGATACCGAAACCACCCAGCCCGTTATGTTCTTTTTGTTTTTTCTGAAAGGGTGTCTGCCCAGCGCCATCCACAGCGATTCCACCGACCCCGCTTCGGTTTTGCCGCTTCTGTTGCCCCCGAGTATCCATCTGTTGCGCTTGGCGCATCGGTGGAATTCAAGCTGTTTTTCGTGGCGCACCTCGCCCGCGTTGTACTCGTTCAGTCTGCTGTGCTCTTCGCGGCGCAGACGCAAAATTTGCTCTATGCGAAGAAGGCGTTCGATAATTGATTTTTCGTTTTTGTTCATACCGCCCCCCAGTGTTTGTTCCGCTCCGATAACCGCAAAAAAAGATTAGGTTAGGTTTATTACTTAAATTTTCTTGTCGCCTTTTTAATTTTTTGCATATAAAAAACTTCTCTCGCTTGTTCTAAAGAGAAGTCTTCTGATATGCATTTTTAATTTTTGGCGTCCTTGCTGTGGATTTCTGAATTGGCTTTTGGAATATGCTTCTAATTATATTATACCACAGGTTTTTGGGTTTTTGGCTCAAAAGTGGCCCAAAGTGGCCCAAAATGGCACCCAATTTGGTAGCCAGAATTTTGTAAGAACTTGGGGAAAGCGAAAGAAATGAGGGGGATTGGGAAAGGTTTTTTGCAGATAAGAGATGATAAAAAGGGATATTGGAGGAATAAGGGGATTTTTGGATTTGTCGATTTTTGTAGAAAATGTGGGTGGTTTATTGGACATGTTATCGTCGTCGCCGTTAAAAAAGGAAATCAATACTGAAAAAATAAATAAAAAAGGCTCAAGACCAAAAGCCTTGAGCCTTGAACTATCGCCCTTTTTTGAGGGGGAAAAGAAAATGGGCGATTAGCTCTCGTAAGTTTTCAAGATACCTTCCGCCACCGCCGTTTTATTGACGCGCATGTCCATAGCTTGCTTTTCTATGAACCTGTGGGCTTGCTGTTCGGTCATGGACAGGTGCTTTATCAATACCGCTTTCGCTCTGTCTACAATGTCCTTCTCTTCCATGCTCGATTGATTAAGTTTGTCTTTATTCATTTCATTTACCTTTCTTGCTTTTCTTTTTGAGCCGAAGAATTTTGTATCCTAATTATATAATACTCTGTAATTTACAAAATGTAAATATGTAAAACGATTTTGTTCCGCCGAGCTTGCTCGGCGGACCTTGCACACGCTCCCATCAAAAAAACTTCTCCTTTTTTGTTTAAGAGAAGTTTTGGGTCTTGGCAGTGTGGGAAAGTATTGTAATTATTGGGGTTTGGTTTATATTAAAAACATGTAATTATCGGCAGTTTGAATGATAATTAAAAACTGTTTATCGCTGTTTGATTTGCAGGGGCTAAGGGGCGTTATTTCAGGGGATAAAGTTTTGGGATTTTTCGATAAGCTCTTTAAGGTAGCCCCAAATTATATTGCCCGCGGTGAATGCCAAAATTACGCCTATAACCGTAAGTATCACCGAAAACAACAGCGCCGCCCTTATGTAGTTTACGCGGGAGCGGTTTTTGCCGCCGCCGAAAAGCCATACCAGCATGGCTATTATGTTTATGCCCGGGATAAGCAAAATAAAAAAAGTGCCCATCCACTTCCCCAATGTCATTTCTTCACCGTATCCCCTTTGGGAAACGCCGCGCGGAGACGGTCTGCGCGGAGGCCTGCCGTAATTACCGTACATGTTTATTCGCTCCTATGTCTTTTTTACATTATATACTTAAATTTACAATTTTGTCAACACTTAAATTATCGCCTGTTTTATCCTTTGTTCCCGTCCTTAAAATGTTCTTGAGTTTTATTTGTTCTTTAGGGCAAAAAGCCTTTTGCTTGTTCCAAAAAAATAAAGGCGTATGGGGAACGCCTTTTTTGTTTTTTTAGTTTGGGGCTTGCTTTGTTCAATGGTAAAGGAGTTTTGTTTTTTGTTGGCTGGGCGGACTGGCATTATAAAAATATGGAATGCGGTTTTGCGCTTTGTTCGCAAAAAAAAAGGCGTATGGGGAACGCCTTTTTTGTTTTTCTTGTTTGGGGCTTGCTTTGTTTTGGGGCAAGCGCCTTTTGTTCGCTTTGTTCAAAAGCAAGGGGGGCTTTGCGCTTTTTTGTTCGCTTGGGGACGGAATCGCCGTTAAATGTTGAGGTTTACGCGCTTTTGTATTTAATCATAAAATATTGGTTCAGCTTGTCCAAAATCCTTTGCTTTTCTTTGGCTATGAAGTTGCGGCTTACGCCCGTTTGCAAAGAGTAACGCCGCATGGAAACGCCTTTCATGAATATGGCGTAAACAAGTTCCCTTTGGTGGGTGTCCAGCAAGCTGAGGCTGAAAGACAGGAATTTGAGCTTGTCCTGCAAATCTTGGTATTCTCCCCCCGTTTGCTTAAGCACGGCTATTTGATTGAGGTATTCCTTGTTATTGGTTAACAGGTCCTCTATCTCCTAGCTTTCAAAAGGCGCGACATGCTTGAAATACTCTTCCAAATCCTTCTTGTAGGTTGCTATGGGCATTGGCCTGCAAGCTATGACTTCCTCAAAATCAAATCTTGCTTCGTCGGTTATATGGACCTTGTTTATCACATACACCTCCTTTGCCGTATGGAAAACGGCGACACCTCCCCATTTTGAACAAAAAATAGCGGTTACATTTTTATGATAACACAATATTTAAGCTCTACAAGCCCGATATTTTCGGGGTTTTTAGCTTTCTTTGTCGCTAAAAAAAAGAATTTTGGCAAGCCTGAAATTTTTTTGTTTTGATTGGGATTTTTGGCCTTTGAAAAAATTTTCCCTAATTTTGTCATTCTTCGTAATAGTATCTGCCCCGTTTGGTTTTTCGGGGTTTGAACAGCAGAGCTATCAATACAACCGCCGGCACGCTTAAGCCCGCTATTATTATTATCCTCAGCGTGGATTCTTTTTTGAAAAAGCTTTTTTCCTTTTTATCGTTTCCCGAAGGCTGTCCTTTGTCTTCGCCGTTTGGCTGTTCGGGCGCGAACTCGGGGATTTGCATTTCGGGCACGGTGGTCCTTTGCGCTTTGATGTAGCCTATTTTGTCTTGGTACATTACGCAATACCACATTTCCGACAGCGGGTACAGCCCCAAGAATATAAAGCTGTCGTTTACGGGCAAATGAATGTCTTCGCCGGCGGAGTCCATGGATGTTTTTAACGCTATTGTTACAAAGTCTCCGTATTGGGGGTGCACCTTGAGCTCCTGCATTGTGCCCGCCGCCTGCGTGTGGTACCCTACCGTGGAAACCAGCTGTTTCTCCACCTTGCCTTCCACGCCGTTGAAGGTTACATAGTAAAAGTTTTCGTCCATGTTCTTTATGGCGGCGTAATAGGTGTCGGGCAGCAAAAAAAGCCTTTTGCCGCTTTCTATGTCAAGCAGCCACACTTCGCCTTCGATTACGATATGCGGGGTGGTCAACGCCTTCGCCGCTTCCGCGGAATAAAAGAAACCGAAAAATATTATGCAGAATATTATGGCAAGCGACAATTTTTTCAACATATTCCCCTATGCAGCTTTAAGTAATAGTATAAATTAACGCTTGCTTCTTTTTTTATTAGATAATGTCTTATTATGGTCTGTTCTGTCGCCCTTTACCTTTTTTACCTTTTGGCTTTTGCCATTTGCGTGGCTTTTTTCCTTTTCAGCGCCGCCGCCGTTATCGTTATGGCGATAATCGCCGCCACTATAAGCATGGCCCAAAGGAAGTTGTGCAAAAGTATGCTCAGCGCTATGGTCAAGGCAGTCAATACCAGCGATATTATGAACGCCGCTATGCCGAATACAAAGTTGCTTATCTTGGCGAATACGGGAATAACGCTTAGGAATTTGGTTATGGGCCCGCTCATTGCCATAAGGCCTATGAACATCAGCAAAAAGCCTACTATTCTCAATATCCAGCTTATGACGCGGTGTTCCTTGTCCAAAATGTCCACCGCTTGGTTTTTGGAATTAGCGTCCGCGAAGTATCTGAAAAGCTCGTTGCCTTTTTTGGTCTTGTATTTGGTTATTTTGCCTTCTTCCGCCTCTCCGAAAAGTATGCCTTTGTCCGATGACCTTAGCGCTTTGTAGCTTATCCTTATGTCGCCCGGTTGGGGAGAAGCGGGGTTTTGCCCCATATATATGTAGTCCGCGTAAAGCGCCGCTTGCTCCAGCGTTAAAATCTTTGTGTTGCCTTGGTTGAGCTCCAGCCTTTTGGCTCCCGACATCTCGGGGTCGTTGTCCACCGAAAAAGGCCCTATCTTCAATCCCGACGCTTTTACCCTTTTGTTTTCGGGCTTTGTGTCTATGCGGTTGTTATACCATGTCTTGTCAAAGGAAAACGGCTGTTCGTTGACGTCCCCCTTGAAGGTGTCCGTTTTTTGCGGGGAATCCGTCCATACAAGCTCATAGGAGTATTCCTCGATTATCGTTGAGCTGCCCCCAAAATTGTCCTTTTCCGTGGTCTTTACTTTCTCCACATAGGCGTACATCTCCACCGTGCGCTCTATGTATATGTAGTCGCCCGAAACAAGGTATTCGTCAGCGGCGTATCCCGTGGCGTCAAG
Organism: Clostridiales bacterium DTU072; assembly: GCA_001512685.1. Lineage (GTDB taxonomy): Bacteria > Bacillota > Clostridia > Christensenellales > DTU072 > DTU072. Next base: position 7,789 of record LFSG01000053.1, read on the forward strand.
GCTGCCCCTTACGCACACCGCTTTGCCTTCTTTGACGCCGTCCAGCGAAGCGCTGTCCGTTATGTCCTCGGCAAGCCCCGCCGCCTTTGCCAGATTCTCCCTGCCTTCGTTCCAGAACAGCACCGCGAACGACGCCAAAAACATAATGACGCCCAATATGGCCGCCGCAAAGGAATTCAAAATCTTTTGCCCGTAGCTTTGTCTTCTTACTTTCATGTTCCACCGCTTTTATTTTAGTTTTTTTTATTATACCATATCGCGCTTAACGCGCAATACGCATTTTATGATATTCTTGCCGTATTGGTTTTTTTGCGGTAAAAAAAGTTTGTTTGTCTTATTTTTGCATTTTAATTATGTCAATTGGGACAAAAGCTCTTTCAATTCCTCAAGGTGCAGTTTTTCGTCAAGGATTATGCGCTGTATAACCGCCGCCGCCTCTTCGTTCCTTAGGCGTTTGAGCGCTTGGTTGTAGTTGTTTATGGCTTGCGTTTCGGCGGCTATGTCGTCCATAAGCATTTTTTGCGGAGCCTTTGCCGTCGATATCCTTGATGTGTTGAAAAAGCCGCTTCTAATAGGCGGTTTTGCCGTATATACGGGGTCGATGCCTAACTTTATCAGCGTTTTGCCCAAAATCTGCATATGGATAAGCTCCGCCATCGCTATATTTTCCATGCTCCTTGCTTGCTTTTGCATTTTGTATTCGTCAAATATTAAACAGTGGTACAGGTATTGAAAAAAAGCCGCCGCTTCCCCGAATGTTTCCCCGCTGGCGTATAAAGGCGCTATTATCCTTGCCGCCTCGGCGTCGGGCTTTATGCTGTCTATGGGCGGATAGGGCAGTTCCGCATTCAAAGGGGTTATTTCCATTGTTTCCACCTCTTTATGAATTTCTTGATATATTTATGTATATGTGTCATTGGCAATAAAAGCCACTTCTTGTTTTGTGAACTGTGGACAAAACGCCTTGATTGTTTTATACTTATCTTTATCAGGAGGATAATATGAAAAAAGTGGCTCTCGTTCCCGATTCTTTCAAAGGCACCATGTCCGCCGCCCTTGTTTGCGATATCATGGCAAAGGCCGTTACCGATAACTTTCCCCATTGTCAAGCGCTTTCCATTCCCGTCGCCGACGGCGGAGAGGGCACCGTGGAGGCTTTTGTCAAAGCTTGTCAAGGCGAAATTGTTCATTGCAGGGTTTATGACCCTTATTTCAATGAAACCGACAGCTTCTTGGGGCTTATCGACAACGGCAAAACCGCCGTCATTGAAATGGCCGCCGCCGCCGGCATAGGCTTCAGAAGGGAATTCCATAATATCGAAGATACCACCACTTACGGCGTGGGGCAGCTTATTGAGCAGGCGCTTGACCTTGGCGCGGAAAAAATTATCGTCGGTTTGGGCGGAAGTTTGACCAACGACGCCGCTTGCGGACTGTGCGCCGCTTTGGGCGGCAAGTTCTATGACTCAAGCGGGCAGGCCTTTATTCCCGTCAGCGGAACATTGGGCCAAATCCATCGCATTGACCTTTCTTCTTTGGATAAGCGTTTAAGCAAAGTCAAGCTTATAGCCATGTGCGACATAACCAACCCTTTGTACGGCGAAAACGGCGCCGCTTATGTGTTTTCTCCTCAAAAAGGCGCAACTCCTTCACAGGTTGAAAAGCTGGACCAAGGCTTAAGGCATCTTGCCCAAGTGGCAAAAGACTTGCCCAATTCCCAACCTTTCTTTGCCGGCGCGGGCGCCGCGGGCGGCATGGGCTACGGCTTAAGGAGCTTCCTTAACGCCCAAATTCAGCAAGGCATAGACACCGTGCTTGACGCTGTGGATTTTGAAAATAAAGTAAGGGATTGCGATTTAATCTTTACGGGGGAAGGCAAAATCGATTCCCAAAGCCTTCAAGGCAAAGCCATAATCGGCATCGCCAAACGCTGCAAAGCGCTGGGCAAGTTCCTTGTCGCCGTGGTGGGCGCCATAGGCGAAGACTTGACCGGCGAAGTCTATGAGCGGGGGGTGGGCGCCGTCTTTTGCTCCAACAGAGCTTCTTTGCCTTTTGAAAAAGCCAAGCTAAGGTGCGAAAAAGACCTTTACGATACCATGAATGAGATATTGAAAGTGATAAAAACGGTTAAGAGATAAAATAGTTAAGAGATAAGAGATAAAAAAAGAAAGGCTGATAGCCTTTTTTTATTTTGCGCTGAATGGTTTTTGTTTTGTTAATTGGATTAGGTAATTAGAAAAAGTCAATACCTAATCTTTCTTTGTGGTTATCGGAGAGTAGCAGAAACAGACGGATTTTTTGGCTTGGTGAAGAGAAAAGGTTGCCCATAGTTTCCGCTGGGTTTACCCAGCGGAAACTAAAAGTTCCCACTGTATTTTGTTTGGTCTTTTACTAAGCTGTTGGTAATTGTGCTCCAAGGTATGGAACCTATATAGTTGCCCGAATCATCAAAGTCATAGCCGCTGATATTGTAAAGCAAGTGGCCTTCTTCGTTCGTGCGGATAACCCTTGAGTCGTTTCTGTTGCCGTTATGCTCCCTGCCTATGAAGCCGCCGTAGCAAGCCGGCATGTTGTTCCCCGATTTGGTTGAGTAATAGCTTACATTGTGCATGTTCAAGCTCAATATCATTGTTCTGCCAAAGAAATCTTGATCCTTATTTTCCCAGCGGTCGGTATCGTAAACGCCGTCGGGAGGGAAATCGTCAAAAGCCATGAGCAATGATTGATCGTCGGGGCCGTCCCTTAACATATTGCCCGCACCGTTTTCATAGTTTTCGCCCGACCCTTTATAGTGCTGTATCATGGGCACAAAGCTGCTTGTCGTGCCTCCCCAGCAATAGTATGACGCCGAATTTTCGTTTTGTCCTCCGCCTACCACCATTCCCATGCCCATGCTTACCTTTGTATAATTGTTCTTGGGGTTGTAGTGGTCTTTGAAAGGCCAACCCTTGTCGATAAATACGGTAGCTTCCCCGTAACAGGCGTTGTAGCATCTGAACACATTGTTTATGCCGTAGGAGTAGCGTATGGAATATTGGTCGTCGGGCACGCTTGTGGCCTTTTGGGTGCCGCCCGCCACGCCGCCCAATCCCACATACGCCATCCCGTGCGACGTATCCGCCCAAAGTATGATGCTCAGCACTATGGCGTTGCCGTCGGCGTAGCAGCTGCTTACTCCTTCCCCTCTGATACCCGTGGCGTATTTAGACACGTAGTTGAAGCCCACTACTCCGCCCACATTGAAGTTAAACGAAGTCGCTCCCACCTTTGCCGTCAATATCTTTACCCGCTTGGTGTAGCTGTTGAATACCCTCGCTCGGTTGTTAAGGCCCACTATGCCGCCTATGCTGGTATAGCCGTTATACGCGTTTTCGATAACCGCCGAAGTTTCGTTTATGCCCGGTCTGTACTTAAAGCTTTTTCCCGTCAAACCTATGAAGGCGGGCTTTACTTGCAAAACGGTGGAGCTGGTGTCGTGCGAAGTGTTGACGCCGCTTCCGATTACGCCGCAATCGCTTATCAGCCCAACATATGTCAAGCCGTCTATAACCGTCCGCATGTTGGCGCCCGCTATTATCCCGTACGCCCCGTTGGTGTAAAGGGGCGCTTCCACGTCTATCATAAAGCCGCCCGTGGCGCTTATGCGGCAATCCTTTATCTTGCCCGAATTGACGCCGGCTATGCCGCCCACGTAATAACCGTACAGCTTAAAGTAATTGCTGATAGAGCAGTTGATTATTTCGCCGTTGGCGTTGTTGCCTGCGAATCCGCCGCAAGTTCCCAAATTGTTGTATTCCAGCCCGGTCGTTTCGTTGCCCGCTCTGGTTACCATTATGAAGCTGTTTGAGCTGCTTGTTACGCTGCATTCTTCTATTACGCAGCCCACTTCCCCCATGCTGCTGCCTATCATCCCCACAAAGCCGCCAGCGTTGTTGGACGATTCCGAACCTATCTTGAACACGCTGCTTACGTGGCAGTCGTCCACATGGCTGTCGCTTATCATACCCGCGAAACCGCCCGCCTGGTTAAGCGCGGTTACCACTATCGTTCCCCCTGTTACGGATATGTCCGTTACTATCATTTTGGATATCCAGCCCGCTATTACGCCCGCGTTGCTTGAAGCGCTTATGCGTACGTTGAAAGTCATGTTCATGTTCCTCATTAAGCTGTTGAGCTCTTGCTTGTCGTTGGGGTTGATTATGGTGTCGCAATTTATCGACCCCGCTATTATGCCTACATTCTGCGCGCTTTCCGCCATTATCGCGTAATTGTACGCCATGCCCGTGTCGCTGTCTATGACATACCCGTTGGGGTCCTCGCTGTGCGTGGTGTTGACAAAGCTGATGTTCTCAATCACCGTCTGGTTGCCTATTATCCTTGCCGCCAATATCCCCACGTTGCTGCCTATGCCCAAATCCTGCTCGCCCAGTTCGTTGCGCATCACGTCAAGGTTAATGGCCGTCGTGCCCAGTTTCACATTCCTTATTACGGCGTCTTGCAGACAGCTGAATATGCCGTAGCCGTATAGATTGTACTGGTATACGGTTATGCCCACCGATTCGGGGGTGGCGTTCATGCTGTACGGCACGAAATACTGGGAAGAGCCGTCCACTATCAAAGAGCGGAAGGTCTTGCCGTTGCCCTCAAGCACGCCGTCAAATCCCCTGTCGTTGCTCCAGCATATGGGCACCCAAGTATAGCCGTTCTCTACCTGCGTGCGCTTGGGGTTGCTTACGGTTACGCCGCTGTTAAGGTGGATGTCTTGGCGAAGCTTGAACACCACGCCTTTGCAGCTGCTGCCGTTGGCGTCAAAGAATACTTCTATGTTTCTGAATTGCTCCCTTGCTTGGGCTACCGAAGACAATTGGCTGGCGTCGTTTACGTTCACGCCTATTAAGTAAGGGTTGGCTTCCGTGCCCGGAGGCGACGTGTTGCTGGCTATGCCGAATAATTTATAGTTTGAAAAGTCTATGGTTACCTGCTTTTTGAAGGTGGGCAAGGCGCTGCTGAAATGCGCGCTGTCGTAAACGCCAGCGGGGAATTTGTTGCGCTTTACTTTAATGCATCTGTCGCCGTCGGTATCAAAGCCGTAAGGCACAAAGTCGTATGTCAAGGCGTTGCCCGTGCCCAAATAGTTGGCGTCCCTTATAGGTATGCGGTTGAAGGACGCTCTGCCGTCAATTACGCCGTCTATGGTGTCGCCGATGTAAATCGCCCCGCCTTGCCAGCCTACTTCGGGGAACATATCGTTAAAGCTCGTTCCGAACCTTGCCAGAATATAGGAAGCCATGATGTCGGTCAGCCTTACCGCCGAATACCACATCAATCCCGTAAAGGTTATCTCCCCGAAAGACTCGTATCTTACCCTTACTTGCTTGTCTCGGTAAGACCTTACATACAGCGACAGCGCCTCGCTGTTGTCGGCGGACAAGTTCAGCCTTTCCCCTCTGCCCGCGTCTATGTTCGTGCAGTCGTAATACTTGTCGAATACGGGACTAAAGCCCTGCCCCGTAACCGAATTGTAGGTAGGCGTGCTGTCCATGTCCACGTCTATGTCCAAACCCGCGTCTATAAGCACGGATATGCGCCAAGCGCTTTGTTCAAATATTCTGTACATGCTGGTATCCACCGTTACGCCGTCGTATTGGGAAACTATGTCCCTCAGCACCAGCTTGGGCGCGTCATTCTTGGCGTAGTCGCCCGTCGCCACATTGGTGGATATTATGTCTATCGTCCATTGCTTGATATATCGGCCGTGAATGTATCTGTTGTACTGCTCGCTTTGGCCGTATTCAAACTTCAAATGCACTTCCCATGCCGCCGTGCTTTCTTCTCCCGGCACATTGGTAAGCGTCAGCGCGTTGTCCAAATCCCAAGTGAAATCGTTTAAGAACCACCCTATGAACCTGTACCCTGTGCCCGCTCTGGGGATTATCAAGCACCTTGAGTAATAGTTGAATTCCGCCGTCATGTCTTGGTCGGGCGAATTGTGGATTTGCGGCGTCTGCGCCGAATTCCCTATGGTGGAGTCGTCGCCCAAATAGTTATAATAAGCCTTCTTGCCCAATGTCAGCTTGACTTTCTTCTGGTACATGGGCCTTATGACAAAAGGCTTGGTGTGGTCTATAAAATCGGCGGATTCGCTCAATCTTATATAATAGTTTTCTCTTTTTGCGTTGTTGGAGTAGCCTATAATTTGGCCGTTGCTGCCCAAAATGGGCTGGGACATGTACGGTATTTCCTCAAATTGGCCGGTGTTCCAATTGTAGTACTGCCATTCCACCAGCGCCACATCGTCGTATAAATAGGTGTCAAGGTACAGCGTGTTTTCCGTCCAGGCGTTGTAATTCAAATGCGGCTCTTCTATTTGCTGCAACAGCATTCTGAAATACATGGTTTCGGAATACACATACCTTGAGCTCCAATCCGCCCACGAATGCGCGTCTATCATGGCCCGTATCTGCGACCACGGCGGCGCTTGGTTGTCGTATATCGCGTTAAGCGCCCTTTCGGGGATTACGCTGTTATAGACTTCCATTATGCTCCTTGGCTCCAAATCCATGAAGATGCTCTTGGTAAAGCTCATGCTCGGCAACGCGAAGTTCATTCCCTCGCTTTCGCCGTTGAATACCTGCTCGCTGGTGTAATACGGATAGTATGTCGCCGACGTGTTCATGGACGGGCTCCATGTGTTCCAATGGTCGTCCCCGCCGTGGTAGAAATACAGCTCGTTTATTACCGATATCTTATAAATAGGCTGGTATGTCGCCACTATCTCCACTTCGTATATGTCCGCCCCGTCTTTGTACAAATCCAAGCCGTCGTATATCCCCAGCGCTTGCGAATTCTGGTAGAATTTAAACCAATAAGAGCATATTGAGGAATCGGGGAATTGTGTTTCCAGCTCGGTATAGATGTTGTCGCCGTTGACGAACCATCCCACAAACTGGTAGTTCTCGTCCGTCGTGGGGGTTATCAGCCTTATTTGCGAATTGTAGTCGTATATCTCGTAATCTATTTTGCCGCCTATGTACTGCGTCCTTACGGGGGGAGAGCTGGCCTCTTCGTCCTTGTACAGCTCGCCCGGGCCCTCGCCTATGCCTTGGTAGTTGGTGGAATATGTTACCTTGAAGGTGCGGTAGAATTCAAATTTCATAACCATGTTCTCGGTTACGAAAATGGTAAATATGGTGTTGCTGCCCTCCTGCCTTATGTGTATCAAGTCGCTGGATGAGTCAATCAGCGTCCATTCGCCTATTTCGCCGTCGCCCACGAATTTAAGCTCCCCGCTCTCTTCCGTGGCTTGCCTGTCCACATTTTTGACATACAATCCCGTAAACCTGTAGGTGTCGTTTATCGCCCTTACCGTTACTTGCACGGTGTCAAGCGCCCTGGCGTTGGTCAAGCTTCCTCTGTAAAGGCTGCCGTCGTATTCTCCGCCCTCGTGGCTGAATACCTTCCATGCCAGCCTGCCGCCGTCTATGCCCGATTCGTTCTTTATGGTGCTGATGTCAAAGCTCAGCATGGCGCTGTTCCTTGCCACCAAATATATATCCCTGTCCTCCACTATCCTTATGCCGCTTGAAGTGGCGTTGGGGATAAGGCGGTAATCGGCGCTGCCTTCTTTATCGTAAAATCCCATGGAGCTTAAGTTGCTGTCCACATGGTCTTGGGGCTTGAGCACCAAATACGAACCGCTGTCCACATAGTATGTGTACTTCTCCACATACGGGATTGTTCCCTGCTGCGCCGCTTTGGCGTATATCAGCGCGTTTTCGGGGTTTTTGTCTTCAAGCTTGACGCCGCCCACATAGGCTTCCGCCGTAAGGTAGGGCAGATATTTCATGCTCCTTGCGGTGTGCTGTCCGCTTACATACTTATACTGCGGCATAACCGTTACGCTCACCGTAAGCACTCTGTAATACACCGCTCTGAAGTATCTGTCAGCGCTGACGTTGTTGGCTTTGTCTTCCCTTATGGTATATTTGAGCACATTGTTGTTTTCCCCCGACAGCTCTATGCCCCTTTCGCCGTGTCTCACCGTCTGCCAGCCCGTGGGCAGTTCCTCTTGGAAATAGGCGAATCTGTATGTCTTTTCGGGCGTGGATATCGCCACCGCCGTTACCGTAACTTCGGTGAAGTACTCGTACTTGATTTTGCCGTCTATTATCTTCATGGTGTCCGCGGGGGCGTATTCCGCCGTGGTGTTGCCCGCTATGTCGCTGAAAGTGTCCACTCCTTGTTCGTACACAAACGCCCTTATGCTGCTTATGTGCATGTCTATGTCGGTTATGAAACGGATTTGCAGCGTGTTCTTGTCGGCGTTGTGCACGTCCATCTTGCTCAATATGTCTCCGCTCATCCACAGTCCGAATTGGGAATTTATGTTGCCGCCGCCCGCTGCTATCTCCGCGGTGTAGTCTTCGCCGTTTATTATTACCGCCCTTACGGAGTAGCCTTCGCTTGTTATGGTCTTTATGTTAAGCGTGTTGCCGTGGGTTATTATCTCCACAGTCTCCACCCGCAATGTGGGCGCTTCCTTGCCCGATGTCTCAATTTGGCTCTTTTCGTCAAAAATTGTTACGCTGACATTGTAAATGTTCCTTCTCATGCGGGCTTCGATATCCAAACTCGACCTGCCGTTGAGCAGCTCGTCGGTTATTTGAAGGTAGAAATAGTAAGTGTATTGGTTGTTTTCGCAAACATAGTCGATTATGGGTATGGTTCTGCCGTTTATTACCAAAGCGTCCAAGCTTAGGCCGTAAACCGCGTCCAAGGTTATGGAGAAGGTGTCGAAATGCTCCATAATCGCCCCGTCTTCAATGTCCTCCATTGTTCCGCCCGTCGTCCTTTGCACGATAAGCTGGCTTTGTTCCACTCCCGACAAATCAAAGGGCGTCTTGGTTATGGATGTCAAATATGTCTTTATCAAAAAGTCAACCTCTATCTCCAAATCGGCGTATACCTTTACGCCCAGCGGCAAGGTGAACCTTCTATAGTCGGGGTTGGCTTGGTCGTAGGCTTCGGCGTTGACATTGTATACCACGGGGTTGCCGAAATTGTCGATATACGGCACTCTTTCGCCGTTTACGTATTTATAAAGCGATATCCTGACTTTGTCCGCGCTGCCCGCTATTACTTTATAACCGTTTACCGGCCAAAGATAGAACACTAATTCGTCATAGTGGCTCACCGTCATCGTCACTATGTCCCAAGTCTTCTCCACCATTCCCGGATACTCTTCCCCCGTGTACGGATCCACTATTATGCCCGGCACCTCTTCCGTCTTTTGGGAATACTGCTGCGGGATATCCTCCCTTGCGGGGGCATACGGGCTGAAGGCGTCCACTCTCAACGCTCCCAAATCCAAATCGTTGACTATGGCGGTTATTTGGTACTGCTTCCTTTCGTATGTCGCCCTTACCGTAATGTTTTCCTTTATATAGTATAATTGCAGAATATCTCTGTAATTAAGGTTGATGTCGGGGATATTGTATTGTATGTCCTGCTTCCTTTCCGTCCATTCGCCGTTTTGGTAAACCTCCAAGCTCAAAAGGTTGTAGCCTGTGTCCGTGCTTACCTTGAGCGTTACCGTCTCCGTTCCCCACGGTATCTTGCCCTGCGTTTCGCTGCTTACGCTGTTGTTGTCGTCGTCGCCGATATGGATAAAGCTTATGGTGTAGGTGTTTATTCTGAATACCGCCGTCGCCGTCAAATCTCCGTCGCCCATGTCGGTAACATATGTGAAATCGCTGTTTTTGTCTTCAAATTCGGTTATTATGTGCGTTCCTATTATCAGCGAATGGATGTAATAGCCTCTGTCCGCGTAATTGGGGGACAGCGTCAGCCTCAGCCTTGCCCCGTACGGGCAGCCGTAATAGTTTACCTCCCCGTCCACAGGCTGGATTATCTCGCCGCCCGCCACTTCCAGCCATATCGTGGCGTATTCGTCGCCGGGGTTGGATATCAGTCTGTCCATGCTGTCGTATACCAAATAATTGAAGCGTATGTCGTATCTGTTGACTTCGTATTCCACCTTGGCGGATATGTTGCTTTGGATTATGCTGTTGTAGGTGTTTGCCCTTACGTTGGCGTTTCTGTCCACCAAAGTCCCGCCTATAAGGAAGTAAAACGCCGTTCTGCTGTATCCCTTGGCGGGCACCACGCTTATGGTGTAGCCCAATCCGTATTCGTATTTTCCGTCCACCAAGTGAAGCGTGGAAGGCTCTTCCGAACCCACCATCAAAAACCTTGAGGAATCGTTGGGATGGTAGAACCTTGTGGAAATCGTCCCCGTATGCTGGGCGGTTATCACTTCTTGGTCATAAGTAAAGGTTTCTTTTGTGAACCTTATCTGCACATTCTGCACATCGCCCACCATGGCCGACGCGTGCTGGCCCATGAGCTCGCTGAAAAACAGCGTGTCTCCCGTCCTTACTACGGTGGAGCCCGCTCCCCCCACCTGCGGCCTTATGGTTATCTCGGTTTGCGAAGGCGAAGCGGGGTCCTTGTAGGTTATGGTTATGCCCGAAATTATGTATCCCCTTTCCCTTAGCGGCGTTATGCGCAAACGGAAATTCTCGCCGTGCGGTATGCCCGAATATATGTTGCCGCTTCCCGTATGGCCCAATATCTCGAAAGAACCGAAGCTCCCCGGCAAGGTGTCGAATTCTCGGAAGTTGGGGGATTCGTTTATGAGCTCGTATTGCAGTTTGTAGTAGTTGATGTCGTAATCTACCCTTATCAAAATGTTGCCCGACACTCCTTCGCCGTTTTCGCCTTCGTATATATAATTGATTAAGCGGTTGTTGTTGGCGTTGACATTGTCGTGCTTAAAACCCGTTATCTCCTTTCCGTTGATATACAAGGCGGATATGTTGTAGCCTGTGTCCGCGCTCATGCATATTTGCAGGAAGTTGCCGTGCTCTATGGAATTTATGTTGAGTTCGGAATAGTCCATGCTCGGCGATATCATGTTGGCTGTGGTAACGCCGTTCACCGAAGGCATTATGGTTACCGAATAGATGTTTCTTCTGAAGTATATCCTTACTTGGATGTCCTTGGTTACTTTCAGAACATATCTGCCCGCCGTGTATTCCCTCGTTACGGCGTTCAGCGTGTAGTTCCGCAAATTGGTGTTGTCCACGTCCAATAACACGCCGTCTATTTCTATGGCTTCTATGAAGTTGTTTTCGTCCGCGGTTATGTCAATGTAAAAATCTTCGCCGTAAGCCGCTTCGTTGCTTAGGTCTTGGGCAATGCTCCCTTCCCCTTCAAGCGCTATGTTCACCATGTGGTAAACGCGCTCAAAGCTTATTTTAAGGTCGATGTCCGCCTTGCTTAGGGCGCTGCCTTCTTCAATTTCAAGGATAAAGGTATTTTTTATCTGTTCGGCTTCTTCCCCTACCACCGCTTGGCCGTTCAGAACTATGGTGGCTATGTAGTAGCCCGCAGCGGGGATTATCCTTATCTCAAAGCCTTTGCCGTACTCAAACACATTGCTTTGCGCGCTGATTATGCCGTATCCTCCTGTTACTTCGGTGTTTACGGCAAACTGAATCAAGCGGTACGCCACTTCTATGCTCTGGTCCTGGGCAAAGCCTGTATAGTCGTAATGGTCTCCCCCTTGGTAGTCCGTCCTTATCTGTCCGTTAATCTTGATGTAGTCCACGCAGTATCCCGTATCGGGAGTGAATACTATCCTTATCGTATCGCCGTATCGGGCGCTCGCCGACGGCTCAAAGCCGCCGCCGCCGTTTACTAAAATCTCCGCTTCACCGTTGCCGCCATGGACAAGGTCTACGGCGTATTCTTCCCCTTCGTATTCCACATATATGTCGTAAACGCCGTCGGCTTTGTTTATCTCAAGCGCGTATTCCCTCGCTCCTTGCGGCAAGCTCTGCCCCGTTATGGAAGCTACGTAATGGTATTGGGGCGCCGTTATCAACACCATGGCGCTGATGTTGTCCCAAACCGTGGCTGTGTAGTTGCCGCTGCTGCCGTTTACCAGCCCTCCGCTTTGCAGAATATTGACGCTTTGGGGGTTTTCGCCCGCAAGCGGCTTGAAAGATACCGTAACTTCCACGTTGTCTTCTATGTTTTCCACTATCAGCACATAGCTTGAGTAGTTTTTGGCCAAAGCCACGGTTTCTTCGTTAAGCGTGATGGCGTCTATGACATTGCCCCCGAAGGCGCCCGCTCTTATGAAGACGCTGCTTCCGCGCTCCGCCGTCAAGGGCGCCGTAACGTCGCCGCCGCCCAAGCTGTTGCAAATTATGTTGTATATTATGGGTTTGAAATTAATGATTATAAGTTTGTTTTGGGTAACATTGCTTATGGTCAAAACGGTGTTGTCCGCCGAAAGCGTCCCTTCGCTTACGCTGTCAAGGGTGTAGCCTTCCGAATATGTTATTTCTATTACCGCGCTGCCGCCGTATTCCACTTGCGTTTGCGCCGTGGCCTGGCCGTAATTGTCGTTGTTGACCTGCGTCCTTACCGTCATTATCTGCTTGCGGCAATTTACTTCCACATGGTAGTTTTTGTCCACGTTGTCTATCTGCAAACTGTATTCGGTTACGCCGTAAGGTATGACCTGCTCCAAGCCGTTTATGATTATTTTGGAAATGTAATAACCTACGTCCGCCAGCAAGGTAAAGCCGTTGACGCTGTTGTATTCGGCGGTATAGCCAGCGTTCAGCCTGCGGTATTCTTCTCCGCTTCTCCTTACTTGGCTGTTCAGCCCTCCCTCCTTTGAGCCGTCAAAGGTTATAAAGAAAGTGGCTATGGAAAATTCCACTTGCAAATCTATGTCCGCGGTTATGTTTTCTATGTCGATTGTCTGCGTTTCCAGCATGTCCTCGAAGATATGGCTTTGTCCGTTGAGGGTGTAGCCTTTTACATAATAGCCGCCGTCCGTCTGCGCCTGTATCTGCACATCGTCGCCGTAGCTTACCGTAATGTGCTCGTTGTCAATATAGCCCCTGCCCGCGCGGCTGACCTTGACATGGTAATAAAGCGGCGCATGCAAAGACTCTATGACATAATTGCCGTTTATGGCTAGTATCTTCAGCACCAGCGAAGTTACCCTGTCGTCCTTTATGTCCTCTCCGCCGCCGCTTTGGGAATAGTCGTTGTTTATGATTATTTGGGAAATCTCAAACCCCATGTCGGGGGAATATAAATCCACTTTCTTGCCGTTTATTCTCAAGCCCGCGATATAGTAGCCTTCCGCCGCCTCGAACTTGAAGGCGGGGTCGGCGCCGTAAGCGTAAGTGGCTTTCTTGGGCACATAATAATAGCTGCCGCTGCTTTCGTCGTACTCCGCTTCCCCCGCGTCCACATAAGGGTTGTCGGATATTTCCGCCGTATACGCGAAAGGAAGGTACTCTATGTCTATGAGGGTGTTGCCCGTTATTATCTCGGGGGTAAGCGTTATGGTGTAGTATGAGGACTGCCAAGGTATGTTGGGTACGCTTATGCCGTTTATGCTCACTTTGTTTATGAAATGGGTGCTTTGCGCGGTAACGTGAATATTCCTTGAGGAGTTGTGCTCCATATAAAATTCTATTATATGGTCGCTCTTTTCTATCTCCTCCATGTCGTCGCCCGTCTTTACCATAAACTTCACTATGCCGCCGTCCTCGCCGTTGCCGTTGTTTATGGTGATTAAATATGTCTTGGGCACAAACTCCACCCAAATGGTCATGTCCTTTGTGGGGTAAAATACTTCGGTGTCCGCCCATTCCGTATTGCCTTGGTAATTTGTGGTTATGCCATTCACGGTAATGGATTTGATTTGGTATCCGTCGTCGGCGATAAACCTGTAAATGTAGCGGCCTATCTCAAGGACTTTGTTTACGCCCGCTTGTATGGGCTCAAATGCGCTTTCTTCGTCAAGGTATTTTCTTTGCGCTCTGCCCGCTCCCGTAAAGGATATTTCCAAATCGTGCTCTATGGGGATAAACTTGGGGCGCACGTTTATGTCTTCGTAAACCTTGTAGTCGTCGTCAATAACCACATCGGTAAGCACGCCGCCGTCGCCCACAAGATACCAGCCCACGAATATGTAATGCTCGCGCTTGGGAATCTGGGAGGGCACGCCTTCGGTAGGCACGGGGTCAATGTATACCGGCTCTTCCACCGCCGAAGCCAAAGTGTTTTGATACAGCACATAAACGGTCTTGGGGGGCAGGTCGCCGTCTCCCCGCAAAAAGTTCACTTGGCAATATACCTTCTGCCACCTTGCCACCAGCGTGACGGGCTGGGTGAATGTGTCGCCAGGCTGTACGGGGATTTCGTTGCCGAACTCGTCCACCGATGAACCGTCGTCTCTGTACCATCCCACAAAGCGGTATCCCAATCCCGACCCTACGGGATCGGCAAGGTGTTCGCCTATCTCCTGCCCGTTGGGCAAGTTCACTGTCCTTTCTATGTTGCCGGGGTTGGCGCTCATGCTGTTTATAAAAGTGATTGTGCTTACTTCATACACAAAATCGGCTTTCAGCTCTATCAGCTCTGTGTGTTCGCTTGGGGTGAATATCAAAAAGTACTGGTTGGTGTCTCCCGTTTGCCCCGCCTCGAAGGTAATGCCGTTCCCTTCAAAGCCTATGTCTATTACTCTGAAAGAATTGCCTTGCTGTATGTCGTCTACCGTTATCTTCTCCCATACGCCGTCAAACCTCTTTATTTGCCAGCCCGAAAAAGCCCTTCCCGGCATGGGGTCGGCAAGCAATGTGGCTTCCTTGTTTTTGGGATAATAGCCTTTTTCGTGCAAATTTACCGTGCCCAAAGGCTCGCCTTTGTTGTTTCTTGTGATTTCCAAAGAAACGTCGGTGGCTTTCTTTACGAATATGGGCTCTATGGTCATATCCTGCGTTACATGGTCAAAGGGCAAATTCCATCTGTCGAACTCATAGCCGTATACCTGCATCTCCTTGTCCAAAGGAGAGGGCACCTGCGTGGGCGCCTCGTTGTATGCCACAAGCTGTTCCTTCGTCACCGTGCCGTCGGGGTACTTGAAAACTACGGTGTATTTGGCCTTTTCGAAGCGGGCGGTGTATACGGCGCTTTCCCTTACGTTGCAATCCTTTCTGATGGGCTCGGGGTTGCCGTCATTCCAATCTATGAACACATACCCCACATCGGGCACCGCTCTTACTTCGTCGCCGTCGTTGCCCGGAAAAACGCTTTGTTCAAGCTGTCCTATTACCCTGCCGCCTATGCTGGCTTGGTACATCAGCTTGCAGTCCACGCTCACTACTTCCATCTTTATGGTCTGGTGGAAATCGCCGTAGGTCAGCGCCACAGTGCATACGCCTTCCTTGGTTATGTCCAGCCCCTTGCATATCATATTGGATAAGGCTACTTCGCTTACCGTCCCGTCGCTGTAAGCCACCTTTACATAAGTGTTGCGCAAGGTTTCTTGCAAATCCGTTCCCATGCCGATTTTGCCTTGCTCGTAGGTTATGCTTACCACATTCTTTTCCACTTCGGGCTCTTCGTTTATGGCGG
>LFSG01000042.1 GCA_001512685.1 Clostridiales bacterium DTU072
GTTATGGTATAATCCAAAATCTTCTGTTGATAATCGCGGATTTTATTAAGGTATCCTTCGCATTCCGCGCTTTCAGCTCGAATGTTGTCTATATCCGCGAGATATTGATTATAAAGCGTTTCATTGGCTCTGTAATTTTCAATAAACTGCAGTTTCTGATAAACATCGTCGCCGCCAAAGTATATTTCGTCATCCGTAAATTGATGTCCGAAGTTTCTGGAATATACGGCGTCCATCATGACATAGCCGTAATCCAAATCATTTCCTTGTTCGTCTTTATAATAGGTAACCTCCGGCATTTCATTCAAGGCTTTGAAATAGTCAGCGTTGTCGGAATTATAAGGATAATAGAATTCGCGCAGAATCACGCTGTAGCTCAGTATGCGATAATGGGCATAAAACTTCATATTTTTGGTTATTTCAGTCGGTATTGACGGTTTAGCATAACCCTTTCCTTGGGGAGCGTCATACCAAAAGTTAACGGCATCGACAAGAACATAGCCGTATTCAAGCTTGTTTTCCACAGTCGGGATTACGGGGTCGCCGCCGTGAGGAACGGATTGCCGCTCCACATTAACCCATTCTCCGTCTAAATATTGCAATACCGAAATGAGGAAAGGCATATTGTTTTGGAAATCCCAGTCATAGAATTCCACTTCATATTTTCTTAAATCTATGTCCTTACAATAATAATCTTTATTATCTTTTACGATAATATAAGCGGAATTCTCAAAATCAATGCGCTCATAATCGTTAAATGTGGAATTGGGGTACCATTCAATATCCCAATCTTCTTCAGCGTCATATTTAAGCAATTCATTTTTTGGTTTGGGGCCGTACACAATGCCTTCTTGCTGCAACGAGTCATCTAACTTATACAATGAAAACTTTGTTCCGAATTTTATGCCGTTTATTTCCAGAAGGTTTTCCGCGCCTCTGAAAAATCTCAAATCATACTTGTTTTTGACATACTTCGCTCTCAATTGCACATTGCCCGTTATCGAAGAAATCACCACCCCTTCTTTAACAACCGCGATTATGTCGCCCGCTGAATTCTTTATTTCGATGGTTGTCGACGGATTGGAAATGGGCTTCCATTCTTGATTTTCATCGTCCCATTCGTTTCCGCCGTCTATTTTAATCCATTTATCGTCAATCAGCACCGCCCATTCCGCCGTATGCCCTTCTCTTTCTTGGGGCTCGCGCACATCGGCATTGTCGACTGTCGTAAGCGATAAATCCGAACCGTGATTGACGATTTTTTCTATGGTTTCCCAGCTTGTGCCCGTCCCCGCAAATTGCTCGTCATCTTGGAATGTAACTCTGTATGAAATAATCTGATATACGGGTATTACGTCAATGTTTGAAGTGATTCTGATTAACTGATCGGTAATCTCTTCGGTTAATCCGAATTCATTTAATATATGCCATTCGCCGGTATAGCCTTCTTTGGCAGGAAATTCGGGAATCTTACTTGAGTCAAGGCTGTCACCCCAATTTACTTCTCTGAGATGGAAATCCTGTTCCGCCGATTGATAATCGGTATAAAATCTGATTTCGCAAATAATGGGGGTATATGATGGTATAATTTGCGTATTCTCCGTAATATTATCGAACACTCCCAGCCATTCCACAAATATAAAACCTTCTCTGGGAGGTCCGGGAGGACGCTTATCTAAAGGTATGCTGTCGCCGTACGTAACTATATGCGTAACGTAAATCTCCCCTTCATGGTCAAGAAAATCCACTTTATATTTTCTGTTATCGTCCCATCGGGCATAAAATATGGTATCTTTCCCCAACGGATAGGGAGCTATGCAAGGCTGGCCCACGAAATCCGGATTGGTATACCAGCCCATAAAGGTATATCCCGGCCTTTCAGGCATGGTAAAAGCTTCAATAACGCTGACATATAATGATTCGACTTTTGAACCGCCGTTGCTTTCAAAATCCACATAATATTTTTTTTCTTGACGCGTTTCAAGAACTTCAAAACTATACGGCACGCTTCTTCCGCCATAATGAATTAAAACCGTTATGCCTGAGCCTACGGTTGAAAATTTGGTTCTGTCTTCATTGCTTATCATGGCTTCGGAAACGGGAATAATCTCAATTCTGCCGTCTTTATATTCTACAACAAGCTTAACGTCTGATAAATTCAGCGGTTCGTCAATAGAAAAAGAGTTGGGGGAAGCTTCGTGTATGTATATGGATTTTATGGAGTTCTTGACCTGATCGTTGTCAGGTAGACAACCCGCCAACAAAACGCATAAAATCATCAATAGCAGTATGGTTAATATTATATGCTTTTTCATTTTCCTTACCGAAAAACCCTATTCTCTTACACTTTTATAATACTTTATTATATATATTATGTCAATAAGAAATACGTTGCCAAAGCGGGGGTCAGCTTGTTTCGTCAATCGGGAAGATTTTCGATTCAAACATACGCCACTCGTCTTCGTAATCTTGCACGCTATGGACGGGCACATAGATTTTCAAACCTGACGGAATGGCGTTGAAAGCGTTTTGATTAATCTCAAAGGGCTGCTGCCTGCGTATAATTAAATTTGTCAGAGAATAACAATCGGCAAAGACGTTGGCTTCGATTTTGCCGTTTCCGTCCCTGCCCTTGATTTCCACGGTTTCCAAAGCCGTGCAGCCCGAAAACGCTTCTTCGCAAATGGTATCTATAGTGGAAGGCAAAACAACATGTTTAATTTTTTGGTAACCCATAAAAAATGATTTAGGCACGCGCGAAGCTCCTTCTTTTAATTCTATATAGGAAAGACTGGAGGGCAAAACGCCGTTTTCAAAGAATTCATGCAGCCGTATCCTTATTCCCATACTCACTCTGTAAAGCGAATACATTCCCTTGAAAGGAGTTTCTCCTGTTTCACTTAAAGACATGGGCAAAGATATTTGAGTTAAGCTGATGCAATCGGCAAAAGCCTCCTTGCCCAAATATTCCAATCCGTCGTTAAGCGTTATGGCGGTAAATAAGCAGTTTGCGAACGCGTATTCCCCAATGGCTTTAAGAGTGGCGGGGAACTGAATATTGCGAAGACGCCTGCAGCCTTGGGCAAAATTATTGCCGATTATAGTGACTCCCGCAGGAATATTCAATTCCTCAATTTTATCGCAATCTTTTATCATGCCGTTGGGCAATTCGGTTATTTGAGCGCTTATCGTCAACGAAGTCAAGGTTTTGCTGCCTGCGAAAGCATACTCCCCTATTGTTTGCACATCGCTTGGTATGGTAATTTGACTTAAGGAGCATCCGTAAAAAGCATAAGGGGCAATCTCAATTACGCTGTCGGGTATTGTATACGGTTGATTTTTTGCGGCGGGATAGCTTATAAGCGTTTTCTTGTCCTTATCAAACAGCGCCCCTTGTTCTGCAATATAATCGCTATTTGTATCTGCGTATATTAATTTCATGGAAGAGCAATCCACTATGGCGGTGCTTGCAAAGCCTTTCAATTGCGCGGGAATAGTTAACGAATACAGTCTGTGACAATTCTTAAAGGCGAAGGCTTTTATGCGGAGCAAGCCTTGGGGCAAAGACAATTCAAGCAAATTAACACAGTTGCTGAAGGCATACTCGTTAATTTCGATTAAGTCGTTGTTTAAGTTTACTCTCAAGAGATTGGCGGCTCCATCAAAAGCGTAAGCGCCTATTGAACGGGCGCTTTGCGCAAGCGCATACTCTATTTCGGGTTTTCCCATGGGATAGATTAAAAGCTGCCTTATATCTTTATCATAAAGAACGCCTTCAACAGAACTGAAATACTGATTGTCGCCGTCTATATCAATTCTCTGTAAATAGCGGCAATCCTTAAAAGCCAAGCTTTCTATGGTTTGCAAAGAAGAGGGCAATTGTATTTCGGTTATTGCCGCTCCCTCAAAAGCATACGCGCCTATCGAAGTCAGATTTTGACCTTGTATTATTATTTCTTTTAAGCTCATGTCCACGGGAAATATGCTTTTATTATAAATGTCATGGGAAAAAGCTTTTTCCTTTATCTGCTCGATACCGCTTTCAATTATGATTTTTTCAGTCATGGGGTCAATGGCGTTTTTATCGATTGCGATTACGCTTTTATCCGCAATGGCGGAGGGAAAAACCACTTCTTTTTCTTTTCCGAGATATCCCTTTATCACAACCCCGCCGTCGGTTTGGCTTACGGCAAAATCCCCCACAATATCCGCCACATTTCTTAACTCGCACAATCCAAATGGCGTTTGACTGAAAGCTTGTATATCCTTAACATATATTTTCAAATAATCTTTTAATGTTGATAAAGCGTTTTCGTTAATATAAGGTGGGGTATCCATTTTAAGAACAAGATTGGTCAATCTTAAGCAATCGCTGAAAGCGTTTTGCTCAATGACCTCAAGATTGCCTTCCTCAAAAACTATGGTAGTTAATTGATTGTCCATACCGCTTGAAAAGGCATAATTTTTTACCGTTCTTATCGTTGAAGGCAAAATAATTTTTCTGACAACGGAATCAAAAGCGTGACTTCCTATTATCCTTATTTCGCAGTCGTTTACCGTGTCGGGAATTGTTATTTCGGTTTGCTTGTCTTCATTAAGCGCCTTAATTAATCTGTACCATTCCTCATCGCCATCTTGCATAAGCAATAATTCCAATCCGTCAATAATATGCGTGGCATTGACAATGCGCAGCTTATTCCATTTTTCGTCGGCTTCCAACCTTTCAATTAAATTGTCGGGGGCGTATACGCTCAAATCGCCGCCGGCAAGAGCGAAGCTATCTTCGCTTATTGCGGGGAAAGCCGTTAAGGAATTTATATGAACGCTTCTTAAATTACTTGCGTGCATAAAAGCGGCGTCTTCGATAATCTCCAAATCTTCGGGAAAGGATACGCTTATTAGTCCATTGCAGCCATAAAATGCCTCCGAAGCTATTTTTCGCAAATTATCGTTAAAAACAATCTTGGAAAGCTTACAGCCGTTAAACGCTCCTTCGCCTATTGTCCTTACGCTTTGGGGAACGGTATATTCGCCCGGTCGCCCCATAGGGAACCTTATAAGCCTGCTTAAATCCGAAGAAAAAAGCACTCCATCCACCGATTTATATATATTGTTACCGTTTTCCACTTCGATATTTGATAAATTGTCCAAATAATTAAAATTATCCTCAATAACTTCCACGCCCCAAGACAAACCAATGGTTTCTATCGGCGTATATCTAAATACCGCGGAATTGAATGCGCGCATGGAAGACGGTATATAAACGCTTTTCAGCTTTTCGCAATAATAAAAGGCTCTGGAATCGATATTGCTTAAGCCGTCGGGCAGAATTACCTCAACAAGATTTTTTGCCCCGTAAAAAGCCTCCGACACTATGTATTCGGTTTGGGCATTTATACTATAGTGCGTATCGTTCTTGGCGGCAGGATATTTTATAAGAGTTTTGCCGTCTTTATCGTAAAGCACGCCATTTTGTGAAGAAAAATACGGATTTGAGGTATCGGTATCTATTTTTTTAAGGCTGCCGCAGTTAGTAAACGCATAAGCGCCGATATAGCTAACATTTTGAGGAATAAAAATTTCTTCAAGCGACAAGCAATTATTAAACGCTCCGTTGCCTATGCTTTGCAGGGTACGTGGCAATTCGATATTCTTAAGCAAAAAACAATACTGAAAAGCATAATCTCCTATCTTGTTTAATTTAGTTTGCTCAAAAACAACATTTTCCAAGCGCATTATGGCGTCAAAGCTTCCGCTGAAAGCATATGAACCTATTTCCGTTACGGTTTGGGGAATGACTATTTCTTTAATATACGTTTTGGAAGCAAAAGCGTTTGCGGCTATGGCGGTAACCAATTTGCCTTTATAGGTTGCGGGCACGATTACTGTTTCGGCGTCGCCTTCATAACCGCTCACAGCATAGCTTGAACCCGAAGGCAATAACGAGTAGATTAAGCCTTGTGTCCCCTCTGAAATAATGTGCCATTTGGCGTAAAGATTGAGGTCGGAATTCAAAAACATCGGAAAAGCCGCCCTTTGACCTTCAAATGAATCGTCAAAATACCAGCCTCCGAACACATAGCCCGATTTGCTGGGAATAATTTCATTTTTTATATAAACGCCGTTAAAATCGCTTATCTTCGTTCCTCCGTTGGTATGAAACTTGACGGTATAGCTGGTTGCTGGAGCTCCCCCATGCAAAGTTTTGTTAAACGCGTTCCAAGACGAAGAAAGATAAAATTCAAGAGCGTTTGAAGGAGCATAAATAATAAAATCGCTGTCCACTCCATTTAACGCGCCTTCTCCGATTTCGGGAGGAATTACCGCAGTCAGCGTAAGAGATTTTAACGGACAATCGTTAAAAGCGTAATCCCCCATGCTTTTCAAAAGACTGCCCTTTTCAAATTCAACCTCATAAAGATTGAAGTTGCCGTAATAATTGTTAAAGGCATAGTCTTCAATGATTATTAGCGAGGAAGGCAATATAACCTTATTAAGATACCTGCATTCATTAAACGCGTTGGCGGCAATAATTTTGACGCCTAAAGGCAAGGTATATTCATAGTAGGCTTCTTGCTGCGATTTTTGATTGCCCTTTCGGGCTTGCGGATATTGCAATAAACGCTCGGTCGTCTTATCGAATAATACGCCCTGAACTGAGCTGAAAAAGAGGTTTTGAGAATGGACGTTTATTTCTTCCAATTCATAACATTCTTCAAACAGCGCTATATCTTTAACCGAAGACGATAAGGCAACTTTCCTTAATGCGCTTTGACTGAAAGCATATTCGGCTATTTGCAAAACGCCGTCGGGTATAGCATATTCGGTAAGATGATGATTTTGCGGAAATCTATATAATATAGTCAAATCTTTATTAAAAAGAACGCCGTCCAAAGAAGCGTAATTTTGATTTTGTTCATGTACCGCAATGCGCTCAAGCTTATGGCAGCCTTCAAAATAGTTATTTATAGAAGTTACGCTTGCGGGAATATTTATCTGTTTCAGATTGGCGCAAAATCTTATCGCCGAATTTTTAACAGTTGCTACGGTTTGGGGAATATCAAAGCTATCCCCTTCCTTTGCGGGAGGATAGCTGATTAAGGCTGTTTTATCTTTATCATATAAAATGCCGTTTTCCGATAAAAAGTAGGCGTTATGGGAGCTGACAAAAATATTCTCCAGATTGGGACAACGATAAAATGCTCTTTCTATAATCTCCACAGAGTCGGGAATATGTATTTCTTTTACCGTATAGCTTGTCGCGAATGCCCCTTCAGCTATGCGCGTTACGTTTTTATCGTCTTTGCTTTGAGGTATTACCACGATTTTGGACAAGCCCGTATACCCCGTTACCGAATAAGTATTGTCATCGTTTAATTCATATTGCAAAAAAGGACTGCCTTGCGCGGCCGTAAACCATCTTGCGTACAGCACCGTGTTTTTTAATACCTCAAACGGAAAAACCACTTGGGAGGAAGTAAAATCGGGGTCGGTATACCAGCCCTCTAAAAAATATCCTTCTTTTTCGGTTACGGGAAATTCTTCGATTACATTACCTTTAATATTTTTTATGAGCGTTCCGCCGTTTGTTTCAAACGATACCGTAAAGAGCGTCGCTTCATCATCGTTGTTTTTGCAGGCGCTCAAGTTAAAAAATATAAAAAGCATGAGCGGAATTAAAATAAATAATACCAATAAACGCTTTTTCATTATATAAGACAAAGGTTTAACTTTGCCCACTCCTATTATGGATTCTTGCACCTTGTAAATAATATTATAAATATAATATTAAGCGCTGTCAAACCTCAAATATAAGTAAAAAAGCGTCAATGAATATTATTCCAGCATCGTTCCCGCTTTGATATAACTGTAATTTATGCTTCCAATTTGAATTCTTTTAATTGTTTGCGTCTTAGCGATTTGCTTTTTCTTTACGCTGATAAGAAAATCATTATTCTTTATATCGCTGCTTGTCACTCCGTTAAATCCCGGCGTTTTGGCGCTAAAATACAATATAAATGTGGTTTTGTCTGTTGGTCGGGAGAAACATATTTAAGCTTAATGTCTTGGATGCTTGAGGAGCATTGCACAACGGTGTATATTAAAGCGTTTTCTTCAAAAAATTGTCCGTCGTATTTGTTTTTGAAATCATCATAGCCGCCAAGACGCTTAAAAAGCTCTTCGTCTTCAAAAAAGGCTTCAAACTCTTCCCGGGATTGAATCAATTTAATGGGATTGTCAAAACGCTTATATTTGACCGCGGCGGTAAGTTCTTTGATATCATGACTGCTTACGGCATAA
>LFSG01000013.1 GCA_001512685.1 Clostridiales bacterium DTU072
TTTTGTCCTGTCGCCCATTTCATTTAGGGCGCTTATTTCTATCTTAACTATTCTGTCATAATCAATTAAAGAAATATTATTCACAATACCGCCGCCGATATGCTTACGGAGCAGCATGCAAAACGGTTTTGCGGAAAGGGGATTTTGTTTTTTTCGGGAAGTTAAATGAACGCAGGGATATTGCGGATTGGCATTTAGCGCAAGGGTGCGGGTGTCGCCTTTATTTTTTATTGCAAGCGTTATTTCGTCATTTTCAGGCTGATATATTTTTTCTATTTTCCCGCCTTCAAGAAAGCCGTTCAATTCGTTAACGACAGCGTTTAGGGTTATTGCATCGTTTGGCATAATTTCATTATACCTTTTTGATTTTGTTTTAGTCAAACAATAACGGATAACGCTTAGCTACAACCCTCAATAAATTGACTTTTATATGAAAATAATGGATAATTAATTATTATGGCTAAAGTAATACGCGTGGATAAGCATGGGGCAGCATGCGGAAAAATAAAAGCGGGAGACGATATTGTCGCTTTTAACGGCAGGGATTTTGAAGATATTCTGGATTACATCTATGCGGATTCCGAACAGGATGTCAAAATAGAGTTTATCGACAAAAAAGGGTTAAAAAAATCAGTTTCAGTCAACAATTATGACACTCTTGGCTTATGCTTTGAGGACAGCGTGGAAATAAAGCCCATACAATGCCGCAACAATTGCATTTTTTGCTTCGTGGACCAATTGCCTAAAGGATTAAGGGAATCGCTGTATATAAAAGACGACGATTATCGCCTTTCTTTTATCAGCGGAACATATATAACCTGCACCAATCTTTCGGAAAAGGATATTCAAAGGATAATCGATTATAAGTTATCCCCATTATATATATCCGTTCACGCGACGGACGATAAAATCAGAAAATTAATGCTGGGAATCAAAAAATCCCCGCCGCTTGAGCCCATAATAAAAAGATTTGTATGCGCGGGCATAACCATTCACGCTCAAATAGTCGCGGTAGCGGGCATAAACGATAAAGAAACGCTGGAAAAATCCCTTTTAGATTTATATGAAATGGGCGTAAAAAGCGTGGCGGTAGTGCCTGTGGGGCTTACGCTTCACAGAGAAGGGCTTTGCGGCATCAAACCGCTGACCGCGAATGACGCTCTCGGCATCATTGAAACAGTGGAGAAATTTTATCAAAGCCATAAATATTTTTGCTTCGTTTCGGATGAAATGTATCAAATAGCGGGCATGGAAACAAAGGATTATGATTATTACGGCGATTTTGAGCAGATAGAAAACGGAGTGGGGCTTACGGCAAAATTTCTTTATGAAATTAACGAGAGTTTGGAGTTTGCTCCCAAACGCCTAAATAAAAGTATCGGAATAATAACCGGCAAAAGCGGCGAAAAATGTTTGCTTAAAATAAAAGAAATTCTTGAAAGCCGTATAGAAAGGCTTAAGATTAATATTTATGCCGTTGAAAACAATTTTTTCGGCAAAACGGTTACCGTTGCGGGGCTGATAACGGCTACGGATATAATCAAGCATTTTGACCAAAAGAACATTGGCGAAGATATGTTGATTATACCAGCGGCAATGCTGAAAGAGTTTGAAGATGTGTTTCTTGACGGAGTGAGCGTGCGGACGCTGAAGAAAAAATTAAATAAAAAAATAACTGTGTCGCCCGTAACGGGGGAAGGTTTTTTGGACGCGATTATTAACGGAGACAAATAGAAAATGATTAAACCTTTGGTAGCGATTGTGGGCAGGCCCAACGTAGGCAAATCCACATTGTTTAACAGATTGGCAGGCAAAAGAATAAGCATAGTGGAAGATGTTCCCGGAGTTACGAGGGACAGAATTTACGCTGATTGCGAATGGCTGAACAAAACCTTTACTTTGATAGATACGGGCGGTATCGAGCTTCGCAGCGAAGACACCATGTGGATGCATATAAAGCAGCAAGTCGATCTTGCCGTTGACCTTGCCGACGTAATAGTATTTATTGTTGACGGCAAGCATGGCTTGACGGCTGACGATTACGATGTAGCCGAATTTTTGAGAAAAACCGATAAGCCCATAGTGCTTACGGTTAACAAAATAGACAACCAAAACATGAATACCATTTATGATTTTTATCAGCTGGGCATTGGCGAACCCATACCCGTATCGGCCATTCAAGGACTTAACATAGGAGATTTGCTTGACGAAATAATCAAACGCCTTCCTCAAGATAAACTGAATGAAGAAGAGGAGGAGGGCGGCGCCATAAAGATTGCGGTTGTGGGCAAACCCAATGCGGGAAAGTCTTCCATTGTAAATAAAATTCTGGGGTTTGAAAGAACGATTGTTACCGACATAGCGGGAACGACAAGAGACGCCGTAGACACTCCTTTTACTTATAAGGGCAAAGAATATGTGATTATCGATACGTCGGGGCTGAGAAAAAAAAGCAAGGTAAAGGACAATGTGGAATATTACAGCAACGTAAGAAGCGTGGACGCTTTGAGAAGGGCGGATGTGGTATTAATCATCATTGATTCTACGGAAGAGCTGAGCGAACAGGATATAAGAATATGCGGAATGGCGCATGAAAGCCATAAGCCATCAATTATTGTAATGAACAAATGGGATTTGGTGGAAAAAGATACTTATACCGTCAACAAATACAATCAACGCTTAAGCGAAGAGCTTAAATTTATGGATTATTACAAGGCTGTTTATGTAAGCGCCCTTACCGGCAAAAGGGTAAATGCCATTCTTGACAATGTTGACGAAGTATATAAAAACGCATCCCAAAGGATATCGACAGGGATACTAAACGAAGTGCTTCATGACGCTATCGCCGTAAACGAGCCGCCTACAAAAAACGGCGTAAAGCTCAAGATTTATTATATTACGCAAATTGGCGTAAGGCCTCCCACTTTCGCTTTATTCGTAAACGATTCAAAGATAATGCATTTTTCTTATAAACGCTATTTGGAAAACGCCTTAAGGAAAGCGTTTGATTTCAGCGGCACGCCTATACGAATAATAACTAAAGAGAATAAAGACTATTAATATGAAAGGAGATTTGATTATGAAGAAGTTAAGCGCGCAGCAGGCAATTTCGTTATTGCAACAGGAGCTTGCCAAATATAACGAATACAAATCCATGGGCCTTAAGCTGGATATGTCAAGAGGAAAGCCTTGCAAAGAGCAACTGGATTTATCCAAAGGATTGTTTGACATATTGAATTCAAGCACCGAAGATTTCGGAGCGCCCGATTACAGGAATTACGGCTTGGTGGACGGAATACCCGAAGCCAAGAGGTTTTTTGCCGAGCTTTGCGAAGTTAACGAAGACGAGATTATGGTTTTGGGCAATGCCAGCTTGACCATTATGTACGATACCTTGCAAAGGGGAATGCAGTTTGGAGTGCTTGGCAATAAGCCCATGAATATGCAGGGAAAATTAAAATGGCTTTGTCCAGCTCCCGGATATGACCGTCATTTTGCCATTACGCAGCTTTTTGGGTTTGAAATGATAACCGTGCCCATGACCGAAAACGGCCCGGATATGGATATGGTAGAAAGGCTTGTGGAAAATGACGAAAGAGTAAAAGGCATTTGGTGCGTGCCCAAGTATTCCAATCCCCAAGGAATTATTTACAGCGACGACACGGTAAAAAGGTTTGCCCGTCTGCGCCCCAAAGCCAAAGATTTTCGCATTTACTGGGATAACGCGTATATGATTCATCACCTCGGAGAAGACGCCCCGTTATTGAATTTGTTGCAGGAAGCAAAAAAATGCGGCAATGAGGATATTGCGTATATTTTCGGCTCCACCTCAAAAATAACCTTTGCGGGAGCGGGCATATCGTTTATTATAGCAAGCAAAAACAATATTGACAGCTTGAGGAAAATGTTGACCATACAATCCATAGGGCCCGATAAATTGAATCAGCTTGCGCATATAAGGTTTTTTAAAGATAAAAAAGGCATTATGGAGCATATGGCAAAACATGCCCAAATACTTAAGCCCAAATTCCAAATGGTAGATAAAATTTTAAGGGAAGAACTGGAAGGGTATGCGCAATGGCACAATCCCCGAGGCGGCTATTTCATCAGCTGTGATTTATATCAAGGCACCGCCAAAAGAACGGTGGAACTGGCCGAAAACTGCGGAGTGAAATTTACGCCCGCGGGCTCCACATATCCATATAAAAAAGACCCTGGCGACAGCAATATCAGGATAGCTCCCACGCTGCCGCCCATAAATGAGCTGGAAATTGCTATGAAGGTTTTTGCTTGCTGCGCCAAAATCGCTTATTGTGAAAAGCTTATTAACGGATAAATAAAAATTTTTATAACAAATTTACAATGAAAAAAAGCTTCATGTTCTTGAAGCTTTTTTTAGTTTTTCATTGTTTCGGATATTCCTTTGCCGCCATAAAGTAATATAGCTTGGATAATCAGCATAAATTTTAATAAATACATTTATGGAGGCGACTATATGCAAAACTTCGATATATACAATGATATAGCCAGACGAACGGGAGGAGACATCTATTTGGGCGTGGTAGGCCCCGTTAGAACGGGCAAATCCACATTTATTAAAAAGTTTATGGAATTGCTGGTTATTGATAAAATTGAAGATAAAAATAAAAAAGCAAGAACAATAGACGAATTGCCGCAATCGGCGGATGGAAAAACCATTATGACGACCGAGCCGAAGTTTGTGCCCAATGAAGCCGTTACTTTGAATTTGAAAGAAAATATTAAAGCCAACATAAGATTGATAGATTGTGTGGGATATCTTATTGAAGACGCTTTGGGCTCCAAAGAGGGCAATAAAATAAGAATGGTAAGAACTCCTTGGTCGGAAGAAGAACTGCCTTTTCAGGAAGCCGCCGCGCTGGGCACTCAAAAAGTCATAAAAGAGCATTCCACGCTGGGCATAGTGGTAACTACCGACGGCAGCATAACGGATATAGGAAGATCGAAGTACATAGAAGCCGAAGAAAGAGTGATAAATGAATTAAAGAATATAGGAAAGCCTTTTGTGGTTATCTTAAACAGCAAACACCCCATGAACAGCGATACCTTAAAGCTAAAGGAAAGCATGGAAGAGCGCTACGGCGTACCCGTTATCGTCAGCGATATTATCAATATGAGCAAAGACGATTTGGGCATGATAATGGCCAACGCTTTGCTTGAATTTCCGCTTAAGCGCATTGATATCAAGCTTCCCAAATGGATGCGGGCGATGGGCAGCGACAACCTTATGATTAAAGAAATTCTGGATACCTTGTCCAAGGAATTACAGAATGTCAAAAAAATGCGGGATTATAAAAAGCTTAAAGATATCTTTGCCGAGTCGTCTTCTTTGGAAAAAGAAACCGATATTATGGTGGATTCCGCGAATGGAACGGTAAACATGACCTGCAACGCCAAGGAAGGCTTGTATTTTAAGGTGCTCAGCCAAGTGTGCGGCGACGATGTGGACGATGATTACAAACTGCTTGCGTATGTAAGAAAACTTGCGAAGTCTTATAAAGATTATGAAGTAATACGGCAAGCCATGGAAAAGGTTAAAGAAACAGGATACGGCGTAATCAATCCTACTTTGGAGGATATGAAGCTGGAAGAGCCCGAGCTCTTGAGGAGAGGCCCGCAATTCGGCATTAAATTAAAAGCGTCGGCGCCCAGTCTGCATATAATCAGAGTGGACGTGGAAACCGAGATCAGCCCCATTATCGGCAGTCAGCAGCAAAGCGAAGATTTGGTAAATTATATGCTGGGTGAATTTGAGAACAACAAAAAAGGCATCTGGGATACCAATATGTTCGGCAAATCGTTGAACTCTCTTGTAAGGGAAGACCTTAACAATAAATTAAACAACATGCCGCAGGATGCCCAAAACAAACTCAGAAAAACAATGTGCAGAATCGTAAACGAAGGCAGAGGGGGAGTGCTGTGCATTTTGTTGTAATTAAGCAACCTTATTAATATCCGATATATTGATAATTCCGCCGAAGAAGGTTTTTCTTCGGCGGAATTAGAGGTGTTTTATTGACGGAAATTGGGTATGACCGCATGGAAGCGGTATTTTACGCGAAACAATGGGCATATAAGAGAAATCCCCAATATATGAATTTTGACACAATGGGAGGAGATTGCACCAATTTTGCCTCCCAATGCATTTACGCGGGTTGCAAAGTGATGAATTACGCCCTGCCTTACGGCTGGTTTTATATCAGTCCGCAAAAAAGAAGCGCGTCTTGGACGGGGGTGCAATATCTGTATAATTTTCTTATTAACAATAAAGGGCAAGGACCTTACGCCAAACTTGCCAACGTATCTGAAATTGAAATAGGCGATATAGTCCAATTGGGGGACATGAACGGAAATTATTATCATACTCCGATAATATGCGGCTTTGACGGCGAAGAAATACTTGTGGCCGCTCATACATACGACTCGTATAATCGCCCTTTGTCGTCATATTCCTTTTATACCGCAAGGTTTATACACATTTTAGGCGCCAGAAAAATTTAATTATTGCAGCTTTAAGAATAAAGATTAGTTTTTCCTTTTATCATTCTTTACTCAGGTCATTTGTTAATCGTCTAAAAATAAGGTATAATACCGTTAGGTGATAAGTATGGAAGGCAGAAGAGCGGCGCTTGTCAGCGTAATTAATCAAAAAGAAGACAACGGCCTTGAGGAATTGGGTTTGCTTGCTCAGACGGCAGGATACCTTCCCGTTGCCGAAATGGTGCAAAAAAGAGACAAGCCCGACAGAGCATATTATATCGGTACGGGAAAAATCGCCGAGCTGAAGGAATTATGCCAAAAGATGGAAGTTGATATCGTTATTTTTAACAACGATATTTCGGGCATACAATTTAAGAACCTTGAAGATTCTTTGGGAATAGACGTCATCGACCGCTCCACTTTAATTCTTGAAATATTCGCTTTGCACGCCACTTCCAATGAAGGCAAATTGCAGGTGGAGCTGGCCAGAAAAAAATACAGTCTTCCCAGAGTGCTGGGACAAGGATTGGTTTTGTCAAGACAAGGCGGAGGAGGCGCGGGCGGCGGCGGAGCGAGAAGAGGGGGCGGCGAACAGCAGCTGGAGCTTGACAGAAGAACAATTAGGGAAGAGATAAGAGAACTTGAACAAAAGATAGAGAAATTGACGGCGGAAAGGCGGCTTAGACGAGAAAGAAGACGAAAAAACCGAATCAAGGTAGTCTCCATAGTCGGTTACACCAACGCGGGGAAATCCACGCTCATGAATTATTTGACGAAAGCGGGAGTGCTTGAGGAAGACAAATTATTTGCCACTCTCGACCCCGTAAGCCGTAAAATGTGGCTGGCGCCGCAAAAGGAATTTATCATAGTCGATACGGTAGGTTTTATCTCCCGCCTTCCTCATGAATTCATAAAAGCTTTTCAAAGCACCCTTGAGGAAACTAAATACGCGGATTTAATCATACATGTGGTAGATTCCTCTTCCAAGAACATGCTTAAAGAATACAATGTGGTTATGGATGTTCTAAAAACCATAGGCGCCGAGAATGTGCCCGTTATTACCGTTATGAATAAATCCGACAAGCAAACCGTTGACATCGAAGCTTTGCCTTGTAAAGACCAATATGTAATTATCAGCGCCAAAACGGGCAAGGGCATAGAACAATTGAAACAACGGATAAGCCTTATGTTATTCGGGGAAGAAATTTCTTGGTAAAAGTCATATTATAGAGCGAACTTTACGTTTTTGATTATTCTTAGGGATAAAAGAGCCAATAAAAAAAATGCGCCCACTCCGACATATCTTACCGAATCGGCATACCGACAGGTAACTCCGATAAAGCTTCCTTGTGGCACATTATGAAATTTGCTTAGTGCTGCTGCGGTCAAGCCCTGACACGGTTCACAACTCACAATTGCACAAGACCTTACCATCGACATCCCTTATCGGCATCGGCTTTCCATAAGATATGCCTCGGTGGGTGTTCGACCCCGCTATAGCGGATTGCGGGTTACAGGGCACCGCTAACTCCCCGTCTAGCATAGACAAGTATATAACAAACATGGATGTATTGCAAGGGTTTTTTCTTACTAAAAAATAAATATTTGGCGAATAATATTAATAAATTGAAGAATTTGCAAACTTTTATTACATATAATATTTTGTTGACGGCATTTGCGGCAGGCTGCATATTCCTTGACGCGTTGGGGATTAATAGTATATATTATATTATCATGGCATAAATAAATAATTATTGAGGTAAAATTGAAACAATTAAAAACCAGAAGCGAAGTGAGTCCGGAACGAAAATGGAATTTACAGCGCATTATCCCGGATAAAGAAACATTTGAAAATATATACAACAAGTGCTTGGAGCTTATTGAGGAAGTTAAAAAGTATAAAGGCGGATTGAATGCCGATAACGCCATTGATTGCTTAAGAACGGAAGAAGAGCTTTCGCGCAATGTGGAAAAGCTTTATGTTTATTCCCACATGAAAAGCGATGAAAATACCGCCGACAATACCTATATAGAGTTATCGGAAAAATGCAGAATGCTTGCGGTCAACGCTTCTTCGGCCTCTTCATTTATAAATCCCGAACTCGCCAAGTTTCCCGTAAGCGTTTTGCGAAAAATGCAATCCGACAAACGGTATTCCGACTATGATATTTATCTTAACGATATTATCCGCAACAAGAAACATCTTTTAAGCGTAAAAGAAGAAAGCTTATTGTCAAACATTCCTTCTTTCAGCTCGGGCTATAAGACCGTATTTCAACTTTTTAACAACGCGGACATTAAATTTGATAAAGTTATCGCGGACGGCGAAGAAATCAATTTGACGCACGGCACATATTCGTTATTGCTTCAAAACCGAAACCAAGAGGTAAGAAAGCAAGCGTTTGAGAATATGTATAAACCTTATAAGGCTTTTACCAACACGCTGGCGGCAAACTATGGCGGATGCGTGAGCAAAAACGTGTTTTTCTCCCGCGCAAGAAAATTCCCTTCATGCTTGAAGCAGGCATTATTTTCTGAAAATATAAAGCCCAAGGTTTACGATAATCTGATAAACTGCGTTACCGAATATACCCCCGTATTGCACGAATATGTTAAGTTCCGCAAAAAAGCATTGAAGCTTGAAGAAAACCATATGTACGATATGTATGTTCCCATAGTAGGCGAGATAGACGAAAAATACGACTATGATAAGGCATACGATATTGTTGTGCAAGCGTTATACCCGTTGGGAGAAGGATATGTGGGAATTCTTAAAAAAGCGAAAACCGAAAATTGGATAGATGTGGAAGAAACGCAGAATAAAAGAAGCGGCGCTTATTCGTGGGGGGTGTATGGCGTTCATCCTTATGTGTTGCTGAATCATAACGGCACATTGAGCGATGTCTTTACTATCGCCCACGAAATGGGACACGCCGTACACAGCTATTATTCCAATACCTCTCAGCCGTATTCAAAAGCCGGCTATGAAATATTTGTAGCCGAGATAGCCAGCACGGTAAACGAAGTATTGTTGATAAAACATTTGCTTAAAACAGCGCGCGGCAATAAGAGGAAGTATCTTCTCAGCTATTATCTTGATATGTTCAGAACAACGCTTTTCCGTCAAACCATGTTCGCGGAATTTGAAAAATTCGCGCACGACGCCGTAGAAAACGGTCAGCCGTTGAGCAGCACAAGGCTTAGCGATTATTATTACGAGCTGAACAAAAAATATTACGGCGACGGTGTTATACATGACGATTATATAAGGTATGAATGGTCGAGAATACCGCATTTTTATAACAGTTTTTATGTGTATAAATACGCGACCGGCTTGACCTGCGCCGTGAATATAGCAAGAAAAATCTTAAAGAAAAATGATTATTACAAAACTTATATAGAATTCTTGAAATCGGGCGGCAGCGACTATCCCTTAAATTTATTGAAAAAAGCGGGGATTGATTTAACCGGAAAAAAAGCGTATGATATAGCTATGAAAGAATTTTCACGGACATTGGAAGCGCTTAAAAGGATGTACGAATAGATGAAAAAAATATTATTGATGATTTTTGCTTTCCTTATATTGCCTCTTGCCGTTATATCGCAAAGCAATCAAGCGGCTTGTGCCTTTGATGGCTACGATGTAAGAGGGGACTATAAAGCGGATATCGTATACGGCGATTTCTCATTGTCGAACGGCAGAGTTTTGAGCACATTTTCGGTTACCTTTGATAAAGTCTTTTTTGAGTCAATCAAAAATAACGGCAATGTTTTTAATGACGAAAGCCTTATTGATTTTTTGGAAGGGTTTATTTCTTCTGAAATGGGCTATGAGGTTCAAAAAGACGATGACGGCAGGGTGGTGGGCTCAAAGATTTATGATTCCGTTACCGACAGATATATTGCCGCTGGAAGAGACGGATACGAAAAAAACGATAATGATTATGATTCCGAAAGCACCTTTTGGTTTACCACAATCACATCCAAATGGGCGATTTTTGAGGACGCGAAAAACAGCAATAACGTACTTAACTTTATCATGGAAATTTTAACTGCATTCGGGCTTCAAAAAGAGGAAATAGCTTTAAGCTTTCATTACGGCACTCCTTATAAAGTTATTGAAAGCGACGCCGAGAAAGTTTATTTTGATACAAATTACAATATATATGTGCATGAATTTTATATGGATATCAACACCTGCGACAGACAATTGGTAATGCGCCAAACCGTGCCCAATA
Source organism: Clostridiales bacterium DTU072 (assembly GCA_001512685.1). Lineage (GTDB taxonomy): Bacteria > Bacillota > Clostridia > Christensenellales > DTU072 > DTU072. The sequence goes on from LFSG01000013.1 coordinate 10,758, forward strand.
CCGTGAATTGGTATCTTGTCGCCATTTTATCGGCAATACCTTTTGTAGTAGCACCCATTCTGATAGGATTGCGCCTTAAGAAAAAAGAAAGAAAGAGGAGCATGTAATTATTATGTCTTCACCGAAAGAAAAGATAAGAGTATATCCCAACAATTTTGAGGCTGAACAGGCCATGCTTTGCTGCATCATGATAGATGGCAGGGTGGCCGAAGAGGTTATTCCTCAATTAAAAAGCGATAATTTCTACAACAGCCGCCATAAAACCATATTCGAGGCTATGAAGAAATTACATAACAGCTCCATTTCGGTTGATATTGTTACATTGAATGATTTATTGCAAAAACAAAATGACGCAGGCGATGAAATGGCGGCTTATTTGGTGGAATTGATGAACATTCAGCCTTCGGCGGTGAATTATAAGGATTATGTGGAAATTCTTAACAGGGACACCATATTGAGATATCTTATAGACAGCTGCAATACAATAACGGAAATGGCGTATAACGCCACCGACGCCCAAAAGGTGGTTCAAAAAGCCGAAAACCTGATATATTCGATTTCAAAAGAGCAATCACGAAGAGACCTTGCGCATATCAGCGAACATACCGGAGAACTTATAACCAGACTGAACGATATCATTAAACAGCATGGAGCGGTTAGGGGGTTGATGACGGGCTTCCCCATTCTTGATAAAAAAACAAACGGCCTCCAAAAAGGGGATTTGATTATTCTCGCCGCCCGTCCTTCGGTAGGAAAGACCTCTTTTGCCTTGAACATCGTTGCCAATATCGCTTTCAATCAAAATTATAAGGAGAAGAAAATAGCGGTGTTCTCTCTTGAGATGCCCGGCGTGCATATAGCGCAGAGGATAGTCAGCAATTTATCCAATGTGGCCATGACCAACATAGGCACGGGCAGTTTAAGCACCGATGAGGATAAAAGGATATGGAAGGTAATATCCACCTTAAGCGATTCCCAAGTGTATATAGACGACAGCTCCATAATCACGCCCAATCAAATATTGTCTAAATGCCGTCGCTTAAGTTCCTCTTTAGGCGGCCTGGATTTAGTAGTTGTTGACTATTTGCAATTAATGAACAACGATCAATACAAAGAATCAAGACAAGAAGCCATTAGCGAAATCAGCCGTATGCTGAAAATAATAGCCAAGGAATTGGATTGTCCCATAATAGTGCTCTCTCAAATGTCGCGTAACATTGAGTCCAGAACGGATAAAGCTCCCAGGCTGTCCGACTTAAGAGAATCGGGCGCCATAGAGCAGGACGCCGACATAGTAATTTTCTTAAGCAGAGAAAACGAACAAATGAAGGACGCTTCGGAATATACCATTCTGCTTCAAATAGCCAAACACAGAAACGGCGAATTGGCAAAAATCAGATATAATTGGGAAGGGCCGTACATCAGATTTACGGAAAGCAAAAACCAAGATATGGAAACAAAGAATTTGTTTATCAATTCACCCGAAGAATAAAATATCTTATAAATGGCTTCAAAAACATTTTTTGACAGAAATCGACATTATTATATTGATAAACGGTCTTTTATTGTCTATAATGATTGCAGAAAAATGCTTTTTGTGTTATTATCATTTAGTTAATTAAATTATACGAATGGAGGATTTAATGGAGTACTCAATACAGAATTTGAGCAAGACGAAAATTGAAATAGCTTTTGATGTGCCGAAAGAAGAATGGCAGCAAGATATAAGGAACGCTTACGCCAAAAATAAGCATAAATATGCCATTAAAGGTTTCAGAAAAGGCAAGGTGCCTTTCAGCATAGCCATGGAAAATTTCAAATATGAAATATTGTATGATACGCTGAATATGGCGGTACCCAAGTATTATAATGAAATACTTGATAAAGAAAAAGATAATTTTGAGGTGGTGGGAGAGCCTGACTTTGACGATAAGGAAGTAAGCGAGGACGGGCTCAAGATGGTGATTACCACGGCGATAAGACCGGATTTTGAATTGGGACAATACAAAGGTCTTGATATAGAGAAATTCGACACCGAAGTAAAAGACGAAGAAATTGAAGAAGAAATAAAAAGGACTTTGGATTCTCGAGCAAGGTTTGTCGATGTGGACCGTCCCGCTAAAGAAGGAGACAGCGTCATTATTGACTTCAGCGGCAGCATTGACGGCGAGAAATTTGAAGGAGGCACGGCCGAAAAGCAAAATCTAATTTTGGGAAGCGGACAGTTTATTCCCGGTTTTGAAGAACAAATAGTGGGAATGAAAAAAGGCGAAGAGAAGGATATTAAAGTTAAATTCCCTGAAGATTATGCCGAAAACCTTGCGGGGAAAGAAGCGGTTTTTGCCATTAAGCTTCACGAGATTAAAGAAAAAGAGATGCCTGAACTGGACGATGATTTCGTTAAGGATATCAGCGAAGAATTGAATACAGTTGAGGAATGGAAAGCCTCCATACGCAAGCAGCTTGAAGAGAAAAAGCAGCGTCAGGCCGAAAATGATTTTGCCAATAAAATCATGGAGACGATATTGAAGAACACTAATATTGAGCTTCCCGAATGCATGGTGGAAGAAGCTTTGGACTTTAAGGTTCAGCAATTGGAAAGGAATCTTGCTTCATTCTACGGCATAAAGCTGGACGATTATTTGAAATACAGCGGAAAGACCGTTAAAGATTTAAGAGAGGAAAAAAGGGAAGAAGCGGAGAGAGACGTAAAGTATGAATTAATAATTACAGAAATAATTAAGAAGGAGAATATAGAATTCAGTAAAGAGGAATTTGAAGCCGAGCTGGAAAAGGTGCCCGAAGAACAAAGAACTCAAGAAATGTTTAACTACACCGTCAACAACCTGCTTACCCGCAAATTATTTGAATTCCTTAAGCAAAACAACAATCTGAAATAATCTATGGGAGGTTCATGAAGTGACAATACCTTATGTCATAGAAAAAGACGCAAGAAGCGAAAGAACTTACGATTTATACTCAAGAATGTTGGAGGACAGAATTATTTTTCTTACGGGAGAAATAAATTTTGCCACCGCCAACAGTATCGTGGCGCAATTGTTGTATCTTGAAACAAAGGACCCCAATAAGGATATTTATTTCTACATTAACAGTCCCGGCGGCTCGGTCAGCGATGGGCTTGCCATTTATGATACCATGAACTATGTGCAATGCCATGTAAATACAATATGTATAGGAATGGCGGCGTCCATGGCGGCGGTTCTGCTTGCGGCGGGGCAAAAAGGCAAAAGATTCGCTTTGCCCAACAGTGAAATCATGATACATCAACCTATGGGCGGCGCGCAGGGCCAGGCTTCCGATATAGCCATAAGCGCCGAGCATATCCTTAAAATAAAGAAAAAAATCAACGCTATTTTATCCGAAAAGACGGGGCAATCCATTGAAAGAATAACCATGGATTCGGAAAGGGATTTTTACATGGATGCCGAGCAGGCCATTGATTATGGCATAATAGACAAAATATTTGTGTCCAGAAAGCAGATTAAGGAGGAGCGTTAAATTGAAGTTCGATATTGACGATACCACATGTTTCTTTTGCGGAAGGTCCATCGATGAGGACTCCGTAAGCTTTGTAGCCGGCGCCAAAGGCGCTTTGATATGCAATGTGTGTATCGAACGCGCTTACGCCATGCTGAACAGCATCGAAAAGGAAAAGGAAGAAAAGGAAGAAATAGACGACATCCCCACGCCTAAGGAGATTAAAAGCAAGCTTGACGAATTTATCGTGGGGCAGGATATGGCGAAAAAAATTCTTTCTGTAGCCGTATACAATCATTATAAGCGCATAAACAACATGAATTCCAAGGACGTCGTGCTTGATAAAAGCAATGTGCTTTTGTTAGGCCCCACAGGTTCGGGAAAAACATTGCTTGCCAAAACGCTTGCCGATATTCTGCAGGTGCCTTTTGCCGTCGCCGACGCCACAACGCTTACCGAAGCGGGATACGTGGGCGAAGATGTGGAAAACATACTGCTCAAACTTATACAAGCCGCCAACGGGAACGTTAAGAGAGCCGAAGTAGGCATAATATATATCGATGAAATAGATAAGATTTGCCGCAAAACAGAAAATGTCAGCATAACAAGAGATGTATCCGGCGAAGGCGTACAGCAAGCTTTGCTTAAGATACTTGAATCCACGGTGGCCAACGTGCCTCCTCGCGGCGGAAGGAAGCATCCTCAGGAGGAATTCATTTCCATTGACACCACCAATATCTTGTTTATCTGCGGCGGAGCTTTTGTGGGACTGGAAAAAATCGTGGACAAGAGAAAGGATAATTCGGGAATAGGTTTCGGCGCGGTTTTGAAGAAAAGAGAAGGCGTATACAGCGAAAATATTCACGATTTGCAGCCCGACGATTTGATTAAATACGGGTTGATTCCTGAATTTGTAGGCAGATTGCCCATTGTCGCCGCTCTTGACCCGCTAACTGAAGAAGATTTGGTAAAAATATTAAACGAGCCCAAAAATTCCATTATCAAACAATACAAGAAGCTGTTCGACTTAAACAATGTAACATTAGAGTTCACCGAGGACGCGCTTAGGACCATTGCAAAAAAAGCGATAGCTCTCAAAACGGGAGCGAGAGGATTGCGCACCATAGTTGAAGAATCCATGCTTGAGTTAATGTATGAAATACCGGGCGACAAAACAATTACCAAAGTGGTGATTGAAGAAGACTTTATTTTGAAAAAGGCTCCCGCTCGCATACTGAGGACGGCGCGCCCTAAAGCCAAGAAAGAAGCCGAAGGCGCATAAAAAAACAAGGTGGCCGCCAAGCGCAGCCACCTTTTATATAAAGGGATGCTTATGGAGATAAAGAAAGCGGAATTTGTCATATCTGTTCATAATATTTCGCAGTTACCGTCGACGGTTAAAGAAATCGCGATTGCCGGCAAATCCAACGTGGGCAAATCTTCATTCATAAATTTTATTTGCAATAACTCCAAGCTTGCCAAAACGTCAAAAGAGCCCGGCAGAACGCGCGCGCTGAATTATTATAATATTAACGGCGGCGAATTTTCTTTAGTGGATTTGCCGGGATACGGTTTTGCCAAGGTTCCCAAAGCGGAAAAGAAAAAATGGGCGACGCTGTTGGAAAGTTATTTTCAATTAAGCAAAAAGCTTAAACACGTGTTTTTACTATTGGACATCAGGCATAAACCTACAGAATACGACAATATGATGCTTTCATACATGAATTTTTACAATCTGCCTTTTACCATAATCGCCACCAAAGCCGACAAGCTCAGCAGAGCGGCATGCGGCAGACAGCTTGTCATGCTTTCTTCGGCTCTTGGAGTGGGAAAAGATAATATTATCCCCATATCTTCTACAGAAAAGACGGGCAAAGAAAGGGTGCTGGAAAGAATTGACCAAGCGCTTTACGCTCAAAGCGAACAGGATTAAATAAACCGCCCAAAGCGGTTTTTTTATTTGAAAATTCGGATATATATTTTGTGCCTTTAAGCACCAGGCAAGGAATTTTTTCATAAGATGTAATAAATAATTTTATCTTTAAGGGAGAAAATCATTATGAACAGAATTGATAATGCTCCCGCCAGATTCTGTGGTTCTACTTCCTCAAAATGTGAAAAAGTATGCGTTGAAGTAAAAAGAATCTTTGATGCTTGTATTCAGAGAAGGAGTATAGAAAATGTCCAGCTGACGGTTTGCTTTCCGCAATGTCCTCGAAATTTGGTTGTAAAATGCGTCAACAGCGTGGGCAAAGCCATAATTTCAAACTTAAGCATTACTCCTATTCCCAGAAGCATATTTTCAAGAGCGAGATTTACTGTAACCATACCCATTCAAGTAGTCGCCATGGATAACGCGGGGAATATTGTTTACGGTACATCGTCCTACAGCGAGTGTAAGGACATTTTGCTGAGAGTTCCCGCTTCCACCGCTTTGGCGCCGATACAAGTGGACGCGTCGGTAAGTATAGTGGGACTCAACAATACGCTGAGTGATTCGGTGCTCACCACCACTTTATGCGTAACGATAATTACAAAGGTATATGCTAAGGTAATCTTGAGCATACCGTCTTACGGCTATCCTTTTATTCCGCCTTGCAAGGAATTTGAAGAAGATTTATGTTCTGAAGTATTTAACAAGCCGCTATATCCCAGAGGGGATGTGCTTTTCGGTTGCGACGATTAATTTAGTCATATACCCCATAATTCATTATTAATGACGGGCAGGAAAGCGTAAAATGGCTTGTTCCTGCCCAACGTTTATTTTTTGGCTTTGGCATATTCTTGTTAATTATAATCCATTATGGTAATATATGAATTATGAAAGTTTTTGCCATAAGCGATTTGCATTTAGCAACCAATACGGATAAACCCATGGATATATTCGGCGAGTCTTGGCAGTCTCATTTCGAGCGCATTAAAACCGATTGGCAAAACAAGGTTTCCGATGAAGACTTGGTTTTGATAGCGGGGGACATCTCATGGGCCATGAAGTTGGAGGACGCCAAAGCCGATTTGGAGGAAATAGGCAAGCTCAGCGGCAAGAAGGTCATTATTCGCGGCAACCATGATTACTGGTGGACCAGCCTCGCAAAAGTAAGAAAAGCGCTTCCTGCAAGCGTTTATTGCATACAGAATGACGCTTTGAAATTTGAAGATATAATCGTGTGCGGCACAAGAGGGTGGACGGTGTCCGAAAAGGCAACGGAAGAAGAAAAAAAATATATCGACAGGGAATTGATCAGACTGGAATTATCCATAAAAGCCGCAAAAAAATTAAAACAAAATAATGAAAAAATCGTTCTTATGATGCATTATCCGCCTTTTAACGCGAAGTTTCAAGATTCCCCGTTTACCGAAAAAATTGCCCAACACGGTATTAAAACCGTAATCTATGGACACTTACACGGCGGTAACGGGCGTTTTGCTCCCATAGTAAACAAAGGCGATACCGATTATTTTCTTACCTCATGCGATATGCTGGACAACAAGCTTATAGATTTAACAGATTATATAAAATAATATTTTGACAAAATTCTCCAAAATATTTGTCTTTGGTTTTTTTATTTAACATTTATGGACAAATGGTCTATGTAGGGAATAATTTCCACCAAAATTTTTATAATTTACAAAGAAATTAGCTGTCCAATTTTGGCCATTTGCGTTAATTTTTAGCCAAAATGTGGATATTTTGTAAAATTAAATTATGGATTTTTTTGATAATTTAAAAAAAATTTTAAAAAGTGGTTGAAAGTGGAAAAAATATATGTTATGATAATATCACATAAGGAGTATACTATGTTTTTCGGAACGCACAGATTATCGCTGGACGATAAAAACAGAATGAGATTGCCCGCAAAGTTCAGGGCAAAGATGGGCGATGATTTTGTTTTGTTCTTGGGAACTGATGGCTGTCTTTTCGTTATGAGCGAAGAGGAATTTGAGAACTTTATAAAAAAGATTGAAAACGTGCCGCTTTCGGCTCACGATAAACAAAACGCAATAAGGGCAATCACAGGCAGGGTATACATTCCCGAAGAAGACGCGCAAGGAAGGTTTATTTTGCCTTCCGAGCTGAAGAAAGCCGCTAATATAAACAAAAAGGTAGTATTCATGGGCGTCAGGAACAGGATTGAGATTTGGAGCGAAGAGATTTACGATGCTAAGTTCAGTCTTTCCGAAAACACTATGGACGCCGCGATAGACGCCTTAAAGGAATACGGTTTTTGATATGACTGAATATAAACACATACCCGTTTTGTATAACGAGGTATTGACGGGATTAAAGATTAATCCCCAAGGAATTTACTTTGACGGCACGCTTGGCGGCGCAGGTCATAGTGAGGGAATCTTAAAACGCTTAACGACAGGCAAGCTTATAGCTACCGATAAGGACAACGCGGCTATTGAAAACGCCCGAAAAAAACTTGCCGATTATGCGGACAAGCTGTTTCTGATTAATGACGATTACAAGAATATAATCGGTCATTTGAAGAAAATGGGCATTTCGGCTTTGGACGGTATTTTGCTTGATTTGGGTGTCAGTTCTTATCAGATTGATACGCCGGAAAGGGGTTTTTCGTACATTAACGACGCTCCTTTGGACATGAGAATGGATACTTCTCAAAGCAAAAACGCCTATCAGGTAATCAATGAGTATGACGAGCGTGAATTGGCGGATATATTATTCAATTACGGAGAAGAAAAATACGCCAAGAAAATCGCTTCAAAGATTGTATCACAACGAAAGATAAAGCCCATTGAAAGCACCTTGGAATTAGCCGAATTGGTAAACAGCTGCATACCGCCCAAAGAAAGATATGCGCGTGGCAATCCCGCGAAGAGAATCTTTCAAGCTGTGCGCATTGAGGTTAACGACGAATTAAAAGGACTTAAGGAGTTCATTTCCGAAATCGTTATATTTTATCTCAAAAAGGGCGGAAGGATGTGCGTGATAACCTTTCATTCATTGGAAGACAGAATAGTAAAGCATTGCTTTAAGGAATTGGAAACAGACTGTATATGCGATAAGCGTTTGCCGATGTGCGTATGCAATAAAAGAAAGGAGATTGAGATTATAACAAAAAAACCTATATGCGGAGAAAAGGAAGCTGATATAAATAAAAGAGCGTCAAGCGCAAGGTTGCGAATAATTGAAAGGGTGTAAGGAGGTAAATATGGGCAATTACAGTCAATTGGGCACAAAAAAATTGGAAATGACCAATTACGATATTTTTATGCTGAACAAAAACAAGAAAAAGGCGGAATGCAAATTGTTTGACAGACGAGAAAGTCCCGTAGAGATTTCTTACGAAAATTATAAAAAGAAATTCGCCGCAAAAGAAGAAGACAGACCTTGCGACTCCTATAAAGATTATTTAATTAAGCAGCTGGAAAGATCGACCCCTGAAAGGATACTTACGGAAGAAGAATTTTATGGAGGTACAAGGGCGAAAGCGAAGAAAACCTTTCCCAAAGAAAGGATTAGAAGTACAAAAGATAAAAATGATAAACCTTCAGCTTTTTCCGCTTTTTGCAGAAAAATATTCGGCAATGTGGAATTAAAGAAGGGCGCAAAAATTTTTATTGTTTTTTATGTTCTTATAGTGATTGCTATTGCATCTATTTTAATAGTGATGAACACATCGTCGCCGATTTCATCGGTTTCCGCTGACGCTTCGGGAGAAAACATCGAAAGCGAAGGCGTGCAGCCCATGGTGCTGCAGCAAGAGGAGAACGATAATCGAAATTGGTTTGACAAATTGTGCGATTCATTAAATAAGTAAAGGAGCAACGGCATTATCAAATTCACTGATTACAGACAAAGGAAGAGGTTATTGGCAATTATGGCGCTGGTAACCTTTTTGTTTGTCGCAATTATCTCAAAACTTGTATATATTCAACTGGTAAACGGCAAGGAATTGCAACTAAAAGCTCTTGACCAATGGACCAGAGATATTCCCGTTGTTGGAGAAAGGGGAAATATTTATGACCGCAACGGCGTTTTGCTTGCGGATACCTATACCACATATACCGTTTATGTCCGTCCCGTATCCGTAAAAGATAAATACGGCACGTCTGAAGCGCTGGCAAGGGTTTTGGGCGTAAACAGGGAAAAGCTTTACACAAAAATGATGTCCAAGGTCAGCGAGATTACCGTTGCCAAAAAAGTGTTGAAGTACCAGATGCTTGACATAATAAATTCGCCCAATGTGTCGGGCGTATATTTTTCTCCGAATATAGCAAGGAATTATCCTTACGGAGATTTCATGACACAGCTGCTGGGATTTACGAATATAGACGGCGCGGGGCAAGCGGGGGTTGAAGCGTATTATGACAAATACTTAAAAGGCAAAAACGGCTATATTTTAACCGAAACCGACCTTGTGGGCAGAGAGCTTGAAGAAAATGTTACAAGATACATACAAGGCGGGAAGGGATGCGATATATATCTGACAATCGATTATAACATTCAATGCTTTGCCGAAAACGCCGTATCAAGCGCCTTTTCAAAATATAGCCCCAAGAGCGCCAATTGTATTGTCATAAACGCCAAGACAGGCGAGGTGCTGGCGATGGCGCAGCGCCCCTCATTCGATCTTAACGCCGTTCCGAGAGATAATATCGCCGAATTATTTGCCAATTCAAAAAGCTTTTTGGTAAGCAACGTATATGAGTCAGGCTCTACATTTAAGATACTTACCACGGCGATGGGACTGGATTACGGCGTTATTGATAGAGATTACAGGTTTTTTTGTCCGGGATACAGAATAATAGACGGTCAAAGGATAAAGTGTTGGAAAACCATAGGGCACGGCTCCGAAGTATTTGATGAGGGGGTGCAAAATTCGTGCAACTGCTTATTTATGGATATAGCGGGCAGAGTAGGAATAAAAAAATTCTATGAAGGAATAAGAAAATTCGGATTAACGGTAAAGACGGGCATAGATATGAGCGGAGAAGCGTCGGGACTTATTATTCCGGAAAAAGACGTAAAGCCGGTAGACCTTGCCCGCATGGGTTTTGGTCAAGCGATAGCCGTAACGCCTATTGAGCTGCTGGTAGCATGCGCCGCGGTAATTAACGGCGGCAAAATGGTTACCCCGTACATATTGGACAGAGTGGAGGACGGGAATAAAACGGTATACAGAAATTATCCAAACTATAAAGACAGTGTAATAAAGCCGACGACTTCAAAAGAAATGAGAGAAATACTTGAAACGGTGGTAACAAAGGGCAGCGGCAGGCAGGCTTCGGTAAACGGCTATCGTATCGGCGGCAAAACGGGCACGGCGCAAAAATACGAAAACGGCGTTATCGCTCGAGGCAAATATATGTCTTCTTTTATCGGTTTTGCTCCCGCCGACGATCCTGAATATATAGCGCTTATGATGGTGGACGAACCCGCGGGCGGCCTTTATTACGGCAGTATTGTGGCGGCTCCGTATATAAGCGAAGTTTTCAAAAACATATTTGCGTATAAAGGGATATCTCCTCAAAATAAAGAACCCAAGGAGCATTTTCTGATGCCAAATCTGGTGGGTATGAATGTCACTCAAGCAAAATATACTTTGTATAATAAAAATTTGTATTACGAAATCGCAGGCGAAGGAGATAAAGTGATTAAGCAAATACCGATTGCGGGCAGCTTTGTAAATACGGACAATATTGTATTGATTGAATTGGGATAAGGAGGAAATAATGACATTACGCGAATTAACGGAAGGGATAGAAATTGTTTCTTCAAATGCCGAAATGGACGCCGAAGTAAAAGGCATAAAAATTGACAGCAGAAAAGTGCGGGCATCAGACTTGTTTATAGCGTTGAGCGGAGAAAAAGACGGACATAATTACATCGGAGAAGCGTTAAAAAACGGCGCTTTTGCCATAGTATGCAATAAGGCGATCAATCAGGATATACCTCATATTCAAGTGCGGGATACAAGGAAAGCGTTTGCGCTTATCGCTTCCAATTATTACGGCAACGCGCACAAAAAAATGAAAATTATTTTTGTTACTGGCACAAACGGAAAGACCACCACTACCTATATAATAAATTCTTTATTGAAAGCCAACGGCCACAAAACCGCTGTGATAGGAACGCTGGGAGCGGTAATTGACGAAAAAAAAATAAATACAGATTTGACCACTCCCGATCCGCTTGATTTGCATAGGCTTTTCAGCAAAGCTTACGAAAGCGGCGTGGAGTATGTGATAATGGAAGCAAGCGCCCACGCCATTTATTATAAAAAATTAGAGGGCTTGAAAGCGGAAGCAGCCGTGTTTACTAATATTTCTCAAGACCATTTGGATTTTTTCGGCAATATGGCAAAATACGCAAGGACAAAAACAAGCTTTTTTAGCAATGAAAGAATGAAATTGAGCATAATAAACTCCGATGACGAATACGGGAGAAAAATACTTTCCAAAAAGAATTGCTTGTGCTTGAGTTACGGAATAAACAATCCTTCGGATGTGTTTGCCGTCGATATAGTTACATACAACGCCAAGACAAGATTTATATTAAACGCTTTTGACGAAGTGGCGGAAATAACCATTCCGCTATACGGCAGGTTTAACGTATACAATACGCTGGCCGCGATTGCGGTGGCCAGAGCTTTATCCATTCCCATGAGCGTAATACTCAAGGCTTTAAGCGGCCTAAAGGAAGTAAGCGGCAGGTTCAATATTATAAAGGAGGACATAACGGTAATAATAGATTATGCCCATACTCCCGACGGATTGGAAAACCTGCTTAAAGCGGTAAAAAGCCTTGACGGGGGAAGAATTATTACGGTATTCGGATGCGGAGGAAATCGAGACGCGGTAAAGCGCCCCATAATGGGAACAGTTGCGGCCATGTACAGCGACTTTTGCGTTATCACGTCGGACAATCCCCGTTTTGAAGACCCCATGGATATTATAAGGCAAGTGGAAAAGGGGGTTAGGGCGGTAACTCAAAACTATATATGCATTAAAGACAGGGAAAACGCGATAGCGTACGCCATTAAATTCGCCCAAGCCGGCGATAAAGTGGTGGTTGCGGGCAAAGGCGGCGAGAATTACTTAGATATTATGGGGGTAAAACATCCTTATTCGGATAAAAAAGCGGTGATGTCGGCCATAAGGAGTTACAGAAATTGATAAAATACTTACTTGCCGTTCTTATATCATTTTCCGTCGGCATGATTATTGCCCCTTTTATCATTAAATTGATAAAAAGAATGAATGCTCGGCAAACCATTTTGCAGTATGTGCAACAACATGAAGCCAAACAGGGAATACCCACAATGGGCGGAAGTATTTTTATTCTTGCCACGGCTTTTACCGTATTGGTATTGGACGGCGCCAATAATTCTTTTTGCTTATTTGCCATGTTGGTAATGCTAAGCTACGGAATACTGGGATTTTTGGACGATTTTCTTAAAGTTGCGTTAAAAAGAAATTTGGGATTGAGAAGCTACCAAAAAATTATTTCGCAATTTTTGATTGCGCTTATAGCCAGTTATTTCGCTTACAAAAATCGCTATGTGGGCACAGCGGTAAATATTCCCATATTCAATATCCTCATTGACTTCAAATGGTGGTATTTGCCGTTCAGCGTTTTTATTTATATCGCGCTTACCAATTCGGTTAATTTGACCGACGGGCTGGACGGTCTTTCAGGCAACGTTTGCTGCGTATATTTTGCGGTATACTTTGTTGTGGCGTATATGGAAATGACAAACGCCAATGATTTGGGAAGGACTTTGTACGCTAAAGAAATATCAGGCTTATTGATATTCATAGGCGCTTTAATAGGCGGACTTACGGCTTTTCTTTGGCATAATTCGTTTAAGGCCAAAATAATAATGGGCGATATGGGCAGCATGGCTTTGGGAGGATGCGGCGCTATGGTGGCTATGCTTACAAAAAATCCTTTTTTAATTCTTCTTGCAGGAATAATGTTTGTGGTTTCCAGCATATCAGTAATAATACAGGTAATCATATTTAAGCTGAAGCGTAAAAGGGTATTCTTGATGGCTCCTTTTCATCACCATATGGAATTAAAGGGAATACCGGAGCCCAAGATTGTATCTTATTATACAATTATAACCTTTATAGGCGGAGTGATAAGTCTTATTGTAATGTGAGGTGAGCGTTATGAATTTAAGCGGGAAAAAAGCGCTTGTGCTTGGAATGCGCGCAAGCGGCATATCGGCTTGTAATTTGTTAAAAACACTTGGAGCTGAAGTTTTCTGCTATGACGACTTTGTTAACCCCACTCAAAACGGTTTTGTAAATGTCAAGGGCTTGCCCATAGATGAGATATTGCGCGATGTGAGCTTGATAGCGATAAGCCCTTCCATACCCGACAATCATGAAATTCTAATTGCCGCTAAAAAAACTAAAATACCCGTAATAAGCGAACTTGAATTGGGGGCAAGACATCTTAAATATCCGCAAATAGCGGTAACGGGCACAAACGGAAAGACAACCACGGTATGCATGATGCAAAAATTATTGTCAAATTGCGGACTAAAAGTAAAGACAATGGGGAATATAGGTTATCCCGTATCACAGGTAGTGTTGGACAATACGCCCATGGACTACGCGATTATTGAAGCCTCAAGCTTTCAATTGCAGGGAGTCAAGCATTTTCATCCCCGTATTTCTGTAATAATGAACATAGCGCCCGACCATATGGAAAGATATTTAACTTTTAACGATTATGTCAACGCCAAAAAGAAAATATTCAAAAACCAACGCAAGGACGATTTCATTATTTTGAATTATGACGATAAAAATGTAAGGGCGCTTGCCTCGGAATGCAGGGCAAAAATAATATACATCAGCTTAAAAAAGCAGCTGTCCGAAGTATACATAAAAGATAATTATTATTTTTTTCAAGACACTTTGCTGTGCCATATAAAAGAAAGCTGCGTAAGGGGAGAACATAACAGATACAATTTGCTTGCCGCAATGAATACCGGCGCTTTGCTTAGATGCAAAAGGGAACACATGTTGAATCTTATCAGAGATTACACCCCTTTGCCGCACAGAGTGGAATATGTTACCACGCTTAACGGAAAGAGTTTTTATAATGATTCAAAAGGAACAAATATTCATGCCTGCCGATATGCCATAAATACTCTGGAAGGAGAGATAGGCTTAATAATGGGCGGCAGCGATAAGAATGAGGATTATTGCGAATTTTTTGAGAATATTGATGAAAAAGTAAAATACATAACGGTTACGGGAAATAATGCGGAAAAAATTTATGCCGCCGCGTTAAAGATGGGTTTTTGCAATATTTCCATTGAAGACACTTTGAAAGCATGCGTAGAAAAATTGAGCGCGTTAAACGACATAAAGAATGTTTTGTTTTCGCCGTCGGCGGCGAGCTTTGACAGATATTCCAATTATGCCGAGAGGGGCGACGCCTTCAAAGGTATAGTCTATGAAATTAACCTTTAATATTGCCTTTACCACAATCTTGTTGAGTTTGCTTGGCATTCTTATGATATACTCGGCAAGTTCATATTCCACGCTTCGCGAATTCAGCGACGAATTTTTTTATGTGAAAAAACAAGCGATAGCGTTCGCGGTGGGCATTGTTATGCTTATAATCGGAGCGAAATTTAATGTTTACTATCTCAATAAATTCAAATGGATAATCCTTTTTGTATCGTTAATTCTACTGGGACTGGTGTTTGTTCCGGGCTTGGGCGTGGAAAGCTACGGCGCCACAAGGTGGCTGAATCTGGGTTTCACCACCATTCAGCCTTCGGAATTTTCCAAATTCGGGTTGATGATTTTTCTTGCGGGATATCTTACCGAACATCCGCCCAAGGACTTGAAAAGCTTGATTGTGCCGCTGATTTGCGGATTGGGCATGTGCGCGCTTATAATTTTGGAGCCCAATATGTCCATCACAATGTGCGTAGGTTTGTCTCTGCTTTTAATGCTTTTTGTGGCAGGCACGCCAAAAAAATGGTTTATCTTATTGTTTGCCGCCTTGACAATAGCCGTACCTTTAATGATTATTCTTGAGCCGTACAGAATGAAAAGGCTTACGGCTTTTATCAATCCTTGGCAAAATCCCAAAAACGAAGGCTATCAGCTTATACAATCTTATTTTGCTTTGGGAGGAGGGGGACTTTTCGGGGTGGGCCTTTTCAAAAGCAGACAAAAATATCTTTTTCTTCCTTTTGCGGAATCGGATTTTATTTTTTCGGTAATCGGCGAGGAGTTAGGATTAATCGGTTGTCTTTTTGTAATGGGCGTTTTTGCCTTATTGATATACAGCGGAATCATGACGGCATTAAGAGCCGATTGCTTTTATAAAAGATTGCTTGCCACCGGCATTACCGGAGTTATCGCCATTCAAACTTTGATAAACATAGCAGTAGTAACGGGAACAATACCGCCTACGGGTTTGCCTTTGCCTTATGTAAGCGCCGGCGGAACGGCCTTAATGGCTTATATGTTTGCCTCGGGGGTTTTGATTAATATTGCTTCACCAATGCAAAAATCAAACCATAAAATGTAATGTTACAGATTAAATAGGAGAGGGTAATGGCAAAACTGGTAATTAACGGTGGCAACCGCCTTTACGGCTGTGTTGATGTTCAAGGTGCAAAAAATGCTGTGCTTCCTCTTTTTGCGGCATCCATTTTAACTAATGAAAAGGTAACCATTAAGAATGTCCCCGACTTAATCGATGTGGAAAATATGGCCAAGATTCTTAGGTCTTTGGGGGCGTCCGTAGTTAAAAACGGCAAAAATGTCGAAATACATGCCGACAATCTTAAATCTTCGGAAATATCCCACGCTCTGGCTAAAGAGCTCAGAAGCTCTATTTTCATTTTAGGGCCGATGCTGGGGAGGCTTAAGCAGGCAAAAGTCGCTTATCCCGGCGGCTGCGACATCGGATTGAGGCCGATAGACATTCATCTAAAGGCTTTTCGTGAAATGAATGTAAAAATTGTAGAGAGGTCGGGATATATATACTGTGACGCCTCAAATATGATAAGCGGCGACATTATGCTTGACTACCCCAGCGTGGGCGCTACCGAAAACATAATGCTCGCCGCCGCCACAATAAAGGGCAAGACTACTATCATGAACGCCGCCCGCGAGCCCGAAATCGTGGATTTGCAAAACTTTTTAGCGGCTATGGGGGCAAGCGTTAAAGGCGCGGGCACTCCGTTTATTGAAATAGAGGGAACGGATAAATTCAAGAGCGTGGAGTATACGGCTATGGCTGACAGAATAGTCACGGGCACCTTCGCCATAGCTGTGGCCATTTGCGGCGGAGAAATAATGCTAAACGGCTGCAAAGGCGAACACATACAGTCGCTTCTGTCGAAATTGGCAAAAACCTCTTGCAATATTAAGCAATATGATGATAAGATAGAGATAGCGTCAAAAAACCACAGGGAAGCGATAGAGTATATAGAAACTCAACCATATCCCGGATTTCCCACCGATCTTCAAGCTCAAATTATGGCTTTGCAAGCGGTAAGCGAGGGAGTGTCCATAATAACCGAAAACATTTTTGAAAACAGATTTAAGCATGTATGCGAATTAATTAAAATGGGCGCGGCAATAAGGATTAAAGGCAGAAACGCCATCATAAAGGGAGTGGACAGACTTTCGGGCGCCGAGGTGTCGGCGCAGGATTTGAGAGGGGGAGCCGCCCTTGTGCTGGCAGGATTGAACGCCATAGGCACAACAATAGTCAACGACATATACCATATTGACAGAGGCTATGAAAGAATAGAAGATCTGTTGAAAAAATTGGGAGCGGATATAAGAAGAATATGAAAAAAAAGTACATAGCTATAATTATCTGCGTGATTTTTATAGCGCTTATTGTCTTATTCAGCAATATTTTTTTGATTAAGACAGTGGAAGTAGTATTCGAAGGACAGCCCAAGTCAGCCACAAAAGAAGAAATACTTACGGCGTCCCAAATTGAATTAAACACAAATATCTTTAACCTTAACGAAAAACGGGTTAAAGAAAACATTTGCCGATACTTTGATAACAATTTAATAAGCGTCATAGAAATAGAAAGGCAATTCCCCAACAAAGTTAAATTGGTCATAAAAGAGCGAAGGCCGATTATTATAGTTCCTTACAAGAATTCCCAAAGCGGACAATGCATACCTACTGATATTGATTTTCAATTGGTAAAAGAACGCGATATAAATCAAATAGATTTTGACGCCATTTGGATAAAAGGCGTTTATGCGGATAAAACTTTTAACATCAATCATTTTCTGCAAATAAATGAAATATTAAAGCAATTTTTAGAAATAGGATTTACCGAAGAATCCTTAATCGCCTTCATTTCCGAAATTGAAGTAAAAGCTGATACCATACATTTATATACCCGCTTCGGCGACGGAGAGTTCATATTTGATCGAAAAGCTGACGCGAATATGAAAAAGCAAGTAAGCGCTCTGTATGGCGAATACAATAATTTGGATTACGATAAGCGCAATGTGTTTATAATCGATTACAGAAATTTATAAATTATCGGCATTTTTGTAATAAAAAACCTTTAAGCAAGCCTTTAAGGTAAATCTTTATTATTGACACATATATTTTATTATAATATAATTAATTTATTAACATAATCCGGAGTAGTATCGCAATGTTTGGCAAAAAGGGGATTATAGCCTTATTGGTAGGCACGGAGAAACTTAGCCTCGTTTCTTTTGAAATCAGCAGGAATGCTTTCTTCCCCCAAATTACCGGCATGCTGGAACAAAAATATTCAGGATTTCAAGACGGCGAATTCCTCAGGGTTGAAGAACTTTATCCCACAATAAAGAAGCTAATCGATAATTTCTATATAAGATTCAACAAAAAAGTAAAGCGCTTATATATTGCCGTGCCGGGTGAATTTTCTTGCGCCGTTTCCAAGAATGTGGAAAGAGACATAGATAAAAGAATCAAAGAAGAAGACTTGGAGGAAATGTTTTTTATAGGAGATACATACAGCGCTCATCAAAAATTTGTAAACATAGAAAGAAGCGGCGTTTTTTATAAGACGGACTGCAACCCGCGCAAGCTGTTAAACCCTGTGGGGCAAAGCTGCAACAGAGTGCTTGCTAAGCTGTCTTATATTCTTGCCGAAAGGTATTTTATTGATATTTTCAATGAGATAGCCGCAAGACTCAATATCAAGGTAAAGTATATATCCTCCATATTTTCCGAAGTCGGCTATGTGAATAAGCTGAAATCGATAAAAGAGCTTTCGGATACTTTATATTTGAATTTGGGATATCTCAGCTCCACCTTGTCTTATTCCATGGGCAAAGGGATTTTGAACATGACTTCGTTCTCTCTGGGCGGTGGGACCGTAGCGGGGGATATTACCATCGTTATGAATATTCCTTTTTCTCATTCATATGAGCTATACAATAAGCTTAATTTGAATATTCAGCCCGAGCAAGATCAGGTTTACAGTATTTTTGTGGACGGCGAAAACTTTTGTTATGACATAAAAACCATTAACGCCATTGCCGAGGAAAGAATTTTTGATATCGCGGGGTACATCAAATCGGCCATCGAAGGGTTTGATATCGATATAGAGGACAATGTACCTCTATATATGGGAGGATCGGCGATTTGTAGATTGCCGGGAGTAAGAGAAATAATAGAGAATGTTTGCGCAAGACCGGTGGAAACGATAATGACGGATTATACGGGTTGGGAGGCTACGGAAAACCTTTCCCTTATTTCCGTATTGAATTATTTTTATAATAAACAAATTAATAAACGTTAAGGATAAATAAATTTTTTCTGAACATAAGAAATGGAGGAAAAAGGACATGAACGCAGTCAGGGATATCGTTAACATAAAAATAATAGGGATAGGCGGCGGCGGTTGCAACGCCGTAAACAGGCTCAAAAACGCTAATGTTGAAGGAGTGCAATTTATTGCCGCCAATACCGATATGGTGGCCCTTAACAGTAGCATTGCCGAGCTTAAAATACAGTTGGGGGCAAAGCTAACTAAAGGCTTGGGCGCAGGCTCGGTTCCCGAAATAGGCGAACAAGCCGCCATAGAAAGCAAAGAACAGATAACCGAAGCGATAAAGGACGCTCATTTATTGTTCTTGACTGCAGGCATGGGCGGAGGCACGGGAACGGGAGGAATACCCGTTATTGCCGAAATTGCCAAGGAATTGAATATCTTGACAATAGCCGTGGTTACAAAACCTTTTGAATATGAAGGAAGGAGAAAAATGCGCCTTGCCGAAATTGGCATTGACAAGCTTCGCGAACATGTGGATGTCCTTGTTGTTATACCCAATGAAATGGCCTTCAAATTTGTTCCTCCCACAACGCCTTTATATAAAGTTGTTCAAATAGCCGACGATGTATTGCACAGCAGCATTATAGGCATTACCGATATCGTGGTTAAGCCCTCGCTTATCAACTTGGACTTTGCCGACATCAGAACGGTAATCAAAAACATGAAAACCGCTCATATAGGAATAGGGCGGGCCAAAGGCGAAAACAGGGTGCTTAACGCGCTTAAGCAAGCGGCGAACTCACCGCTTCTTGAGAGCACTATCGAAGGCGCCACTCAGATTATCGTGAATGTTACAGCGGATATGAACATAAACGGCTTTGAAGTCAAAGAAGCGCTGTCGCTCATAAATCAAGTAGCCGATGTGGACGCCAATATAATTCAAGGCTTGGGGTTTGACGACACGCTAAAGGATGAAGTTATTGTAACGCTGATAGCGACCGGATTCAATCAGAACTCCATACCCAATACCACGGATGTGCTGTCTAAAAGGCCGGAAACTCCCGCATTGGGCATAAAAACAGAAGAACAACAACAAGTTTCTTCCTCCCCGTTTAATATTCAGCCGCAGAACATATACAAAATGCAGGAGCCGCCTATAAAGGAAGAGGAAGAACCCAAAGAAATACCTTCCCACCGCATGAAAGTAAGAGATAACGATATTCCGCCCTTCCTTATGAGATTAAGAAAATTAAATAAAGATAGAGAGTAGAGCTTATTCAAGTTCGTCCAAGGTCTTTTCAAAGCCTTCAATAAAGGTATCCATAAAATACTTTATTTCGGGCATGTTATTGGACATAAGATCTTTATAAAGAGAATTTTTTGCTTTGGTAAATTCGGAATTGCCGCATTTTATTTCTTCGATACATTTAATATAGGCCGCAAGTTTATCGGCGGCTTTCACAAATTTATGTACTTCTTCATCGCTGCCTATCAATATTTCCTTGAAATCAGATTGAAATTCTTGGGGAAGCATGGCGATAAGCTTTTTGTTGGCAATTTCCTCAAGATTTTTGTACGCGCTGTTGATGTCGGCATTGAAATATTTGATGGGTGTGGGCAAATCGCCAGTAATGACTTCGCTGGCTTCATGATAAACCGCGTTTATGACCACTTTGCCCACATCGACATTGCCGTTAAAAATTTTATTGCTGATTAATGCGAGTATATGCGCGAGCTGAGCGACCTGTTCGCTGTGCTCCATAATGTTTTCTTTGATGGTGGAACGCATAAGGCTCCATCTCTCAATGTATTTCATTCTGTTAAGATAAGCAAAAAAGTAGTATTTTTTCATAGCGCTATTATAACACAGATATTTATTCTTTCCAATAATATTTGACAAATGTATCTTTTTGATTTAATCAAAAAAATTATGCTATAATTTAGCGTAAGGAGCTATTGATTTATGAAGACGGCGGCAATAATATTAAACGGCGTAAGCCTTGACAGAGAAATTGAAGGGCATTTGATTATCTGCGCCGACGCGGGTTATAACTTATTGAAAGGGAAAAAGCCCGACGTCATTGTGGGAGACTTTGACAGCTTGAGCAGCGTTCCTTCGGGATTAAAAGTAATAAGGCATAATATAGAAAAAAACCAAACCGATGGCGAAATATGCGTTGAGTATGCGGTAAACCAAGGCTGTGACAGCATAAACATTTACGGCGCATTAGGCGGCAGAATGGACCATGTTCTCGGCAATCTCGGTCTGCTCAAGTTATGTTATTTGCTTAATGTGCCCGCCGCGGCAAGGGAAAGGGGACTTGATATATATTATTTTGAAAAGGATTTTTCGCTCGATGTTAAAAAGGGCGAAACAATTTCCATTGTGCCCTTTGCGGGGGACGCATTGATAAAACAGTCCAAAGGCCTATATTATCCTCTCAACGATTTATTGCTAAAACCCCACCGTACAAGAGGCATTTCCAATATCGCCGTTGACGGAAGCGTAAAATTGGAAATCGCTTACGGCGGGGTTTTTGTTTTTCATTATTTTAGTTAAATAACGGCTTTAATTTATCAGTAATTGACATTAATGTTTTCTATTTGATTGACAAAATTCTTTGAGCTCAGCATAATGCTGCCCGCAAACACCGCTATGGCGGCGTCCGCAAAGACAAACAGGTTGTAGAAGAGGCTCCACTCAATGGCATTAAAATTTTCGTTGGCGGAGCCGAATATTATTGCGCCCGATATAACATGGGAAGCATATCTTAAAACCGCGCTGACAGCCGCTCCTAAAAGGAATTTGCCGATAATGTTATTTTTGAATATGGGCGTATATCTGAACATGCCCGCAAGGCCTACCATGGCAAAAGCAAAGGGATAATCCAATAAAAATTGTATGGGATGAAGCAGCCAGGGGTCTTGTATGGCCTGCAAGAGCCCGTATATAAAACCCGCGAGCACGCCTTTTCTTATGCCAAAAATATATGAATAAAACATTAACGGGAGCAAGCTTACGAAAGTGATGGAACCGCCTTGGGGAAGTCTGAAAAATCTTATGTAAGACAAGGCAAAGCTTATGGCTATGCAAATAGCGGCGTATACGACGGCTTTGGTGCTGTTCTGCGGCAAGGTCCTCTTGCCTAAGAAAATAAGCGTTACCGTCAGTATTGCAGATAAAGCAAGTATTGAAAAAATCAGTATCAATTCATCGGCGAGCACAAAATTATCTTTATAAAGCTTGGCAAGCTGAACGATAACGATACCCAATGTGGCCACTACAGCCACTACTATCGATAAAAAGGTGTATTTTTTAAGGTATTCGCTCTTTAATACGGATACAATGAGTCCTCCCACAATTAACGCCACCGCAAGGCATAACAAAGAGAATACCGGCCAAAAGACTTCGCCGACGAATTCGCCTTCGGCAACCATTTCGTCAAACTTCAAAAACAGCATAATGGCGATTACGGCAAGGGAATACCCCATTCCCGCGCCTATGGCGTATTTGGCAAAATCGTTTAATCTGTCTTTCTTGTAACGCCATATTAACACGCCGATAACGGCAATGAGCGCCAAAAGGCCTATGGTTACATAGAGAAAGATTGTTCCGCTTTTTTTGAAAACGGAAAGTGTGGAAAAAGCTTCAGAAGCTAAAAAGAACATAAAAACCTCCTTTTTGCTGCTGAACTCTCAAAGTTAGTAAAAAAGTCTTTAAGAGATTACCTTAAAGACTTGATCGAAAAGCGATGTAGATGCTTCCTTACGTGAGTACTAACTCAATCAAGTTCAAAGGGTGTAATCTCAGGCAGCTTTTGCTGCCACCCCCAGCATTATATTTTGTATTTATTCAAATTATATTACCGCTATAACCTTATGTCAAGCATTTTTCAAAAGAAGAGCGAGAACGGCTTTTTGGGCATGCAAACGGTTTTCGGCTTCGTCAAAGACAACGCTCATGGGACCGTCGAGAATATCTTCGGTAACTTCTTCGCCTCTGTGAGCGGGCAGGCAGTGCATTGTTATGCAGCCTTCCTTTGCTTTTTTATAAATCTCCATATTTAACTGATAGGGCATAAGCGCGGTTCTTTTTTCCGAGGTAATTTCTTGTCCCATGCTGAAGAAGACATCGGTATAAAGCACATCGGAATCTTTTACGCCTTCGTCAATGTTGTCGGTAACAATTATGTCGCCGCCTATGCTTTTGCAGTAATCGGTAATTTTCGCATTAGGCTCATAGCCTTTGGGACATACCGCCGCGAATTTAACGCCCAGTTTTGAGCATATAATCATAAGGCTGTGCGCGACATTATTGCCGTCGCCCAGATAAGCGATTTTTTGACCGCTGATTTTGCCTTTATGTTCGTATAACGTAAGAATATCGGCAAGAGCCTGGCAAGGATGATAATCATCGGTGAGGCCGTTGACAACGGGGATGGAGCCATGATTGGCAAGCGCCTCCACATCGCTTTGAAGGAAGGTTCTTATCATTATACCGCTCAGCCCCATTCTGGAAATAACTTTAGCGGTATCCTCAATGGTTTCGCTTTTGCCCAGCTGTATATCGTTGGTGGATAGGAACAATGAATCGCCTCCCAGTTGCTTCATTGCCATGAAGAAGGAAACCCTTGTCCTTGTGGACGGCTTGGCGAAGATCATGGCAAGGGTTTTTCCTTTTAAGATGTCATGCGTAATGCCTTGCTTATATTCTTTTTTTAGTTTTATGGCTAAATGCAGAATTTCATATATTTCTTCCCGCGAATAATCTTTTAGCGTGAGCAAATGTTTCTGATTAATTTTGCCTGTGGGCGTGTAATCGAATAAATCCATTAAGAGATCCTCCTTATGCCGTAGTCGTTAAGGGGCAGTATATCCTCTTTGGATATGCCGCTGAAAGCAAAAATAACGGCGTTGGCTGTGTCAAGGCTGGTAATGCACGGGATATTGAATTCCATAGCCGTTCTTCTTACTGCGAACCCTTTGCGTTTTTTGTCTTTTCCGATAGTTGCGGTTGTTATAATTAAATCTATATCGTTCTTTTCTTGCAAACGCATGATTAAACCGGATTTTTCCACAAGCTTACAATCAATTTTGTTTGCCACAAAGTATTGGTAAGTTTTATCGGTGGCAAAAATCTTATAATTTCTTCTCAGCAGCGCCTTAGCTATTTGCACGCCTTCGGGCTTATCCCTGTCGGCAAGCGAAAACAACACATTTCCCATGGGAGGCATATATATCCCGCTTGCGATAAGCGATTTTTTCAGCGCCGCCTTATAGTTATGATCGGTTGCCATAACCTCGCCCGTGGACTTCATTTCGGGAGAAAGGGAAATGTCTACCGTACGCAATTTTGAAAAGCTGAATACCGGCGATTTTACGGTGATGTAAGGGGAGGGAGGAACAAGTCCGGTGGAATAGCCAAGTTCGCTGAGCTTTTTGCCCATCATTATTTCCGTTGCCAGCTTTACCATAGGAATGCCGGTTACTTTTGTCAATATTGGAACAGTTCTGCTTGCCCGCGGATTTACTTCGATTACATAAACATTCTGCTCTCGGTCAAGCACAAATTGTATATTAAAAAGCCCTTTTATATTAAGCTCCCGTCCCAGCTTTATCGTATAATCTATTATCTTGTTTTTGACTTCCTTGGATAAAGTTTGAGTGGGATATACCGAAATGCTGTCGCCGCTGTGCACGCCCGCTCTTTCGATGTGCTCCATTATTCCGGGAATGACCACGATTTCGCCGTCGGCTATGGCGTCGATTTCCATTTCCTTGCCCACGATATATTTGTCTATTAAAATGGCATGTTCGTTTTCAAGAGCGATAGCCATTGACATATATTCTTTCAAGTGGTTTTCGTCGTATACTATCTCCATGGCTCTTCCGCCCAAAACATAGCTCGGACGCACAAGCACGGGATAACCAAGTTTATCGGCGACTTTAACGGCTTCAGAAAAAGAATATACCGTTTCGCCGTCGGGCATGGGGATGCCCAGCTTGGTCAGCACTTCGATAAAGCGGTCTCTGCTTTCGGCTCTGTCAATGTCATCGGCGCTGGTTCCAAGCACATTTATGCCTGAAGCAAATAATTTCTTGGCGAGGTTAAGGGCGGTTTGTCCGCCAAATTGCACAATTACGCCGTAAGGCTTCTCTTTTTCGATAATGTCCATGACGCATTCAAAGCTTAAAGGCTCAAAAAACAGTTTGTCGCTGGTATCAAAATCCGTGGATACCGTTTCGGGATTGCTGTTAATGATAATGGCTTCAATATTCATTTCTTTAAGCGCTTTTACCGAATGCACGCTACAGTAATCAAACTCAATTCCTTGCCCGATACGGATGGGGCCGCTGCCCAACACAATAACTTTTTTGTTGTTTGACACTTGCAGCTCGTCTACCGCTTCATAACATGAATAATAGTATGGACTGACAGCCTCAAATTCTCCCGCGCAAGTATCAACCTTTTTGTAAGCGGGAGTAATTCCGTAATCGTGTCTTAATTTGTCGACTTCTTCCTTTTTGCAGCCCATCAGCTTCGCTATATAAGAATCGCCGAAACCAAGGTATTTTACTCGGCGCATAAGCGCTTCGTCCAATTGGTCGATAGTGATTGATTCAAGTGTTTTGGCGGCATTTACGATGTTGTTAAGTTTACCGAGGAAAAACTTGTCGATTTTTGTCATTTCATGTATTTCGTCTATGTCAAAGCCCCGCCAAAGAGCTTCGCTGATAACGAAGATTCTTTCGTCATCGGGGTTTTTCATGGATTTTACAATTTCTTCGTCGGTAAGCCGCTTCATGGTATCCATGCCAATTTGATAATTCAGTTTTATATCCAAGCTGTCAATGGCTTTTAGCAAGCTTTCTTCAAAACACCTGCCTATTGCCATTACTTCTCCCGTCGCCTTCATCTGCGTTCCCAGCAATCTGTCGGCGGTATTGAATTTATCGAATGGCCAGCGGGGCACTTTTGTTACCACATAATCCAGAGCGGGTTCAAAAAAGGCGTAAGTGCTGCCCGTAACATCGTTTCTTATTTCGTCAAGCGTATAGCCTACGGCAATTTTTGCGGCCACCCTTGCTATGGGATAGCCCGTCGCTTTGGAAGCAAGCGCCGAAGAACGGCTTACGCGGGGATTCACTTCAATAACCACATATTCGTAACTGTGGGGGTTAAGCGCGAATTGCACATTGCAGCCGCCTTCAATGTTAAGAGCTTTTATGATTTTTTTGGAAGCGTTAGCGAGCATTCTGCATTCTTTGTCAGAAAGCGTTTGAGTGGGAGCGACTACTATGCTGTCGCCGGTATGAATTCCCACAGGATCAAAATTTTCCATGTTGCAAACGACAATACAATTGTCATTTTTGTCTCTGATAACCTCATATTCTATTTCTTTCCAGCCCGCCACCGATTGTTCAAGAATAACTTGATTTATTATGCTGTTTTTCAATCCCTTTAACGCTATTTCATGAAATTCTTCGTCATTGTGGGCAATGCCGCCGCCTGTTCCTCCCAAAGTAAAAGCAGGTCTTACAATAATGGGATAACCGTTTGTTTGGGCGAATTCTTTAGCTTCGTCAAAATTAGTTACAATTTTGCTGGCCGGCACCTTTTCGCCTATTTCTTCCATTAAGTCTCTGAACAGCTTTCTGTCTTCGGCTTTTTGTATTGAAGATAATTCGGTTCCCAACAATTGAAGATTATATTTTTCAAGCGCTCCCGCTTGGGAAAGCTGAATGGCCATATTGAGTCCGGTTTGACCGCCCAAAGTGGGCAGCAATCCGTCAGGACGCTCTTTTTCTATTATTTTAACGATAGTTTCTACGGTTATAGGCTCGATATAAACAACATCGGCGGTGGTCATATCCGTCATTATCGTAGCGGGATTGCTGTTTATGAGAATAACATAATAGCCTTCTTCCTTAAGGGCCTTGCATGCTTGTGTTCCCGAATAATCAAACTCGGCGGCTTGTCCGATGACAATGGGCCCGCTGCCGATTACAAGAATCTTTTTAAGGTCAGTTCTCTTTGGCATTATTGATTCAACTCCTTCAATACGGTTTCAAGGATTTCGCCCATTTGGTCAATTTCTTTTTGATTTACGATTAGGGG
>LFSG01000025.1 GCA_001512685.1 Clostridiales bacterium DTU072
AATGGTTTCTGTCAAGTTGGGATAGTTTGTGTTAACTTTGTCGTAGGCAATCGTGCCGCCCCTCACAGCTTCCTTAGCGTCTACTACGGTTAAGAACGGCACAGTGTAGCCTTCATATGTAAAGCTATGTGTACCCACTGCGGGCGCCTTATTGGTGGAAACATATTGAGCGGGAATGGTGTCCGTTTCGCCCGCCTTGACGGGTTTCAGCTTGGGGATGGTGGGATGCAGAGCCGAAGCTGAATCAAAGGAAATTGAGCTTCCCATTTGTGAAGGGTTGCGTTCCCATCCTATCGTGATATTCGCATCCGTTGAGGTTGCCGCCGTCATTGTGGTTTGGGTGGCGATAACGGTATTGTTCGCGCTGAACCACGCAAAGGTTGCCGTTGACAATGCCACAATGAGGAGGACGACCATCAAAACGGTGGAAATGAACATGCTTTTTCTCATTGTTTTCATTTTTCGTTACCTCACTTTTATTAGTGTTTTTTTTAAGATTTTTTTAATCTTATTTGCTAATTTACATTATAACACATTATAATTCGTTTGAAAAGGGGGTTTTAGCATTTTTTTGTTTTTTTCGTCAATAAAGCTGCCCATATGCGTTAATGCGGAGCCTTAAATCTTAATTTGTGCATAAAAATCACCTTCCTTTTTGGTTTTTTCCCCTTTTCTCGATGTCAAGCGTACTGCGTGAACTCCATTCGCATCTTCAATGTTCCGCCCAAAATGTCGTCTACGCATTCCGGATCGTTGCCCTCCAGCCATATCATGACGGTATACTTTACTATCTCGCCCGCCGCCAGCGACAAGCCCGTTTCGTAATAAGCCCTTTCACGGCTGATAAACGGCACGGTCATCCACGGCTGGGCGTCGGGTATGTTTTTGCCGTCTTCGGTAAAATATTCGCCGGGCACAACCTCTTCGATGTCCCCGTCTTTCTTCTTCTTGGCGTATACCGTTCTTTCGCCGTTCCTTATTATCATTATCCTTATGGCTTCGTCTATGTCCTTGGTTATCTCCTCGAATACCATGGTTTCCCGATACAGGTGGTCTTCTTTGGTGATGTTTTTAAGGTAGAATGTGGCGGCTATGCAGTTGATTTCCTTGCTTCTGGCATACGGCCCTTCCGCCGCTTCTATTTCGGGTATTAAGCTATATATGTCCATTAAGGTTATGTTGTCCATGTACCTTGGGCCGCCCAAACTGATTACTTCGGAGGGGTTGGAGAATTTCATGTCGTGCGACAGCGACATGATAAACATCCCTTCCTTGTCCACAAGCACTTTCAAGTTGTTGTACTGCAGCAGCGACAGCATGCCGTACACTCCGCCGCCCAGCAATATGGTTACCGCAAGGAAAACTATCATGGTCATGACCGCTTTGCGGTGCTTCATGTGTTTCCTTACTTCGCGGTTCTTAATCAGATACCTGTATTTGCTGTCGCTTTGCGGCCAGCTGCTTTGGCTTTTTTTGAGATCTTTTTGCTCCTGCTCGGCCAACTTTAAGGATTTCTTTTTGTTCTTAACCTTTTTACTGTCCGTTTTACCGCTAATCTCAACGCTTGCTTCGTCAGCCTTTAAGTTCTTTTCGTCCAAAGGTTAACCTCCTACCGCGGGCAGTGATTTTTTCTCTTTTATGGCTATATGTACCAGCCTTTTGGGCTTTCCGATAACATTCCCTTGAATTCCGTCAATTCCATGCGTAAGCATGAACAGCGCCTGCTTGGTGGTTTCCACATTGCACGCCACCGTGGTTATGCCCTGCGTCTTGGCGTAGCCTATAAGCATGTCCAAATGGCTTGTGGTCTTGGGGTTGTCTTCGGAATAATAGCGGTTGTCAATCCTTAAAAAGTCTATGTAGTATTCCGTAAGCACCCGTATGCCCGCTTGCTCGGCGTTGTCAAGCATAATCTTGACGCCCGCCTCCTTAAGCGCTTCCACGCCCTTTATGCCTATATCCCCCAAAGCCTCAAGCATTTGGCAGTCAAACGCAAGCACAAGGTTTTCGTTCTCGGTTTTGGCGGCAGCCGCCAGTCTTTTCAGCGCCTCTTTTTTTATAAGCAGCTTGCTGCTTACGGTAACCGCGAAAAGGGTGTCGGGTTTTGCCTTGCAGTCTATTTGCGCCGCTTCCAAGGCAAGCATGTTAAGTTTTTCTATGCGGTCGCTGCCTTCGGCTATGGAAAAGTAGTGCTGAGGCAAAAGCTTGCCCAAAAACCTGTCGTTAAGCACCTGCTGCATGTTTATGAACATTATGGTGTTGTCTCTGTTTAAGGCTATGTCGTAAAAGTACACCACAGGTTCGGATATGGCTATGGCGGCGTTTACGCTTTTGGCGGTCTGCCTAATGTCTTCAAGCTTTTCTTTGCCTTTCTTTTTGTCAAAGTCAACAGACGCCCCCGCCGTTTGCTCCATAATCCTTCTTGTAAGCTCGCCTTGTATGTCTTGGTATTCCTCGCCGTCGTATTCGCCTTCCTTGGGGGGGATATGCTCCTTGCCCCTTATTACGGCGTTGGGCTTCAAGGGGTACCTTTCGGCGTAAGCCTTTAAGACGGGCACTTTCACCTTGCCGATTTCGTTTATCTCCATCAGCAGTTCGATAAGCTCAACCACCCTTACCGCCGACGCCTCGCTGTTTACGGTAAACTGCAAAGGCGTATCCTTGTATTCGGCGCTCGCCATTACTTTGTGAGGGTACATTTTCTTGTCTAACGCTCCGTCCGGCAAAGCCATGTAGACAAGCAGTTTTTCGTCGGCTATTCTCAAAACAATCAGCTTTTCTTTGCCTTTGTAAAAGTACTCTTCGCCGCCTTTGAATTGGCTTTTTATGGATTTGTAGGTATTTATGTTGTTCTTTACGGTGGAGTAGTTAAGCTTCACCGCGTTTTTTGACATGATAAGCAGGTTTTCAAAGGTGGGCTCAAGTATTTCTCTGCCGAATTCGTCCTTTTCGCCCGTTGTCTGCGCTTCTTTGGCCTTGGCTTGCTTTTTGGAAGCCTTTTTCTTTTTGGGTTCGCTCTTTTGTTCCGCCTTTTCTCCGTCTTGTCCGTCCGTTTTTTCTTGTTCCTTAGGTTCTTCCATTTGCTCCTTAGGCTCGTCCGTTTGCTCTTGTTCTTGGGGCTTTTCCGATTGTTCTTGTTCCTTAGGCTCTTCTTGTTCGGCAAGCTCCGCTGTCGTCAACGGCCGGGCGTCGTCTATGGATTGGTCGGCGTCTTTGTCGGTGTCAAGGTCCGTTAATGTCTCCGCTTCTTGGCTTGGCGCTTCCGCTCGCTCCATATCTTGAATATCTTGAACCGCGGCGCTTTGCCTGTCTTGCTCAAGAACGTCGTTATTCAAATTGAGGTCTTTGTCGTTATCAGCCACTTTTGTTTCCTTTTAGCTCTTTCTAATTTAATAATAACTTATTTATTAAAAGTCGTCAATAACTTACGCGGCATTCTTATTACAATATTTATTGTTTTAATGCTTTTTCCGCTAAATTCCTTCTTTAATCTCCGAAAACATATCGCCGTAAAGCTGCCCATATTCGAGGGCAAGCTCTTGAGGCGCGATAAGAACGGGGAATGAGCCGAAAGCGCCTTGGGCTATTTGGGTTACGGAATCTCCGCGGATTTCCACCTTTTGCAAATTAGCGCATCCCGTAAAAGAGTATCCTATGTATTGGGGGGAGCCGTGGAATAAAATGCTTTCCAATTGGCCGCAGTCGTCAAACTCGTCTTTTTCAAGGCGGGTTACGCCCGTCCCTACCCTTACGTCTTTGAGAGCAAAGCAGGCTTTGAACACTCCCTCCCCCAATTCCGTAACTTGGGCGGGGATTACTATTTGGGTAATTCCGCTTTCGGAAAAGGCGTAGTCGCCCAAACGCTTTACGTTGAGGCTTATTTGGATACTCTCAAGGGCGGCGCATCCAAAGAAGGCGTAGGCGGGTATTTCGTTCAGATTGTCGGATAGCGCAATCTCTTTAAGGTATTTCGCCCCCATAAACGCCGCCATGTCCATATCGGTTACGGTGTGGGGCATGTCGTAGCTTTCTCCCTGCCTGTTTGCGGGGTATAATACCAGCCTTGTCAAATCCTTACTATATAATACCCCGTCCTCGTCCTTAAAATGCGGATTGTCAGCATGCGCCCATACGCTTTCAAGGTTTTCTATCCCCATAAAGGCAAGGGGCAAGATTTGCTCCACGCTGGCGGGTATGGCTATTTCGGTCAAGGCGCTTGCCAGCACAAAGGCGTAGGAGTATATGGTTTTTACGCCGTCGGGGATATCGAAGCGGGCGGAGGTTTGGCCTTGCGCGTACATTATCAGCGTTTCACCGTTTTTGTCGTAAAGGTTGTTTGCTATATTTGAATAAGCGGTGTTCAGCGGAGAAACCTCGAAAGCCTCAAGCTGGCGGCTTTCCAAAAAGGCAAAGGAATCCAAAGTCTCAAGGCCGCTTCCTATGTATACGGTCTTTAATCTGCCGCATCTGCCGAAAGACATGCTCCCTACCCTTTTTACGCTGTCCGACAACACAAGGTTTATTATTCCGCAGCCTTCAAAGGCGTTGTCTTTTATGGTTTCCACGTTCTTGAAATCTATTGAGGACAGCGAAAGGCAGTTTTTAAAGGCGCTGTTTTCCACGCTCTTGAGCTGAGAGCCAAAGGTTATTTGCGCCAGCGTTCGGCAGTCGGCGAAGGCGCTTTCGCCCACGCTTTGGCAGTTTTGGGGCAGCGCCACAGATACCAGCGAATCGCAATCGCGGAACATATGCGGGGGTATGTGGGTTATGTTGTCGTTCAAAATTACGTTTTTCAGCGCCCCGCAATCGGCGAATATGTAGCTTCCCATTTCGGGAACGCCCTCTATGACCACCGTTGTCAAGGCGTTGCAGTCGTAAAAGGCTCTGTTCCCTATTTTTTGAATGTCCGCGCCTATAACTATTTGGGTTAAGTTAAAGCAGTTGGCGAAAGCCGACGTTCCTATTTCGCGTACGCTTGCCAAATCGATGGACAGAATGCCGCTGTTTTTGAACACATTGTCGGCTATTTCCCTTACGGGCAGTCCGTTGACGCTTTGGGGAACGGTTACATGCTTTTCTCCCCCTCTGTAATCGGTGATTATGTAATAATCTTGGGTGTCGCTGGGCTCATAGATAAAGTCGTCGTCGTAAACTTTGGTGTCTTCCGCCCATTTGGCGTACAGCTCGGTGTCTTTGTCAATGCGCAGGCTGAAGTCAAAGGGCTCGTTAAGCGCGCTGTCGGCGTACCAGCCCGCGAATATATGCCCTGCCTTGTGCGGGGTGTAATTTTCTATCTCGCTTTGGGGCTCAAGCGTAAGCTGTCTGATAACCTGCCCCTCCGAATAGTAGCGTACGGTGTAATATTCGGGCTGAGGGGGTTCTTCCGCCCGCCATTTGGCGTATAAAGTCAAGCTGGCGTAAGCCCCCAATTCAAAATTATACGGCTGAGTCCTTTCTTCGTCTATATACCAGCCTTCAAAAATATAACCTTGCTTTTCGGGTATGGGCATGGTTATGACCTGGCTTTTCAAGACCTCTACGGGCGGGATATGGCTGCCGCCGTCGGAGTCGAAAGTAATCAAAAATTTGTCGGGGTTATGCCGCCATTTGGCGTAAAGCGTTAAATCGATTGTTACCACATTATTTGAGGGATAGCGCAAGGTAAATTCGGGGTCAAGGTACCAGCCCATAAAATCGTGCCCTATCTTTGAGGGCGAAGGGAGCGCCGCCGTGCTTCCCTCCAAAATTTGTATGGGAGCAAGCGCCGTTCCGCCGTTTGTTACGAAGGTTATGGTTTTGTGCTGTTTGTCTTCCTTTGCCAACCATTTGGCGTAAAGCGTAAAACTTTTGGTTACGGGCGCGCCGAATTCGTAATATGTGGTAAGCGTGGCGTCCACGCACCAACCAAGGAAAATGTACCCTTCTTTTTCGGTAAAGGGCGGTCGGTCAATGACTCCCCCTTCGTCCTTGGCCACGGATTCCACCTCGCTGCCGCCGTTGGCGTCAAAGCTTACGATATATCCCGTAAACCTCCACTTGGCGTATACCGTAACATCCTTTTTGAGCCTTTTGCGGGAATATGTGTCCGAAGTCAATTGGTTTTGCCATACGCCGTCGTCAAAAAACCAGCCTTCAAAGGTGTAGCCGTCCCGCTCGGGGGTGGGCAAAGCTATGCCGTGCCTGCCGCTTATCCTTAGGGGCGGGCATTCGCTCCCGCCTTTGCTATCAAAGGTTATGGAGTATTTTCGCGCGCTTCCGTGGGCGAATATCAGCGTTAATATTAAAATCGCGGTTAAAACACATAAAAGCGCTATCCTTATCTTTTGTTTCATTCGCCCTTAGCTCCTGAAGAATATTTTTTGCAGATTGCCGATTATGCGCCTTTGGGTGTCGTACTGGGTAAAATTCAGTTTGGGACAAAGCCCGAAAGCGTAATCACCTATTACTATATCGCTTTCGCCGTGCAATTTCAAGGACGAAAGGCTGGACATGCGCTGAAAAGCGCCGGCGTCTATGTGGATTATGTTGTCGTATATTATTATTTCTTCAATCAAATCGTTGCCCGCTATCCAATATTCCCAAAACTCGTCTATTACCAAAACCTTTTTGGGCGGCTTGGTTATTTCGGTTATTTCCGTGGTGTCGTCAATTTTCATGGTGTGCTCTTGGGGGATAATCAGCTGAAAGGCGTTTACGCCACCGTCCCAGCCCACAAGCGCGTAGCCGTCTATAAGCTCTTTGTCGGAAGGGCGGGCTAAGGTGAACACTCTGTCGGGCACGTTCAAGCTCCCTTCTATCCTTTGCCCTTGCGCGTCCAAAGGCACATAGATTTGATACCTTATGGTGGCGTTGTCCACGCTCACTTTGTATTGCAGATATTTGGACTCCCCCGCCCGCTCTATCCAAATGGCGAAAGTGGTGGCCGCCGTTATCATCGCCAAGGTTATCAAGATTATTATGATTATAAGCATTGCGGAGGGCAGGCTCTTTTTCATATCGTCCTCCTACATAAACGGCTCAAGCTGCACCGCAAGCTCAAGCTCTATGTATATGTCGCTGTTTTTGAAGACGGGGTCCATAAGCTCTTCCACATTGGTTATATATATGCTGAGGTGTATGTATATCCTTGTCGTCCCCTCCACTCTTATTGAGCCGAAGGTCTTGTCTTGACTGATGTTGGTGAAAGGTATGGCCCCGTTCTCTTCGTTCCTGGGCAGGCCGTCGGGTATGGGTTGGGGGCTGTAGGAAAAATATATTTCCTTAATTGTTATTTCTTCCATGTCAAGGTATTTGCCGTAATCCTCGTTGGGGCTGTCTTTCAGCGCCAATTGGTAGGTTATGTCGGCGGGCACCGGCTCTTCTTCGTATACGGGGTTGCCGCTTTCGTCAAATACGGGGTTGCCGCTTTCGTCCACTTTCTGCACATAAACGGGGTTGCCGCTTTCGTCAAATATGGGGTTGCCGCTTTCGTCCACCGCTTGCACATATCTGGTATACTGGCTGTAGAAAACAAATTCCGTGGTGTGCGAAGACACCTTTGCCGCCTGCATCACATATGACGGCTGGGGGTCGTTTTCGTCGTATTCCCTTAAAACATCCATGGGCAGGTTGTTGCTCACCGCATGAGGCATGGCCACCGCCGGCGTCAATGTCTGCCCCGTGTTTTCTACGGACGCCGGTACATATATGTAAAGCACTCCGTCCGCCTGTACCACAAATTGGTGGCTGAATTCCATGGTTCCCCAAAACCATGACAAAGTGACGGCTATTATCAGCGTTATTATTAATGCCGCCAAAAGGATTATTATTGTGGCTCTGAAAATCATCTCTTTTTTCATACTTCTAATTTAATATTACATTATCGCAAATTTTTTATCAATTGCCAGTTTTTTACTTGGCTATCCCAGTCCGTAATAAGCGTATAAATGCACGGGCGCCGTTACCGCCGTACTAAAGTCATAGGCGGGCGCGGTAATATATGAAGACGCGCTTGAGTCCAATGACCATTTTTTGAATTCCCTCATGGCGCTGTCCGCCTCGGGGCGGTATATGTCGGGAATGGTTTGGCCGTCGTACACATAGAAAGTATAGACGCTGTCGTACCGCTCGCCGTCCACAATTAAATATCCGCCGTAATTGGTGTCCATGTGCAATGTTACAAGGTGTTTTACCCGCCATACCGCGTATAAGGTCTTGCTTTCGTAAATGGGTTGATTGAAATCATACGGCGTGGGATTGGCCATATAATCGTCATAGCTCATAGGTTCTTCCGTCCATGCCACAATGTCCTCGTGGGGGAATCCCGGATTCGAGGGGATATCTCCCGGTTCAAGGTATTGCGTGGCGGGCATTTGCGCTCCCGTAAAGCCGTTGGCGTTAAAGCTCAAGGCGGGCTTGTCCAACCATCTGGCGTACAGCGTAAATCCCGTTTTGATGGGGTTTTTTACCAAGCTGTCGTTTTCAAAGGGCTGCCCCGAAAATTGCGGGGCGGCGTACCAGCCGCCGAAAATCTTGGTTGGGTCGTCTATGGTAGGCAGAGGAAGCTCTATTATTTCCCCGCCCGTGGTCTTTATGCTTTGGCACTCGCTGCCGCCGTTGGAGTCAAAATTAATGGTGTAAAGATCCCTTATGCCTATGTTTATGGTTATGTAAAATGTGGACCACATGTAATTTATGTCGCAATAGTCAAAGGCGTATGAATAGGGAATGTCGTTTTGGGTTTCCGTAAGCAGCGAATAGCCTTCTTCGCCCAAAAAGTATATGTACAGGTTGAACATGTAATTGACGCCGTTGAATACCCTAAATGGGTTGCCCTCGTCGTCCACCAAAAAGCCGTTTTGGTTTTTGTAAAGCTTTTCCGTTATCACTTCTTCGTATTCCCCCGTTTGGGGGTTGAATACCATTTGCCTTTGGTTTACGCCGAATCGCCAAGTGAAGTTGTCCCTTATCTCGTATTCCGACAATATTTTGGTGGGGTAGGTTTCTATTATGGGTTCAATCATAATATTGGTGAATTCGCATATAAAATAATATTCGGTGTCTTCGTCAATATTTATCTCTATGGATATGGGGCGGTACTGCAAACAGTAAGGAGAGTCCAAACCCTCGTATTCCACTCCCGTTTGCCCCATGTAGGACTCGGAGTTTATCTGCTCGTCGGGTATGGACAAGGAAATTTCCATGGATTTGGCGCTGGTTACCACAGCGCTGTCGCTCTCAAGGTAGTGGTTGGCTTCAAACCATGCCAAACTGCTGAGCACCAGCGCGATGAACAGAGCTATAATAATTATTATCGTTAAATACATTCTGATTTGCTGTTTTTTCATTATACGCTCTTCTCCCTGTTTACTATATAATGGGGCTGGCAAACCAAACCTTTTATGACATGGAACAGAATATCGTTCGCGGGGGCGGGGCCGTATATGTTTCTGTAAATGACATAGGTCTTGCTCCCTTCGATATTGTCGTAGCTTGCTATCACATAATCAAACACCTTAAGCTGTAAAGACGTGGGGTGCTTTATGTCGTTTGTCTGCTTGTAATGCAGCCAAGGATACAGCCTTAATATGTTCAGCTGCAAATAGTTGCTTATCAAAACGGGGTTGTCCGCGCTTCCGTACTCGCTCTTGTGGGGCGGCGTCCCTTGCCCTTTGTAGTAGCTTCCCACGGATAAATTATAGTCCTTGACCACATATGTTACCATTAAATCTGCCATTTGCGCGACGGCGGGGTTTTGCGAAGCCCGCATTTGGTCATAGCTCAAACCCTCTTCCCCTCCGCTTGCTATGCTGTTTTCGTCAATGGCCGCCGAAGCCCCCTCAAAGGATGTGGAAGTTATGTGCGCCAAGCTGTTTTTAAGATAGGCGTATTCGCCCAATAAATCGTTGTATACGTCCGCTCCGCCGTCCAGCAAGTCCACTCCCCCGATTATTCCGCCAAGCAACGCCCATTTGTCCGTCGTTACCGATATTTCGGCAAAGCTGTAAAGCCTGTCAAGCATTACGCTTTCTATTGCCGGCGGCGTTTGGTATCTGCCCGCTATGCCGCCCGCCGATACCGAAGACGCCGTTTTGACATTGATGTATCCCGCAAAGGACACATTCTCGATTATGGTGTTTTGCGCAAATCCCACTATGCCGCCTATGTCTATGTTATAGTTTTCGGTAAGCACAGAAGACACTTTCAAAGAGCCTTGCACCACGCAGCCGCTTATCCTGCCCCCCTCGGCGTAGCCTACGATATTGCCGATATAGTAAGCGCCGTTGGCGTTGACCATTATGTTTATCAAGTTCAAGTTCTCTATAATGCCCGACACCAAAACGCCGTTTTCGTAAACGCCTTTCAAATACCCGAACAAACCGCCGTAGTTTTTGCCGCTTATTACCGACGCGTTGGATATGGAGTAGCCGTTGCCGTTATAAATGCCGTCGAATTCGGTTATGTTCTCTATGAACATAAACCCGTTTTCGTCCAATCCGTTTATGTCTTTAAGCTGGTTGTAGGAAGGCAGTTTGCCCACGGGGTTTTCGGGGTCGTTCCTTGCTTCTCTCAAGCCTTCTATGTCGGCGGCAAGGTATATAAGGTCTTTCATGTTGTGTACTTCAAAAACATAGTTTTCGGCATCCGAAATCAATAAATAGGTAATTTGAAGAACGGGCATGTTGAATTTGTAGTTGTTGGCGTTCCTGCCCTCAACCAAGCCGCCGTCCGTCATTATGCACCTTAGCGGGGCGTCTATGTCGGGGCTGCCCACATAGCGGGTATAGCTTCCCAGCTCATACTCCGCCCAATTGTTGAACACCTTTATTACCGCGTTTTCGTCCGATATCAAGTTCCCTTGGCTGTCATAGAATCTATCGGCTTGCAGCAGCTCCATAAACTCTTCGTAGCTCAAGTCCTCTACGGCGTCGCTTATGCCCACCGCCTTGATGTCATGCTTTTGCGCCGCTTGCCAGCTTTGCAGAAGGTTGTTGTATTCCACCTTTATTTCCCTTTTCTCAATGACATACCGCGATTCGTAAAGCTGACCCTGGCTGTCTTTGTTCATTATCACATATGCCGTTTGGCCGTCGTAAGACTGCCTTTCATCCACATACACGGTTATTTCGTAATTGACATATCCGTATTCGTCCTTGGTGATGATAAACCAGCCTTCTCCGTTTTTGACCACTGTGAAGTTGTGGTAAGCGGGAATGCCCAGCTCTTCGTTCCCCACCGAAGCGTCCGTTATGCCTATGGTGTATTTGCCTTCGTAATCGTATCCCGCTATGCTGAATATCCCCACGAAATAGTTGCCTTTATATAAGCTTGTTATGCTTTCGAATATGTCGCCTCCCCAAATGTCCTTGGTGCGCAAAACTCTGCTGAATATCCCTTCCCATCCTCTGTTTGTTAAATCAAGGCCGTCGTAAACGTCGGCGGAAGTGTATACCTTGTTGTCTTCGCCGAAGATTTCATACAGCGTCTTGCCGTCGTAAATCTTGCCTTCGTTCGCCGTTCCGAATTCTATGGTAAGCGGCTGAGGAAGAATGGACGCTTTGACGTTTGTGGCGCCCCCCGTTCCCGTAGAGCCCGCCGCCAAGGCGTAGTTTGAGCTGTCAAAGTGCGCCCACGTTATGTCGGCGTTGGTGGCCGAAACGTTGCTGACGGTGTTGTCCAAGTCGTCCTTTATCAAGATGACGTCGGGATTCAGCCTTATGGGCGCTCCTATCGCTCTGAAGTCGGATTTTGTGGATATGGCGTCGTCATAAATGTATTGGGCAAGCAAGCTTTCGGCGGCCGTTATGCTTTGCTCGTCTATAAGCGCCTTTACCGCCGGGTGCAAATGGTTGTAATACACTCTCGCCCTTGCTATGGCGCTTCTGTGCGCCGTGGTAATGTCAAGGGTGAACCTGAATGTGTCTATAATGCCGCTTATTATGTTGACAAGGGCGTTTTCGGCGGCTTCAAGTTTGAATATGTTGGTTACCGACCCTTTCATTTCCTCGCTCAAGGCTGCAAAAACTATCCTTGCTGAGGTTATTTCAAATATATGCTCCATGGTAACGGTATCGGGCAATTGGTTTATAAGGCTTATGGCGTCCGCCGCCGTAGCCGCCGACAGCAAGATATTGAGCTGAGCTTGGGCGTCTTGCAGTTTGGCGTAGTTGCTTACCGACAACCGTTCGGCGGGGGAAAGGTTGTCGTAGGCGTTAAGAGCGTACATTACCGCCGCCGCCGAATTTAAGGTTATGTCTTCGCCGATATAGCTTATTTGCAGCATGGCGAATTTTACGCCTATGTCTTTCAGTATATCCGACAGCGCAAGCAGCGCTCTGGCGCTCCTGGGCAAAGCCAAATAAGTCATCAAGGCTTCTTGCAGCTTGACTTCGTCTTCAAGTATGTTCTGCTCGTAGTTAAAGGTGAACAAATTCTCAAAATCGGCTACCTTTGCCGCCAATCCCGAATACAGGCTTGCCTGCACCTCGGGGGCTTGCTTGTAGTACCAATAGAAGGCCCGCCCGAAGTCTATGGCGTTGTCGATTGTTACATATGAGCCTATTCTGTTTATGTATTCGGAGCTTATGGCCGATATCAGCGCTTCTTCAAATCCCGTAAGCCTGAACAGGTTGGTAACGTTATATTTCACGTTTTCTGGCAATTGGTCGTAAATCAATCTGCAGTTTATGACATCCTTATGCTCGGACACGCCTTCGTAAACGATGGCTTGGATTCTGTTTATCATCTGCATTGCCGTTACCGCTTGGGCGGCCGTCAAGGCGGCTTGGTAGCGTATGGCTATCTCATTTGCCAAAGAGGAGTCAATGTCGGCTATCATGCTTTGAACGGTATCCGACATTCTTTGATAGGCGTTGTAGGCGCGGTACAAATCCGCTATGGCGTCAAGCAGCGCCTCATCGCCGCCAGCGCCCGCTCTTGAAAGAGCTTCCGTCATTATGTCCGCGGTAATCCGCGCTTCCAGCCTTTCGAGATATCTTAAGTTGCTTATCAATACCTTTGACGGTTCGGGCAACAGGTCGTAGGCAAGCCTTGCCGCTATCGCCGATATTTCGTCGGCTTTGGCGTCAAGGGCGATATAGCGCATATTGTGCTCGCTCAATATGCCCATGTACATGTTATAATTGTTCAAGTTTTCTTGACAGCTGTAAACCGTTTCCAAAATTTGGCACAGATATTCCAGCCTTGCCAAATCCAAGGCGTTGTATCTGAACATATAGTCGTTTACGGTGTCCGCCGTTTCGATGCCGGCTATTATGCCGTCAATCAATCCGAACAAGGCGTTTTCGGCTTGCAGCAGGCTTTGGTATTCGGTCTGCACGGCGAATTTGTGGGGCTCGCTCAAAAGCTCGTAAAGGTGTCTTACGCTGATAAGCTGATAAATGTGGTCCAGCGTTACCGATTCGGGCAAGCTGTCAAACAAGTGCAGAATAACGGTTACGTTGTCGTAGATATATCCGTCTTCCGTTTCAAAACTGGCGTCCACCATAGCTTGCTTGTCGGTTAAAAGCGCGTAGTTGTTCATGCGGGACTGCACGCCGGTTCCTGCCGTTTGGTAAAGGTTGAGCAAGGCGTAGACCTCGCCGTAGTTTGTGAAGTCGGGGTTGGCGGGCAAAGCGCTTATCATTTGGTCCAGCCTTTGCGCCATAAGCTGTTCCACCTGCCACAGCTCATAGTCGAGAAGCGGCTTGA
Source organism: Clostridiales bacterium DTU072 (assembly GCA_001512685.1). Taxonomy (GTDB): domain Bacteria; phylum Bacillota; class Clostridia; order Christensenellales; family DTU072; genus DTU072. The sequence continues at coordinate 13,690 of LFSG01000025.1, forward strand.
CCGAATCGTCCAGCCTATTGTAAGAATTGTAGGCCGCCAATATATCCACAAAGCTGTATGACGGCGAAGATTGGCAAAGCCCTATCAAGGTGTCCGTGAAGTCGGCCAATCCCACAAAAGGAATGACGCTTATGGTTGTCTTGGAGAAAAATACCATGTTGTACAAGTCTTCTATCAAGTTGTCCGCCTTGCCTGCCGCCACTTCCTTACAGCGCGGGCATTGGAAGTCCTCGCTGACGTCCTCCCACCTTGTGCCTATGTCGTAAATTATCACGCTGAAGCCTTCGGGGCTGTCGTCGTCTATGGTGTAGCTGTTGAGGTTGCTTTCGTAATATATCCATCCGCAGTTGTCGCAAATATGCTGGATATAGGTATCCGTTTCCACAATGCCGTAAATGCGGTAGCTGAACACGTTATAGCCTTCTATGCCCATTACCATGTAGCTTGCTATTTGGTCGTACAGCCTTACCGTTTTGCCGTTTCGGGAAATTGTTTGCCCCGAATCGATAAACTCGAAGTTGCTTCCTTCCATGTAGATGTCAAATCTGCTGCTGCCGTCGTAATATTTCATAAGCTCTATGCTTTCGTCGTCAAGGTCCACGTAAAGGGTGCGCTTTTCTATTTTCCAAACAAGCGTGGTGCCCGTCTCGGGCATTTTGTAGTTGTATGAGTAGTGGCAAGAGCCGTAGGTTACATAGCTGCCGTCTTCAAAGTAATATGTGGGGTTCCTGTGCACGGCGTCGGGGGATACCTCCAAGGCGTTGGCGATATAATCCCCCGCGTATAAGGCGTTCCACTGCCTTATGCCGTATTCGTCGTATTCGTCGGTGAGTATGGGCACCAATACCGTGGTATACAGCAATTCCCCGTTCTGATAGTCATAGGCGTATTCTATGCCCAATCCTTGCGCGTAAACGGAATGCTCTATGCCGTCGTATATGGGGGGATTTGAGGAATCGTATTCATGGGCGAATCCGTTGATGTACCACTTTATGGTGAGCTCATACTTTTCTATGGTCTTTTGTTTTTGGGCGTTGCGGATATTGTAATTGCGCATTATTCTGTCATAGTTGAAATAATCTTCGGCAAGGGAGGCTGTCAAGTCGTATTTGCCCGCCAGCCTGAACTCATTGTCTTGGCCGTTGTTGAAATAGTACCCGGCTCTGTATTCTTCGGCGGGGGCAGTCAATACCTCGAAAATGGCTCTGCTCCCTATTCCGTCCGAACCCAATGTGTTTATGTACGCCCTCAGTCTGTCCCGCTGATTCCATCCCGCGAATACGAATTCCACAGAATCCAAGTCGGCGTATATGCCTTCGTCCAAGCCTTGCCAAATTACGTCGGCGTTGTATTTGACTATCCTTAAAAGCGCCGTCATGCTCCAATCGTTATAGTTGGTTTCTCCCGTAATGCTTGCCGTTATCAAATAATATCCCACCTGGTCGTAGCCCGCCGCCTCCAAGTCCACGCCCCCTTCTTTAATGACATACTGCCCCTCAACCATGAGCGGCTGTCCGTCCACGCTGTTGTCGGGGTTGAGTATAAGCTCGCCCTCCACTTCAAGCTCTTGGATGCGGTAGGTTATGTTCGCCGTTCTGGAATCGGGGTAATGCAGTATGACGGCGGCGGTGTTGTAGCGCTGTCCGCTGGGCTCGTGCGGAAGTTTTGACGCGCAATATATGAAATAATTGCCGCTGTTGTATACCAAAGGCATGCCGTCGGGGCGCTCAATCCTGTCGGCTATGTCTATATTGTCTATCGCGCCTTTGCGTACGGTTACCGTTATGCTCCCCGACCATCCCATATAGTTCTTTTGTTCCGCCACATAGGCGTTTATGGTGAACACGCCCGCGTTCCTCACTCCGTTTTCGCCCACGGCGTATTCCAAATCCGCTTCGTGCCTTCCATATTCTCCCCCGCTGTACTGCACCTGTACGGGCAAATCGTCGTATTCATAGGTAAGCCGCAGTTCGTTGCCGTAAATTTCGTTGTTGTCGCTGTACCCGAAGCCCGTTTCCCAGCCGTAAGGAACCACATAGAAGTATCTGAAAATCCCTTGGTAGTACTCGAATTCCATGCTTCCGTCAAATCGGAAGTAATCGTCTATGTCCGCTTTCAAAATCATGACATTGCTTTTGACGCTGTCCAAAAGTATGTAGTTGTACGCTATGTCCGCCCGCAAGGTGGCGTATATGGTATAGTTGCCCGCGTCCTTGAAGGAGTATACCCTCGTTCCGTTCCTTACCAGCGTCAAGCCGTTGTATTCTTCGTCGTTGACGCCTTCGGGTATTATGCTCAGGTAAATATATCCCGTATGGTCGGCGTATATCAAGTCCTTGCCCACCACCCTTATCCTTACCGTAAGCGAAAATTCCTGTCCGTTGTAGATTAAGTCATCCTGCCCCCAGCCTATGGCTATCCAATTGACCGCCGTTTCAAGTTTTTCGATATAGCAGTCATGCCTCATGCTTTGGGCGCTTATGATGTAATTGCCGTCTATGTCGCAAATTTCTTCGCCGCAGTTCAATCTGTCGTCGTTTATTACGGCGTAATACTCGCCCGCGTCAATGTAATCGGACAATCCGTGGTTTATGTAATTGTAGAAGTCAAGGTTGAACATCAATACGCCGTTGTCGGACAAGCGTTCGTCCACTATGTCGTCGCCCGCAAGCTCCATATACGCGTATGTGTAGGTGTATCCCTCCCCCGATTTCCTTTGGTAGCCGTTATAGATAAGCTGGGTGTTTATCCATATCACGTCGGTATGCAAGGGGGATATAAGCCCTTCCCGCACAATGGGGTCAAGGCGGTAGTTGCCGGCGTCCGCCCCCGACAGCGTGAAGTCCACTTTGGTTACTTCGTTGACGTTTTTGCTGTCGTAAGACGCCGAAATGAACACCGAATCGCCTATGAATATATCGTATCCGTCTTGCAAACATAACGTCAAATCGTATATTACCGTTTCGCCTATTTTGGGGTATACATAAATCACGCCGTCGTATACTTTGCTCCATATGATTTCTTCGTAAAGCCGCAGTTCTTTCTTCAATATTACGCCGTCTGTGATGTCGTTTATCAAGTAGTTATGCGCGACCTTGTCCAGAGGGTTGTTGTCTGTAAGGTAAAAGCTTATGGTCTTTCCGCTTTCGGCGTTCTTGTTGTTGTATTTGGCGTAATGGGAAAGCTTGGTTATGTCGCTTGCGCATATGCCCGTCAAGATGTAGTCGTAATAATCGTCGGTTGAATCGTAAACCTTTGTCCAGTCCGCTGCCGCCGAAGTGGAAGTTACCGTAATTGTCCTTATGTCTATGGTCAAGGTGGCGTACCTTACCCACAATTCATAGTTGTTGACTATAATGGGGTCGGGGTCGTCTATTATGGCTTTGATATAGTAAATGCCGGCGTCCTTTTGGCCGTTGAACGCCTGCGTATAGTCGCCGCCGCCGTCGGTGTTGTAGTAGTAGGATATGTCCGCTGTGTCTTCGCCCAAAAGGTTGACTTGGAGAGAGGGCGGGCTGTCGTTCGCCGTTTGGGTGTAGGCGGCGCTCACATAATGCGTAAACCCGTCATAGGTTATGGTGTAGCCTACCAAATACAGCTCGATTTCGGCTTTGTTCATGGTAAGCTCCTGCGCCAATGTGTGGGAGTTGTCCAAAATGTAGTTGGGGTCGTCAAACATGCCCACTATCAAATATTCGCCCGCATAGAAGAAGGCCTTGGGGGTTATCAGCGTCAAATCGTCCACCAGCACATCGTCCACATATATGCCCTCGGGGCTGGCGCGCAAGTAGTTGTCTTGGCCGTAAACGCTGTAAGAGCCCGTAATGTCGCTTAAGGAATAGTAATAAATGGGCAGTGTCAGCACGCCTTCAAGCGGCGTAAGGCTGATTGTCGCCGAAATGGCGTCCGAACGGTCGCCGCCGTTGTATACAAATTCGTGGTTGCCGTAAGGCATATCCCATACCACTTGGGTGCGGTAGGGCTCTATAATCATGGCGGCTGAGAAAATCTGGCCTTGGTAATTCCCGTCCGCTTGCTCCTCGATTGTCGCCCTTATTTGGTATACGGCCGCGTTTTTGGCTCCGTTGAACGCCTCATATTCCCCGCCGTTTACGCTTACTTCGTAAATAACGGGAATGCTCAAAACGCCGCCGCTCAAAATGTAGGTAAGTTCGGTTATGTTTTCGTCTGTCCACTCGTCAACCTTGGACACCGCTATGTAGTGCGTTCTGCTGTCGTACACAAGCGCCGTCCAAGGGCCTCTGAAGTAGAGCTGGCCCAAATGGCCTTCCATATCTTCAAACAAAAGCTGCTGTATGGTCAAGGTGGCGTACATGGTCAAGCCCTCGTAATTGGGGGCGTGCTCTATCGTCGCCCTTACATTGTAAATCCCCGCGTTGACCGCGCTTTCAAATTCCTCTTCATATTCCCCGCTCGTTCCCTCGTAATAATGGTAATTGACGGGTATATACAATGTTCCGCCCGCAAGCTCGTAAGACAGCTGGTCAAGCGGAGAGTCCGTCCATACGTTTTCGGCGGGGTTGACGCTGAGATAGTGCGCGCGCATGTCGTAAATCAAGCTTGTCGACGGGAAGTAAATCTCGCCCAGACTGCCCCAAGTGAAGGTTAGCTTGTTAATGGTCAAAACCGCCACTTTCTCAAAGCCTTCGTAATTTACGCTCTCTTCTATGCTTGCCCTTATGTAGACCGCCCCCGCGTTTGTTCTGCCCGTGAATATGTTGTCAAACGGCCCTTCGGGCTCTTCGCTGTAATGATATCTTATCTCCACCGCCAAATTGCCTTCGGCTTGGCCCGTATACACAACGCCGTTTTCGTCAATGTTGTAATTGAGCGCATAAAGCAAGCTGTCGTTCCATTCTTCGGTCAAGCTTATGCCGATATAATGCGTGAGCATGTCGTAATCTATTGTTACATCGTCAAAATAGAGCTTGTTCAGGTTGCCCTGCGTTCCGTCCCATTTCAATTTATTGATTTTCAAAACGCATGTGTCCGCCCAGCTCGGGTAGTTGTCGCCTTCTTCAATGCTCGCTTTTATGTTGTATACTCCCGAATCCAAAGCGTATTCGAATATCAAGTCGTAAGAGCCGCCGCTTTCGCCCATGTAATAAGCGTAGGTTATGGGGATTACCAATACCGTATCCCCTATTGTGTATTCAAGGCTTTCAATCAAGCCGTCCACCCAAACGCCGTCTATATGGCTTACTCCCGCGTAGTGCCTTTGGTTGTCGTAGGTTATTTCCGTTCCGTTCAGGTACAGCGCCCCCAGCGGAGAGATTTCCGACCATTCAAGTTTTTGAATAATGAACACGGTTTCCGCGCTCCAGCCTTCGTAATTGCCCATGGGGTCTTGGGCAATTTCCGCTCTTATGTTGTATACGCCCGCGTTGAGCGCGTACTCAAATTGGTGGGCGTAGCCGCCGCTCCCCGTTTCGCCCACATAGTATTTGTAGGTTATGGGGATTATCAGATTGGCGCTTAGTTCGTCGGCTTCCTGCACGCCGTATTCGTTTACCAGATAGTAAAGCGCCCCCACCTGCTCGTTTCGGTAGCTTTCTTCTTTGTTTACTCCCACATAATGCCTGTATCCGTCAAAAACTATGGGGTTGTTTTCGTTGCCTATGAAATACAATATGTCCAGGTTGCTGTCTTCTCCGTTCCAAAGCAGTTTGTGTATGGTAAGCGTGGCGGTGTCGCTCCAGTAGCCGTAATTGCCGTTGACGTCTTGGGCTATTTCGGCTTTGATATAGTAGACGCCCGCGTCCGCCGCTCCGTTGAATGCCAAGGAATACTCCCCGCCTTGAGTCATGGTGTATTTATAGGTTATGGGAATGGTAAGCGCGCCGCCGCTTAAAATAAGGGTTATTTGCGTTATGTTCTCGTCCAGCCAATCGGCTTCTTCGGTAACGCCCGTATAATGCGTAAGCGTGTTGTACACAACTTCCCCGTCGTTTATTCTGAGTTCGCCCAATTCGCCTTTTACATACGCCAAAGGATTAATGGTAAGGACGACGGTTTGTTCCCATTTCTCGTAATTGTCGTTTCCGTTCAAGTCCACAAAGGCTTTCAGATAATAAACTCCCGAATTGACCGCCCCGTTAAACTCTTGCATATATTCTTCGCTTCCGTCCGTATTGTAATAGTACCTTATCGCCGCCACGCCGTCGCCGCCCAGCAAGTCCACGCTCAATAAAGGTATGTCGCTGTACGCGTCCACGTAGCTTGCGTAAGCGTAATGGGTGAGCATATCGTATTTGACGGTTTTGCCGTTGAAGTAAAGCGCCGCCAAAGAGCCTTGCCCGAACCTTGCCTTGCGTATGATTATGGACGCTTGGCCGCTCCAGTCTTCGTAGTTGCCTTCGGCGTCCGATTTCAGCGCCGCCGTTACCGCGTATATGCCCGCGTTCCTCGCCCCCGTGAATTCGCCCATGTTCTGCGGAGTGTCGCCCTCTTCTTTTCTGTAGGTGTATGTATAGCTTACTTCGATATCCAATTGGCCGCCCGCAAGCTCGTAGGTGATTAAGGCGGGCAAGGCGTTCAGCCATTCGTCTGTCTTTGACACGCCCGTATAGTAGGTGTTGGTGTCGTAGACGGTGTCCACATCCTTTATGTATAAGCTTCCCAAATGCCCTTCGTCATCATTGAACCTTAAGCGCTCAATGGTCAATACGGCTTCCCCGCTCCAACCGTAATAGTTTACCGTTTCGGCTATTTGCGCCTTGATATAGTATACTCCCGCGTTGACCGCCCCGTAAAAATCGTCGGGGTATTGTTCCGACCCGTCGGTGTTGTATTTATAGACAACGGGGATTATCAGCTTGTCGTCGCATCTGTAAAGCGCGGATACCAATTGGTCGTTGACTTCGTCCGCCGTGTTCACTCCCGCATAATGGAGCGCCATGTCGTAAATGACGGTGTTGTCCTTTATGAACAGCAGTCCCAAATGCCTTTCTTCTTCGGTAAAGGTCAATTTTTCAATTACCACCGTGGCGGTGGCCGTCCATCCTTTATAGTTCCTGCTTTCGGCTATGGTGGCGGTTATCTCGTATTCCCCGGCGTCCCCCGTGCCGTAGAATATCCCCATGTATTGGGAATTGTAGCTGTATTCGTAATTTACGGGTATGGTCAAGCCGAATTGGGGGTAGTTCAAAGAGGTAATGTGGTTGTCCGTCCATTCGTTTACGGCGCTTACCCCCGCGTAATGGGTTTCCGCGTCGTAGGGTATGGTCGTTCCCGCCAAGTAAAGCTCGCCAAGGTGCGCCTCGTCGTCCTTGAATTCAAGTTTTAGGATTTCCAGTACGGCGTAGCCTTCCCATACTTCGTAGTTGCCGCTTATTTCTTGGTCGGCTATGTCGGTATGCGCGTAGATGTGATATACTCCCGCGTTTACCGCCCCGTTGAAGGGCGTTGTGTATGTCTGGCCGCCGTCGGTGTTGTAATAATACTTGATGTCCGCCAGCCCGTCTCCTTCAAGCAAGGGCGCGCTCAATACCGCTTGGTCCACATGCTCGCCATAGGTGTCGCTAACGCCGATATAGTGAATCATGGTGTCATACACAAGCGTAACCTGCTCGACAAGGTAAAGCTGTACAAGATGCCCTTCTTCCCCCGAAAACTCCACTTTTTGTATTATCAGAACGCCCGTTAAAATTATGTCTTCGTAGTTGCCGTTTTGTTCCTGAAGTATGGCGGTGATGTTGTAAACGCCGGCGTTTTTTGCTCCCTCGAAAATCTCGCCACCGCATAAATATGTTATGTCCGCATAGTCTTCCAAAGCCATGCCTTGCTCAAGCGGCATATTTGACGGCCTTACGGGCAGCGAATATACGGCAGACGAAGGATGGGCGATTTGCGTCGTTCCCTCGGTGTTGACATTGATAAACCAGTAATGGGTGTCGTATACCCTTATATGCGTGTTTTGCTCTTCGGTAATGAAATAGAAGTCCTTTTTCAGCTCTTCCCCGTCCGCTATCGCCCACATTTGGGCTTTGTTTATGGTCAAAGTGGCTTGCGCTTCGAAGGTTACATAATTTCTGTTTTGCACCGTAACCGTTATCTCATAGCCGCCCGCGTTTACCGCCCCTTCAAAATCTTCGCCCCCGCAAGCGTAGGCTATGTCCGCGCTTTCAAAGAAAGACGGGTTGCCCGTTGGGCTTACCGTTATGGCGGACGCGGGTTTTTGCCGTTTTATGCTTTGCTGGTTTGAGGGGGTAAGCAGCGCCAAATAATATTTTTCGCCGTCGTACACCGCTTGGGCGTCCAAAAAGCTTAGGCCGTACATTTCGGCTTTGTTTATCACCATTTGCGCCGGTATGGTCTTGGGGTAATAGTTTATGTTGTGGTGTTCGCCTTCTTGGTTGACATATACAAGTATGTTGTATAAATCGGCGTTCACCGCGCTCACGCCCACGTTGTCAGCCGCCGTTACGTCGTCGTATTCGCCCGATTCCGTGGTTACCGCGTACGCTATATACATGCTTTCGTTGAATTGGGTAAGGTTGGAATTTACTGATATGCTCTTGGTCAAGCCGTCGTAGGTGTAGTTTCTGTTGGCGATTTGTATGCCCGTTATGTATACCCTGGCTATTATCATATCCGCGGTCAAGGTCTTGGGGTTGTAGCTGCCCGCCGCATCTCCGCTTGCCGTAATCGTGGCCGTTATGGAGTAAACGCCCGCGTTTTTGGCGGCGCTGTCCGTGAACTCTTGCCCGATTATGGACGGCAAGTCGCTATGGGGCAAGTAATAATCGTATGTGTAGGTTATGGTGGCGGTATCCGAAGTGTTGATGCCGCCTATGGAAAGCGTGATTACCGTTACTATGCTGGTTACCACCGTTTGGGCGTCCCTGGATACTCCGATTGAGTAATATGTGTTGGTGTAGTCGTAATGCCTGTAATTTTCGCCGCCGTCGTGGATAAGCTCGGGCAGGTTCAAATATACGCTTTCTATATCCACGGGGTTGACGGTTACAATTACTTCCTCCAATTGAAAATCTTCGTAATTTTCGTGGGTTATGGTTGCCCACACCTTGTATTCGCCCGCGTAAAGGATTCTGTTGACGGAAGAGCCGTTAAATATGTATGTATAGCTTACCGACGCCAAGTCGTAGCCTTGGGTGTATCCGGGAGAGTCTTTGGGGTATACGTTTATTCTGTTTATTCTCGTTGCCCCTATGTTGCTTGCGTTGACGGTGTTGACGTTGGCGTAGCGGGCGGCAGCGGCGTAATCGATTGTGTCGCCCACAAGGTAGAAGATGTCGCCGTTGTCGGTATTGTACATTTGCGCTTTGTCTATTATCAGCGTGGCCGTAAGCGTTTTGATGGCGTAATTGTTTGAGGGCTGTCCGTCCGTTTCCGCGCTTATGACTGCCACTATGGTGTAGTGCCCCGCGTTGACCGCCTCATTGCCGTCTTCGCCGTTAATCGTGTATTCAATCATTATTACCGTGTTGTCGATATGGTTATACTGCGTCTTATCGTAGCTTTGGGCGTTTACGGATATGGAATGAGGGTTTCTGTTATACGCAACCTGCAGCAGCTCGTTCTCCATAACAAGCGGCGTTCCTTGCTCGTTGCGTATTTCCGCTTTGTTTATGGTCAAGCGGCGGCTGATTACAAGCGTGAGGTAATTGTGGCTGTCCTCGCCCACCGTGGCTGTTATGTCGTACGCGCCCGCCGCCGCCGCGCCGTTGTTTATTCCCCCAATAAGCTCGCCATTTACGGTTTGTATGGAATAGGTTACCCCCACATAGTCGCCTTCTATCTGCGTTTCCACCTCGGCGTCAAACGGGCTTTGGGCTTGATTGAGGTACAGGTACTGCGTTTGGGCGTTGTATTCGATAGTTTTGTCGCTCATGGAAATGTTGCTGATTTCAATGGGCAATATGGTAAGCTTCGCTTCGTATAAACTTCCGTCCGCGCTGTTGGGCACATCGTAATCGTAATAGTTCTGGTGGGTGATTTTGGCCGTTACAGTGTAATGCCAAATCTCGCCTTGGTAAATATAGACATTTGTCGCCCCGTTGTCGTCGTCGGCAAGCTCCCTTGGCGTAATGGAATACGTTACCGTCAAGTTGTCGCCGAAGCGGCTTACCGTGGAGCTTACCGTAATGGAATGCTTATGGCCGTTGTAGTTGACCGTAACATCGCTTATGGTTATGTTTTGGATAACGGCTTTGGTTATGGACCAGTTCAGCTCCAATTCCGCCACTGTGTCTTGGCCCGCCAAAATGGTGTAGTTGCCGTTTCCTATGCTCACGGTGGCAGTGTAGCCGCCCGCGTTGAACGCGGTAAGCCCCGCAGCGCTTATGCCCAAGTCTTCTCCTTCGATTACTCCCGATTCCATTTGTCCGCTTACTCCGCCCACGGCGTAGCTTATGCTCCTTACTTGGCCGTTATATTCGGTGGCGTAATCGTCATCCCATTCCCCAAGCTCGTCGGGAATCCAAGTTATGGTAACCTGCCGTCTGGCTATGTTCCAATCGTATGACGCTTCTCCCCAAAGCGCGTAGTTGCCGTCGGATATGTCGATGGCGTTGCGGTAAGAGCCCGCGTCAATGTTGGTATAGCTTACGGTAATGTCATAGCACAGCACGCCGTCGTTGTCGTAAGGCTGGGAATATACCGCTTGCCCCGTTATCCCCGACAAGGTGTCGCCGTAAACGATATTCGTTACGCTTAAGGTTATGGTGTGTTCTTCGGCGTTGTAAATATTGTGCTTCCTGTTGTCCGTCCATGTTATGGGCAACATCCTTTGCGTGATAATGCCGTTGTCGTATGTTATGGAGCTTTTGTCGGGCTCGTCTTCGTTGCCGTCTTCGCCGAATTTGTAATTGGCTTCGTCCCCGCCTTCAAGGAAGCTGTAAATTATGGTCTTGTTCGTTCCCACGTTCTTATTGTCGTATTCCGCCTTTATAACCACCGTGTCGCCTTCTATTATGTCGGTGGTGTCAAAGGTGAAGGTAACCGCCGTTGTGCCGTCATATACCTTGGTGTTTATGGAAGATGTTATATGTATGCCTTTTTTGTAGATTATGGCGTCTTCTATCTGGTAGGTGTCTTCTTCGCTGCCGTCTATGGACATGGTGTAATTCGCCACTATTTCGGGCTGGCCGTTGATGCTGAAGGTTATTGTCTTGTCCTCGCCCGCCTGCGCCGAATCGAAGTGGGCGGTTACCGTTACCGGCGCCGAAGGCAGTATGTTGCCCTCGCCGATTGTGTATCTGTCAAACAGCGTATTCCCGTCGTATACTTTATAATGCCCTTGCGTGGTTATTTCAATGAGCTGGCGCACTATCTCGCCCGTTACCGTATTGGGCGTCGTTGAGTCGTCGTCGTCCGTAATCTCGATTATGTAGTTGGACGCGTCCTTGCCCGTTATCTCAAAAATTATGTCTTTGACGCCGCTGGACGCTGACTCAAAATACGCCGTTACAACGGTGTTTATCTCGTCGATAATGCCCGTGTGTATATGGATTTCGTTTATGTCGTCGTCAATGTCCACCCTTTCCAGCACAATAAAGCCTTGGTAAACCGCGGTGGCGTCGTAGGTTTTTGTCCATTCGGGCGCGGCGCTGTTTTCCACTATGACCTTGCGGTAGTCTATGGTAAGCGTCAAGTCCAAAGTGTCCACCGCGCCTCCCAAATTGTCGCAGGTGGTGGATGAGCCTCCCGAACCTATGATTGTGTATTGTATGAAGTACTGCCCCACGTTCTTGGTTACGGTGTTTCCCAAATATTCGGCGTAGCTGTACTGCATGCCGTTAATGTATACCGTTATGTCATCGGGGGATATCTCTCCGATTATTTCCGGCTCTTCTCGGAAGTTGTCGCCGTCAAAGACTTTATCCACATCCTTTTCCCCGTATATCGGGTTGAAGCCGCCCGGCAGTTGTTTGACCGTGTATTTCAATACATATATCTTGCCTTGGGGCAAGGATTCAATCGCCGTGGCCGTGGGGTCGCTGTTTGGATAAATAAAGCTTATATCGCTTCCGTTTTGGGCGAAGTAAGACGGGTCGGAGTAGCCGTCGTCTTCATTGTCAAACACATAGTTGTCGGGGTTTGCCGACAAGCTGTCAATCTCCAGCACAATCCAATAAGCGCCCGCGTGGTGGCCGCCTATGGTCCTGAATTGATTATTTTGGTCAAGCAGCCATTGGTGGTCGGGGTCGAAGGTATATATATCCGAAGAGCCTTCGTCGTGGTAGTGCCCGCAAGTGCAAAGGCCAAAATATCTGTAGGTGAAAGCGAGCGTTTCGGGCGCTCCACTCACCTCCGCTCTGAATATATGGTGGTATACTCTGGAAGCTGTGGATGTGAAGGTAATGTTGGGTTCCCATTCTATTTCCCCCACATAGATTTCCGAATTGTCAAAATTGCCCGAAAAGGTGTTGTACCCTAATCTGTAATAAGACCATTCCAAGCTGTGGAAAGTAATCGTAAAGGGTATTATCTCAAATTCGATTTCTTCGCCGTCGTTCAATAAATTGTAGTTGGGTTCGTTGTCCAGCGATACCGTAAAGGCGTATTCTCCCACATTTACGGCGTTGACCGCCGCCAAATCGGTAATGAAGCTTATGGTGTCCGAAGGCGCTTTGTTTTCAAACACAAGCTCCAAGTCTTCCACGGTTATCGCCGCCGCCTTGTATTCCGCTTGGGCGTTGTTTATTGCCGCCGTTATATCCCTTGGGGCAATGCTCCAATCGGCGGTCAGCTCGTCGGGCAAGGCGTAGTTGCTGTTGCTTATGGACAAAACTTGGGCGGTGTAATCGCCAGCGTCCTTGGCCTTTTCGCCGCTCAAAACAAGGTTTGCGGTATCCCCTTCTATCAATCCCGTCGCCGCCGCCGTTACCGTTTGGATTTGTCCGTTATATACCGTTTGCAGTACCCCGCTGCCGTTCAATGTCCAGCTTATGCCCACTGTTTTGGGATTGATTTTCCAGCTGTGGCTCAGCCCCGACGCCGGCAGAGAATAATTGCCGTCGTCGCATGAGCGCAGTTCGGCGATATAAGCGTTTGAATTTGCGTTTACGGCGGTGAACAGCATGTCCGCCGAATATACGCCTCCTTCTTGTGAAACCGCTTCAAAGTGGCTGACGCCGTACGCCGGGGAAGCGCCCGTGGTGTATACGGTAAAGGTGGGGGTGTCCCCCGTTATTATGTTGTCTATGGTAAGCAAAACGCCGTGGGGCTTTTTGTCGTATGTCCATTGTCCGTCCTCGGGCGCCCCGTTGGTTTGGTCATAAGTCCAGCTTATTGACAATTGTCTTTTGGTTATTCTCCATTGGCTTGACAACCCCAATGAAGGCAGCCGGTAATTGCCCGACAAGGCGGCGGATATGCCGTTGACCTGCGCCACATACGGCGCCGCTTTGTAATTGACGGCCACAAAATCATAGGATATGTATCTGAGCTCCGTTCCCGACGATTCATAAACTTCCCCCAAAACCTTTACGGGCTCGTTCGTTCCGTCGTTGATGAAGTTGAAATCAATGTCTTGGGCGTCTTTTTTCAGCACATTGGCTATGGTGAGCGTAAGCCCGTGCTCTTTGCCGTCGTATATCCAGTAGTCGGAAAGGGGAGCGCCGTTTTCTTCGTAATAGCTCCATTCAAGGCTTATCAAACGGCGGGAAATATTGTATGAGCTTACTCCCGACACATTCAGGCTGTAATTGTTTTTGGAAACGTAATCGGGGTATTGGTGCCCCTCCGCCGCCCACACATAGTCAATGCCCGATATGTTGGCGGCGTAGTTGCCGCTGTTTATGGAAGTGAAATCGTATACGCCGTTGACCGCCGCCGTCATCGATATGTCGGTGTATTCGTAAGTGTTTGAGGCGGCGGGGAAGATAAACGCCACCGTTTCATTGGGCACTATGCCCGTTATCGCCGCTTCCACCCCTTGGCTGAATCCGTCGTATACGCCGCTGTTAGAGGCTTTTTGAGACCACACTATGCTGATGACGGCTTTGTTTATGGTCCAGCTTCCTTCGTTGGCGGGCAAGGCGTAGTTTTCGCTGCCGTTGTTGTAGGCGTCCAAACTTATTGCCTCGGCGGTATAGCTTCCCACCGCCACCGCTCCGAAGGTCTGTTTAAGCTCCCCGTTGCCGCCGTCATAAACAAGCTGGCTTTCTCCCCAAGACGGGTATATGCCCGTGGTGGTTACATTTACGATTATGCTGTCGTCGGGGATTATCCCCGATATGGTCAGCGTTATGCCCCGCAAAGAGGCGTTGTAGGTATAGCTGCCTGTGGTCCAGCTTACCGTGAGCAATTTGGGCGTGATGTGCCATTGCGCGCTTATCGTTCCATCAAGGTAGTAGTTGTCGTTTATGATATAGTCGATTTGCGCCAGATATGAGCCTTTGTTGACGGCTTGGTTGGTTATGTTCTCTTCGTTGACATATACTATTTCGATTTGGTCGCCCGCCACCATGTTGGTTATGGACGCGGTAACGGTCTTAAGCGTGTTGTCGTACTCAAACGAAGTTTGTCCCCAATCCACGTCTTGGGCGGTAATCTTCCTTTGATAAATGCGCCATTCCGTTTGCGCCGTGTGCCCGCCCGCTTGGTCAAAGGCGTAATTGACGGCGTCTTCCGCCGAAAGCGTGGCCGTTGCCGTATAAAGGCCTGCGTTCCTTTTTTGGTGGTTGGCGTAAATTAAGGTCGCCGTTTCCCCTTCCGCGTTGTTGCCCGTTTCGGCGTAAACGGTATGGGTGGCTCCGTCATAAGTTATGACCGCTTCTTCCAGAGGCTGGCCTTTATAGTACCAATCTATGGTCAATATCCTTTTTAGGATATGCCAGTCTTGGGAAACTGTGGCGGGCAGGCGGTAGTTCTTGTTGCTTACCGAAGACACCGTAACCGTATATTTGTTGGCGTTTATGCCCGTGTGTCCCGAATAAGTCAAGTTTACGCTGTCGCCCTCCACTATGTTGTTAATTGACGGCGTTACCCAACGCTGCAAGCCGTTGTATACGGTATTGAATCCTTCCCAAACGTCCAGCTCGTCCTTGTTCCATACCAATTCCACCACCCTTTGGCTGATTAAATAGTTTTTGGAGGTGTTTTCCGCCATAAGGTAATAGTTGCGGGATTGTCCATAGGAATCGTCTATGCCCAAAAGCGCCACGGTATAGCTTCCCGCGTTGACGGTGTCCATAAAGTTGTAAACGAAAACCGCTTCCCCGTCCGTAACAAAGCTGGCGTCTTCCAAATAATAGGGGACGCCCGCCGCCGTGGCGCCGCTTATTTGGTAAATAAATTTAAGCTCGTCCTCTTCGATTATATTGGATAAGGTTACGGTATTCCCCTGCCCTTGCCCGTTGTAAACCAATTCCGGCTCGTTCCAGCTTATGGCCACATGTCTTCGACTTATCGTCCATTCCAAGCTTCTTTGGCTGAGGAGAGGAAGGGCGTAGTTTGAGCTTCCCTCTCCCGACAAGGCGCTTACTATAGCGGTATATACGCCCGCGTTTATCGCCGTTCGGGTGATGTTGTTTTCCAAATCAAGTTCGTAGGAGAGTATGAGCTGGGCCGAATCCACCAGCCCCGTGGGGGCGGCGGTAACCGTCCAGCTTCCCCCGTAGTATTGGAAGGGCTCTCCGCTGTAATCCCAAACAAATCCCACGGTTTTGGGGGAGATTGTCCAAGTCCCTTCGTTTTCGGGGATTGTGTAGTTTATGTCTCCGTTGTTTTGCGAAGTCAAGGAAACTATCTTTCCTGTATAGCTTCCCGCGTTGACGGCTCTGAAAGCGGCGGTAAAGGAAGTGGAAGACCCCGTTGACGATATCGTGGGCGAAGAAGGCGAAATGCCGTCTGTATAAATGTTGAAGACAATGACATCGGTAAGCACTATGTTGCCTATGGTAACCGTTATGCCTTGCTCGTTGGCGTTATAGATTAAATTGGAGGCGCTTGTCCAAGACACCGTCAGCTGTCTGGGCAAAATCTGCCATTCCAGTTCCAAATCCGTTTGCGGTATCACATAGTTTGTGGACGGCAAGCAGCCGTTAATTTTCGCCGTATAGCTGCCCGCGTTTATGGCTAAGCTTCGGTACTGCTCGTCTTCAAGGTAAGTAAACGCCACGCTGTCGCCCTCCACCACATTGCCCGGCGCCGCCCTTACCCTTTTGGACGCGCCGTCATAGGTAAACGGCGATACATAATCCCAGCTTTGCACGGCAAGCGTCCTTTTGTTTATGGTAAACAAACTGCTGCCTTGCTGGCTGAAATCATAGTTGGCCGACGATACGCAATTCAAGGTGTCGGGGTTGCTTGCCGCCGTCGCCGCCGCCGAACCTATAGTTATGTCGCTTACCAAGTAGCTGCCCGCGTTTACGCTCCTAAAGCCGTAAGTTCCGTTGTCTATAAGCGTTGCGCCCGAAATAATGTCGTAGCTTTGATAGGAATTGTTCCCGATTATCAAGGTTATCCTTTCGGCGTTCACTATGCCCGTTATTTCCACGTCCACTCCGTATGCCGTTCCGTCATAAATAACGCCGTCTTCTCCGTACGCGCTCCAGCTCAAGGTTATTACCGCCCTGTCTATTCTCCAAGAGGTTTGAGTTTCCCCCGCCAATTCGTAATTTTCGTTATCGGGGTAATCGGCGTAATTCTTGCTTAAGGATATGGAGCATACATAATCCCCCGCCTTGACGCCGCCCAGCTCGCATGTCAGCGGGCCGCCCGTAGATGTCAAAGCTATGGCTATGCCGCTGTCGGGGTATTGTCCGCTGTTGGTCAGCAAGGTGGATGTGTTTATCAAATAAGCCGTAATCTGCGGCACCAAAGCCACGGTGTCCCCCTCCACCGCTCCGCTTAAGGTCAGCTCCACGCCCTTGCGGCCGCCGTCGTAGCTCATGTCCTCAATGCTCCAAGACGCCGTAATCTGCCTGGGCGTGATGTTCCATTGCCTGCTCCTGTTCGCCGGCAAGGCGTAATTGGCGCTCCCTTCGATTATGGCCACAACCGTGGCGGTGTAGTTGCCCACATCCACTTTGCGGTTGTTTATCACCTGCAAAGTTACCGTGTCGCCCTCAATAACGCCCGTGGGCTCCACCCTTACGCCGTGCTCGCTGCCGTCGTATATGAAGCTGAAGTTGTATGTTACGGGGTCGGTATCGTCAGACCAAGACAAGCCTATGGTCTTGGGCGCTATTGACCACGCACCGTTGTTTGAGGGCAAAGAATAGTTGGTTGAGCCGTAATTGTCCGCCGTCAATGACACTATGGACGCCGTATAATTGCCAGCGTTCACCGCCGTGAATTCGCAAGTCAATGTGGTGGACTCCCCGCTTGAGGTTATCGTTCCTTGAGGGGAAACGCCGCTGTTGAAAATATTGAAAGTTATTATGTCGTTTGTGTAAATATTGCCTATGGTAACGGTTATGCCCTTTTCGGTCTTGTCGTACACAAGCCCGCTCGCCGCCGACCATGTTACCGTCAATTGCCTTTTTGTTATGGTATAGCTGTTTACGCCGCTTACCGACAGCATATAATTGTCCACCGAACTGTATTCGTTGCCGTTGGTTACTTCGGTTATGGAATTTATGGCTACGGTATAAGCCGAAGCCGACGCGTTCACCGAAGTAAAGGAGTATGAGCCGTTGGACACTTCGGTTATCCCCGATATTATGCCGCTGTTTTCAAACCCGCTTGTTAAGTCGAATATTACCCTTTCGTTATTCTTTATGCCCGATACCGTGGCCGTCAAGCCTTGAGGGCCGCCGTTATACTGCGAGCTTCCCCCGCCCGACCAAACCACGCTTATTACCGCCCTTTCGATAGTCCATTCTCCCATGCTTTGTCCGCTCAGCGCGTAATTGGGCATGTCTTTAAGCGATACGGTTATTGTGTAAACGCCCGCCTTGTACGCTGTAAAGCTTCTGTTCCTTGATGACGAACCCGACGGCAGCGTTATATCCCCCGTGGGAGAAATGCCGCTGTCCGCCAAATCTTCCCCGCTGCCTATAACCTTGGCGGTATATTCGGCGAACATATAAATGGTGTCTCCGCTGACGGCGTTGCTTACCGTAAGCGTCTGGCCTTGAGGCAATCCCGAATATACAAAGGTGTTTGTGGTCCAATTCAGATTGAGCGTTCTTCGCGTAATGGCGTATTGGGTATTCTCCCCGTCCGCCCCGATATTGTCCGTCAATGTGTAGTTATGCGTGGAGCTGAAGTCGTACCCCGTTACGCTTTCCATGCTTACCGCCGTAACGGCGTATTCCCCCGCGTCTCTTGACGTGAAATGGTAATTGCCGTTGGTAACGGGGGAGGAGAAACCGTTGACGGCGTAATTGGTTTGCGCGTTGAACAAAACGCTTTCCGCTCCTTGTATGCCCGTTACGCTTACGCTTACTCCGTGGGCGGCGCCGTCATACGGCGACATGCCGCTCCCCGACCATGTCAAAACTATCCCCCTTTTGGATATCGTCCACGCGCTGCCGCTTATTTCCGCCGAATAGTTTTGCATGCCCGCGTCAAGCGCTATGTCCGTAACCGTGTAATATCCCGCTTTTATGGCGGTGAAATCCTGCGTCCTTGTCGTTCCCCCGCCGTACAGGNNCCCCCGCCGTACAGGTCGATTGTGGCCTGCCCTTCGGGGGCAAGCCCCGAATCCCATAAAGGCTGGGTCATGGAGCTGTCCGTATAAGCGTTGACCTGCGCCGTAATGGTTATGATGTCGCCCGCCACCGCGTTGTTTACCGTCAAGGTTATGCCCTGTCTTGAGGCGTTGTAGGTAAATATCCCCTCCGACCAGCTTACGGTAAGTTGGCGGGGGTATATTACGCACGCTACGGGCTTTGTCAAGCTTCCTATGTTCACAAGCTGGTCCTGGGCGGCATAATAGCGCGCGCTGCTTTGGTCAAACAAATAATTGCCTTTGTCGGCGTAAACGCTTCCCGAAGCGTTGTAGACGGCGGACAAAAGCAATTGATACCGCCCGCTGCCCGCCGAAGCGAACACATATTCGGAATTGTCGGCTATCTGGGTAACTTGGGAAATTATCCCTTTCAATTCAAAATTATCGCTCAGCGTAAAGGTTATCCTCTCGCCGTTCTTAATCCCCGTTATGCGCGCCCTTATGCCGTGCGCCGCGCCGTCGTATTGGCCGTACTCGTATTCCACCGCCTCCCCTTGGTCGGCAAGATACGTTCCTTCTTCGGTTGTGGTGAAATCCGCGTAAATCTTCGCCCTTTCTATAATCCTGTCCTTTGCTTCGGCCTGGCCCGCCAAAACATAATTGTTCATTGAGTTCAAGGCTATCGAAATATCGTAACGCCCCGCTTTCACGGCGGAAAAAGCTTGGCTTATCTCTCCCGCCCCGTCCGCGGTTTTGACTATTATAGAGCCCGAAGCGGGGGCAAACCCCGTTCCGCTCATGGATTCGCCCGTCGCGTGGTAATACGCCGCCGCCGCAATGGACAAGGCTATGTCTTCGCCCGCCACGGCGTTGGTTACCGTAAGCAAAACCAAGCTCTTTGCCGTTCCGTCGTATACTCCCCAGCCGCCGCTTTGCCATGAAGTTCCCAGCGGCCGTCTTTCTATTGTCCACTGCTTATTGCGCATGGAAGATTCGGGCAAGGAATAATTGTTGTCGGGGTTGGAATTGAAACCGTTGATTATGGTGGTGTAATTGCCCGCGTTTTTGCCCGAATAGTTGGAATATGAAAAGGTTACTTCGTCCCCTGCCACCACGTTTGTGGGCAAAGCGGTAACGCTTCTTTGCAGGCCGTTGTATACCGTGCTGAAATCATCCCATGTGTCCAAATCGTCTTTTATCCACAATACGCCTACCTGTCTTTGGTCAATGGTGTAGCTTGTGCCCCCCGACACGCTTACCGCATAGTTGGTTACCGCTCCGTAAGTTCCCGCGTATCCCATGTCCAAAAGCTGGGACGCTATCGATATGGTGGAAGTTCCGTAATTTGTGCGGGTGAATAAGTATTCGCCGTTGCCCACGTTTATGTTTGAGGTGAACCCGCTGAAGGTATATGTGTTTTGTATGATATCGAATTTTACCGTTTCCACGCCCACAATCCCCGACACCGTGGCGGTAACGCCGTGCGGCAGTCCGTCGTAGGTTGACTTTCCGCTGCCCGTGAACACCACCGAAATGGTGGCTTTGGAAATTGTCCAAGCTCTGGTCAGCGCTCCGCTCAATGTGTAGTTGGCCATATCTTCGTGCAAGGATACGGTAACCGAATAATCCCCCGCTTTATAGCCCGTAAACGCCTGCGTCCTTACGCTCGCCCCCGACGGCAGAACAAGGGTGGAATCGGCGGGGTAAAAGCCCGAATCGGTTATAGGATTGGTTGTGCCCACTTCCCTTACCGAATGCAAAACATTAAGCTTAAGCTCTTCGCCCGCCACCATGCCGCTTATGGTAAGCTCTATGCCGTGCGGCGAACCGTCGTATACCGCGCTCGCGTCCGTAAAGTTGGCGTACAGCTCTTTGGGCGTTATGCTCCAATTAAAGCTGTTGGGCGGCAAAATATAGTTTTCGCTCCCCTCTCCCGTAATGTCGGTAACGCTGCAGTTGTACGCCCCCACGTTTTTCGCCTTTCTTACTCCCGAATATATCGGCGTTACGGTGTCGCCTTGTATATATCCCGAAATGGAGGCGCTCATTTCTTTCTCTAATCCGTCGTATACATAATTGGAGGTGTCCGGCCATTTTACGATTAGCAGTTTTTTGCTTATCGTCCATGACGCCGAATTTGCTCCATCGGCATTCAAAACATAGTTGTTTGAGTTGATGCCCGTAAGGGTAACGGCGTATGTCCCCGCTTGAACGGCGGTGAAAGAATGCGTGGAGCGCTGATAAACGCCGCTTCCCTGCGTGAACACATACTCGAATTCAAAGGCTGACGCGTCCGTAGCGTAAATATGCCAATCGGTATCCGTGGAGCTTTGAGAGCCGTTGTATACCGCAGTAACAAGGTTTATCCTTTTGCCCTTTGCGGTCTTGTCGTAAATGAAGTCGGCTATGGTGTCTATCCAATCGTTTACGGGGGGATACTCCCTTATGGTAACCACTTTCTTTTCTATTGTCCACGGGCGATTGGACGCGTTGATGACTTGATAGTTCTCGTTCAGCGATATCGCCGTTATGCTCCTTTCCCCCGCGTCGGTATAAGCGTTGCCCGTATATGAGAATGTGATGTCCACGCCTATTTGCAAGGGGTTGTTTCTGCTGTCCACCGCCGCCGCCACAGTCATTACCCATGTCATTGCCGAATAAGGCACGCTTATTACGGTGGAGTTTTCGGCGTCGTCGTCAAAGTATTTTATCGCCCCCGTCAATGAGCCCGGTTTTAGCTGCCATTGGGTAATGGTAACATGGTTCAAGTAAATCTCGAATGTCAGCGACGAAGTGGCCATTGAATAGTTGGAATGCGGCCTTAAAGACACCGAACACGGATAAATGCCTACGTTTATTCTTGTCAAGGTTATGGAAAAGCTGTTCCCCGCTCCGCTCTTGACATAAATATCGCTGTCCACGCCTATTGAGCCATTGAATTCCAAAGTGTCGCCGGCTATTATGTTGGTTATGTTGGCTTTAAGCCCTTGGGGGGTGTCCTTTTTGAATTCGTATTCCTGATAGTCGGATACCACCGCCCCCGTGGCGGGGTTTTCCCATGACACATTGAGAATGCGCTTTGAGATAATTAAGGTGGCGCTTGTTTCCCCCGCGTAGTTGACGGCTTCCCTTTGGCCGTACCAGCCTTCGGTTTCCACCAGCGGATAACCGTTCTTTGAATTATAGCTGGTGTGGGGAGAGCCTATGATGTCCTTAATCAGCACTCCGTATTCTCCAGCGTTTACGGAATAGAAAACATATGTTCCGTTGCTTACTTCGCCGCCCGCCGTTATGCCGTGGTAATCGAAAGGCAAATAGGATATGCCGCCTATTGTGTTGGTAATGACGCTGAATTTTACCGTGTCCGTGGCGTACAGTCCCGAAACGGTGAGCTCCTTGCCGATATTGCCGCCATTATAGGTAGTCCCCGAACCGTAGTTGTTCCAAATAAAGATAAGGTATTTGGGGGTTATGGTCCAAGTGTTTTGTATAAGCGCCCCCGGCGCGAAGTCGTAGTTGTTGCTGTTTTCGTAAAGCGTTACTTGATACGCGCCCGCGTTCTTTTGGGTTACATAAAATTCATTGTCCGACGCCGTTACGCTCTTAATCAATCTGCTGCGCTCGCTGTCCGCGTATATGGACAGTCCGCCCGAGCTTTTCAGGCCCGTTACGGTTACTTTATAGCCCCTTTCTTCGCCGTCGAACGCCGTTCCCTCGCCCTCGGGCGTCCATGTAAAGGTCAAATGCGCCCGCCTTATCTCAAACAAGTCGTTGAATGTGTATACGTTTGAGGTTACGTCGTCGGCTTCGAAAAACATTTGATCTCGGTCGTACTCAAAGCCTTGCACGCCGATATTGTAATTGTTGCGCACCGCCGAATTGATTTCGTCCAAATCAAAATACTGGGCGTATTTGCCCACATCTTCCCCCGTTTGGCGTGTGATTGCTTGGATAAAATCAATGGCAAAGGAATTGTAGTCCACCGAAAGCATGTTGTATAAAGTCAATCGGTGGTAGCTTTCGGCTTCCGCTCTCGCCTGCGCCGAATTCTCAAACACATGCCCTTCAGACTGCGGCAAATACTCCACCGTGGTAACGGCTTTGTCGGCGTTGCCATACTCTTTAAGCGCGTACCAAAGCACGGTGTCCATGTAAAGGGGCTGTATGGTAAGCTTTATGTTGTCCGCGGTCAATATCTGCTTGTTGCTGTGGGTGGTTTCCGCCCATTCGTAATTGTAGTTGTATGTGGTGTTGATGTTTTTGTTTTTCAGCAAAATCATGCTGGATATGGTATATATCCCCGCGTCCCGCACATTGTTGCTCAGCCATCTGCCCGGGCTGGTGATTTCGTTATAGTTTTCGTATCGGGGGGCGTAAATGGTGGAAGGAGCGCCTAACGCCAATCCTCTGGAATCCGAAGGGTCGTACCAGCTTCCGTGGGTTATCGCCCCGGGGGTGTACTCCGCGCTCAGCGTGATGGCGTGGTCGTCGTCAACCGCCGAAATGTCGATTAGTTCTTCAAGGTCATAGCTTGAGCCTTTGTAGTCCACATAGGAATTGTGGATGGCGGCGTTCAGCTTAATCGGGGTGATGACGGGAGCTATGGAGCTGACGGACACCGTATAAGATGTTAAGGTTTGTCCGCCTACCATCGTATACGCCGTAACCGTGGGCGTATAATATATCTGCGAACCGCTGGGGGTGGTGGTTTCGCTTACCTCAAAAATGGTGTGGTAATAGTCGTGGGAAGGGTCTTGGAAGTAAAAATAGCTTTCTCTGTTGTAGGCTATGGAAAAGGTGAAGTCTTGTTCGCTGCCCGACGATATGTCCATGGCCATGGACACATAATTGTCAAGACGCACCGCCGCGCCGTAAGACACTACGGGGTGGCCTGTGATATTCACTACGGGGTTTTTCATAATCCATTTAAGGTATCTTATGCCGCTGGATATCTTGTTGGCGTCTTGGGAAAGCTGGTCGGTGGAAGGGTTTATGGCGTTCAGGCAAGCGCTGTCCCTATACCAGTTTTCGGAGGTAAATCCGTCGTCGCTGTCGGGGTTCTTTATTACCGCGTCCTGATAATTGGGGTTGATGCCCGCCGCCTTGTCCTTGGAAGTGTTGAGAAAGCTCAGCGTGGTGTTGTATTCTTGATAATACGGCGCCCGTATCAATTGCGCCGATCCCGTATTGCCGAAATATCTGTCCCAAGTGATGAGAATGTAGTTGTCTTTTTGCCATTTGGCGTAATAGCTGGCGTTTCCGTTTATGGTTATTTTCAAATCGTTTCCCGTAAGGATTTCGCCGTTGGATGTGGCCGCCCAGCCCATAAATCTGTATCCGTTGTATGTCCAAAAAGCCGCTTTGGGCAAATCCAGCTGCGCCCCGTCGCAAGCTTGGAACAGCACCGACGAACCCGACGGGCCGTTGGGGTAAAAAGTGATTGTCCTCGCCGACGGGCTTTGCAGTCCCATTAAGTAGTAGGTTACTTTGAAAGAAGTTATTCTGCTCGATACTTCCAGCGCCGCGCAGTTGTTCCTTACTCCGCGCGCTCTGAACAGCAGCTTGAAGCTGTTTGAGGTAATGCTCCTTTGCGTGGCTATGGTGGCCGTTTGGTTATTAACGGTTACCGTGTCCCCCCAGAAGTTGATTATTCCCAAAAGAGAGCCGCCGCCTTGGGCGGTGGCGGTGGTCACCGTAACAAAGGAAGAGGGGTTTTCAAAAGACGCTTCGGTATAGCCTGTGGCGGAGTTGTTTCCCTTGGCTCTGATGTCCAATCCGCCCGTAACCTCTACGGTGGCGTATAAATTGCCCGACGAAATCCATTGCGTCAAATTGGCGGGAACGTTCACCGTGTATTCATGAACCTCCGAAGTCCAGTTGCCGCTCACTTCCCCAGAGCTCATGGTAAGCGAGTGCGAAGTGGTTATGGCGGGGTCTATCCAAGACGCCGTCAATTGCACGTTCCCTCTGTAAGTGGGCGAAATTTGGGTAAACAAGTTCCCTTGCGAATCATACCATCCCCCGAACAGTTTATCCGTTCGGGTGGCTATGGGCATTTCGGACGCCGGGATGCCTCTGCCGTACCAATATGTCCTTGTCTGGGTGGCGGGCGTTCCGTTGTTGCCGTTAAAGGTAGCGGTGAATATATCCGCCGAAGAAACCGACCAGCTGCTGTATATGTAAAAATTGCCGCAGCAATAAGGCAATACCCATTTCCTTGTGTCCGCTGTCTTGTCCAGCGTTACCGTAATGCCGGTAAGTGGGCCGCTGGCGTATATCGCGTAGACGCCTTCAAGGGTGTATTTATCCAGCAGACTTTCGTAATATTCAAGGTAGGTTATGTACACGTTGACATAATGCGTGTCCGCGACGGGTTCTTGGGAAACCGAAAAGCTTGCCGTCCCCGTCGTCGTTTTGTCCCTCAAAAGCGTTTCGTTGACGTCGTAGGTAAACTCTCCCACGGTGGGGTTCAAGCAGTCATACGCTCCCGATTTTCCCACAAGGGTGATGTTGGACGTGATGCTGTGCCCCGGTATGGTGGCGCCGTTGCCGTACGCCAAAGAATCCGATATGTACCAGCCCGCGAAGCTTCCCGTTTCCGTAAACAATTGGTTGGCCAAGGGCAGAGTAAAATCGTTGTCGTAATAAATGGTCCTTGAAATGCTGTTGCCGTTATATGTCCAGCCCGACAAACCCGAAATGAAAGTATGGCCTTCGGGCGCTATCAATGTCAGCGTGTAGCTTTGCGGAACGCCGTAGTACGCCCCGTAATACATGCCCTGCCCGCCGTAATTCTGGGTGGCGAACACGTATAGATTCAAAGTCAGCGTTTGGGAGACGGTATACGCCGTGCCGAAAGCGCTGTGCAAGGAAGGGTTGGTCTTGCCGTACCGCCAAACGGGGGCGGGATACCTGTTTACCGCCGAGCAAACCAAATCAAAGGTGTCTCCGAATTTGTCAAAGCTAACCATGGTCCAGCTGTCTTTGGCTACCAGCGTATCATTATAGGTAACGGAAGAATACAAAGTCGATCTGTTGCCCGACGCCCCGGGGGTGTTGGGGGTGGATAAGCCCACATAAAACTGCGGCTTTGAGCTTAAGGTTATGTTTATGCGCAGATTTGATACAATGACGTCTACCGCTGTTCCGAACAAATAGCCGGGCACATACACGTACATGTGCGCCACTATATAATTGTAAGAGCTGAAAGAAGCAGTCTCCGCCGTTTGCGTGAGCAAGGTCGTGCCGCTTATCTCGTTGCCCGTCAAGCTCCTGTCGTTGGTGGGCACGGCTTGCGCGCTTTGCACCGCCACTCCCACGGCGAAATTTATGGTCCTTGCCTGGCTTTGCGCGTTGGCCGTAAAGGAAACCTTGGACACAAGACCCAGATGGAAAAGATATTTAAGGTTGTCGGGAACGGGTATGTTAATCAGCGCGTATGTGGTTTCGTTACCGAACATGGTAACCGTGCTGGCGTCATATATTCTGAAAGAGTTTTCCGAATGGTTTTGTATCTCCGCCACCGAGTCCTCGTTGTTTATTACCCAATAGGAGCTTACATAGTTATCCAAATAGTTGTCCGTGATGGGAATGTTGAAATTGGTGGTTATTTCGTCATTGGCTTCAAAATGGGAGCTTATGTTGTAATCGTTTCTCAAAAACGGGGTGTCTGAGCCAGCTATATAGGCCGACGCTCTTTCTTCCGTCCTTGAAAAAACGCTGATTCCCGACAAGACAACGAAAACTAGTAATATCATTACCAGCTTCAAGAAGAGTTTTTTGGCTTTTGCGTTATCGTTTGCCATAATAATCATCTTCTTTGGCTTGTTCGTTCAGTATTCGGCCGCCCTCGCTGACGACATAAATGACTTCATTTATAATTTAACAGCTTTATACTACACTTAAATAATAATATAAATTACAAGGTTTTGTCAATATCGTTAGAACAAAAGTAAACTTATGAATATAAAACAAAAAGCGGCGTGTCCGCCGCCTGCTTCCATAATTTGAAAAATATTACAAAATGGCGTCTATGAATTCTTTGGCGTCAAAGGGCAAAAGGTCGTCTATTTTTTCGCCCACGCCCAAATACACTACGGGGATTTCATACTCCGCGCTTATCGCCATGACCACTCCGCCCTTGGCCGTGCCGTCCACTTTTGTCAAAATAATGCCGTCTATATCTATGGCTTGGTCAAAAATTTCCACCTGCTTGACGGCGTTTTGCCCCGTGGTGGCGTCAAGCACTATATAATTCCTTCTGTCCGCATGGGGCATTTCCCTTGCCGCCACTCTGTTGATTTTTTTGAGCTCTTCCATTAAGTTCTTTTTGTTTTGCAGCCTGCCCGCCGTATCGATAAGCACCACATCGGTGTTCCTGGATTTTTGAGAGCTTAAGGCGTCAAAAACCACTGCGGCGGGGTCCGAGCCTTCGCTGTGCGCTATTATCCGCGCCCCCGCCCTTTCCGCCCATACCTCAAGCTGTTCGCCTGCCGCCGCTCTGAAAGTGTCCGCCGCGGCTATGGTTACGCTTTTGCCCAGCTTTTTGAACATGTGCGCCAGCTTGCCTATGGGGGTGGTCTTCCCCACCCCGTTTACGCCCGCCATCAAAATAACCAGCGGGTATGAGTATTCGTCTATTTCGTAATCCACGCTTTCAAGCATTATGGTTTTCAGCAGTTCCCTGGCTTTGTTGGGGGCGGTTATTTTGCGGCGGTATACTTGGTCTTTCAGTTCTTCTATTATGTTTTCGGCGGCTTTGACGCCGAAGTCCGAAGATATCAAAGCGTATTCCAGCTCTTCGTAAAATTCGTCGTCCAATTCCCTCGCCTTGAAAATCTCAAACAGCTTCTTGCCTATGCTCTCTTTGGTTTTCCGTAAGCCTTCTTTAATCTTTTCCAGCCACGACATATTCCTTTACTCCTTAGCCCGCGTTCTTAAGCGCCGCGCTCAATTTTACCCTTACTATCTTGGACACGCCTTTTTCCTGCATGGTTACGCCGTACAGACAGTCGGCAAGCTCCATGGTGGGCTTGCGGTGGGTTATGACTATAAACTGGGTGTTCCCCGAAAACTTTCTCAAATAGCGGGCGAACAAATAGGCGTTGGCGTCGTCCAGACTGGCTTCTATTTCGTCCAGCACGCAAAAGGGCATGGGCTTTAGTTTTATTATCGCGAACAATATGGCTATGGCGGTAAGCGCCCTTTCGCCGCCCGACAGCAAAGCGATGTTGTTCAAAACCTTGCCGGGGGGCTCGGCAAAAATCTCTATGCCCGCGTCCAGCACGCTTTCGCCTTGCGACATATCCAGTTTAAGATACCCTCTCCCGCCCTCAAACATCTCCTTAAAGATAACCTTAAAGTTCTCTTGAATCTTTTCAAAGTTCTCTTTGAAGGTGATTTCCATTTTTTTGGTAAGCTCGCTTATGGTGCCCATAAGCGATTGCTCGGCGTCCGTAATGTCCTTATAGTGCGTGGAAAGCTCTTGGTATTCTTGGCTTTTGTCCGCGTATTGCTCTATGGCCTTTTCGTTTATCTCGCCCAGCTTGGCAAGCTCCCTTTTCAGCCTTCTGATTTCTTTGAGCGCCTTGTCTTCGTTAAAATCGTCTTTCTTCAGCGCAAGCGCCTGTTCGTAGCTTAATTCGTAGTCTTCGGTTATTTTTTGCTCCAGCTCCATGGTGTCGCTTTCGATATTGTCAAGAAAATTGGTCAAATTGCTTCTCTTGACCGTCAAGTCCATTATGACTTCTTTGCAGGCGCTTTCTTCCATGCGGTATTTCTCTTGTTTTTCTTTAAGCTCAAGCTTGTAGTTGTCTATTTCTTTTATCTTGTTCTCTATCTCGTTCAATTCAAGCTGTTCTTCTTCGGTAAACTTAAGCGTTGTCAATTCCTTGGATATCCTTTCCAGCGCGGCGCTGTTTACGCATATCCTGGTTTTCAAATCCGTTATCGCCGAAGTGATGTGCTTTATGTCGTTTTCGTAGGCGTTTATGTCGTTTTCCGCTCCGCTCACCGTATGCTGCAGCGTGTTCACTTTCAGCTTCATTTCGGTCATGCGCTTGTTGAGCAGCGTCTTTTCGCCTTCCTTGGCGGCGTATTCCGCCCTTAAGCGCCCCAGCAATTCGTCGGCGGACACCTTTTTGTTTTCGGCGTCGTTTATCTTTTTGCTCTCCGCCTTGTACCGTTCTTCTTTGTCCTTGAGAACGGAAAGCTTTTGGTCTATTTCGGCTTGGCTCTTGTCCGCCGCCGATTGGATTTTTTGCGTTTCCGCCAAAAGGCTTGCCTGCCTTTCCTTGTTGGCGCTGATATCCTTGTCCAGCTTGACCAGTTGGTTTTGTAAAACGCTTGAGGCGTTTTCCAGCAGTTTAAGCTCCTTTTTGTATTCCTCAATCTCGTTGAGTATGACCTTATGCTTGTCCGTTAATACCGTTATTTCCTTATAAATGTCCTTTAATACGGCGTCCCTTGACAAAATGCCGGTGTCCGCTTTGGGCTTTGAGCCCCCCGTGGTCGCTCCGCCCACCGCGAAGTCTTCGCCGTCCAGCGTAACGATTCTGAAGGCGCTGCGGTATTTGTTGGACAGCCTGCGCGCGGTATCCATGTCTTCAACTATTACCACGCTGCCCAAAAGGAATTCAAATATGTTTCTGAATTTTCTGTCGTATTTGATTAAGTCGCAAGCCAGCCCCATGCAGCCTTTTTCTTCCAGCACACCCCTGTATTCGTTCTTAAGCCGTCTGGGCGTTATCTTGGATAAGGCAAGGAACGTGGCTCTGCCGTAATCGTTCTTTTTTAGGAAGTTTATCAAAAAAGCGGTGTCGTCTTCGTCTTGGGTGATGATGTTATGTATGCTTCTGCCCAAGGCTATTTCCATGGCCGCTTGAAGGTTGGGCGATACCGTTATCACCTGCCCTACCAGGCCTTGTATTTTGGACAGCGCCTCTTCGTCGCCGCAGTTCATTATCTTCTTGACCGATTCGGCGTATCCCCCGTAGCCTTTTTTGTATTCCTCCAGCATTTCCGCCCTTGTGGTCAAACTGTTTATTTTCTGCTTGATTTCGTTGGATTGGTTCTGCGCCTGCTCAAGGTATTCCAAATATTGCGCGTGTTTGCCGTCAATATCCCTTTTTTGCGCCTCCTTTTCGGCGTACTCCAATTCGCTTTTGGCTATCTCTTCGTCAATGGCCGCTTTTTTCTTGGCGGCGTCGTTGTATGAAAGCTTGAGCGCCTTTAAGGTTTCCTTGTCTTGGCTTATGATTTCCGTAAGCCCGTCTATTTGGGCTTTGAGAGAGGCAAGCTCGGCTTTGATTTCCCCTTTTTTGTCGCTGTAGTTGAGTATGAATTTGTTGGTGTCCTCAAGCTCCTTGGCTTTGAGCCTAAACTGCTCTTCCGCCTTTTCGCATTTTTCCGCAAGCTCGCTTTCTTCCTGCCTTAAAAGCACAAGCTCTTTTAGCCTGTCTTCCTTTTCTTGTTTTTTGCTTTGCAGACGATATTTGGTTTCGTCCAGCTCGGCTTCCTTTCGGGACAATTCCATGTTCAGCTCGATATCCAGCTTTTTCAGCTCCTCAAGCTTGCTCAACGTCATTTCGTGCTGTCCCATGATGCGCTGATTTTTTAGGCTGAGCTGCAGCTTTTTGTCGTAAAACGCCTTTGAGGTTTCGTCTATGTTGTTCAGCTCCGCCCGCGCGTTTTGGTAGTTTTCGTTTATTTTGTCCAGCTTGGTTTGCTGTTCGGCAAGCTTTTTGTCTATGTTTTGCAGCTGCAGGTCAATCTCTTTCTTTTTTTCCGAATTGTTTTCCCTTTGGTACAGGTATGTGTTGACTTCCAGCACTTTGAGCTGTTCTTTAATCTGTCTTGCTTTTCGGGCGTCCTCAGCTTCTTTTTCCAACGGCTCCAAATCCTTTTCAAGGTTTACCATGCGGTCGTATATTCTGACCATGTTTTCTCTGGCTTGGGCAAGCTTGCGCTCGGCTTCCAGTCTTTTTACCTTGAATTTGCTTATGCCCGCCGCCTCTTCGAATATCTTGCGCCTTTCTTCGGGCTTGGCGCTCAAAATATCGTCAATTCTGCCTTGTCCGATTATGGAATAGCCCTCTCTGCCTATGCCCGTGTCTCTGAATAAGTCGATTATTTCGCGCAGTTTGACCTTTTCGTTATTTATGGAATACTCGCTTTCACCGCTTCTGTACAGCTTGCGG
The DNA here is from genome assembly GCA_001512685.1 of Clostridiales bacterium DTU072. Classification (GTDB taxonomy): domain Bacteria; phylum Bacillota; class Clostridia; order Christensenellales; family DTU072; genus DTU072. The sequence continues at coordinate 44,494 of LFSG01000025.1, forward strand.
GATATCACAAGCTCGTCGTAATCTATGGGGTATGTTCTTTGGGAATTATCAAAATATAAGGAAACTTCGCAATAGGACAGCGAACGCCTGTTCTTGGTGCCTACGAATATAAGCTCGGACATGCTCTTTTGCGCGCGCAAAACCTTGGCGCTTTGTTCCCCCAGCACCCACCTTATGGCGTCGGCTACATTGGATTTGCCGCAGCCGTTGGGCCCCACTATGCAGTTGATTCCGCCGTTAAAATCTATGACCAGCTTGTCGGCAAAAGATTTGAATCCGAAAATCTCGATTTTTTTAATATTCAAAAGACACCCTCAACGCGAATATATCGTTAACACTATACCATTATAATATTTATTACGCCTTTTTGCAAGGGAAGTTATTGAATAATAACCATAAAAAAATGTCTATTCGTTATCTTGTTCGCTATTTTGAGGCAAGGCGTCGAGGCGGGTATCGGCGTCTACCAGTTTGAGCTTTTTGTTTACATACATCAAAACGCTCATGGCGAATTTTGGGCGGATTGGCCAATCAGCCCTTAAAGGTAAGGGCGTTTTTTTCTGAATATGAGATAAGCTCCCATGCCCAGCAGATAGGCCGCGTTCAGAGCAAGGGCGGACAGGCTTATCCATTTGAAAAAGCCGTACGCGAATGTCTTGGCGGCCACAAGCGCGCCTATTTGATACGCCGCGAAAACCAAAAACGCAAGGTCGGCGGCGGCCACTATGGCGGTAATTATTGTAAAAGCAAGTCTTTTGGCGCTTTTCATTCCCAGTATACCTCTTTTGTCTTCAGTTGCTCAATGTTTTCCACCCGTTGTATGCTGTCGTCGTCTCTATCGTTCCTGTAAATAACATTGTTCAGCAGTATGCACGCTATGCCGTAAATCGACGCGGACTTGACGGTGTAGTAATTGTTTTGCGATACCGTCGAATAATAATAAGCCACTCCCGTAATGCCCCCCGCGAAGGCTTTGTATTGGGCTTGGGGGTTGTCCGTTTCAAATTGGCAGGCCGTAAAGCAATCCTTTATCGCTCCGTATCCCCTTCCCGCTATGCCGCCCGCGAACAAGAATATGTTGTTGTCCTTGTCCGCAAGGGCAACCGTTATTTTGCCGTAGGAACAGCTGTTTTCTATGGAAGAGTAGCTGTCCGCCACCGCCGCCACCCCTCCCGCGTAAACATGGAAAACTTCGGCTTTGGCGGTTATGTCCCCCGTGTTTTTGCTTTTTCGGATTTTGTTGTTGTTTACGCAGGCTATGCCCCCCGCATACGCTTCAAGCAGGTTTTCTGTAGCCGTGGATACGCTTGTTACTTTTCCGTTGTTGACGCAGTTATTTATTTCCCCCGAATTTGTCAACACCACGCCCGCCGAATTGGGCAGCCAGTTGGAATTGGAGCTTGTTTGAAAAATTTCGGCGTTGTTGACGCATCTTGACACCGTGCCCGTATTGCTGTTTTGCGCCGCTATCCCCGCTAAATCCACGGTGTCCGCGGAGAAAACCGAACCTTGGGCGGTGGAGCAGTCTATCACAGAGCCGTTGTTGATTGCCGCCACTCCGCATAAAAAGGTGTCCGAAGCGCCGTTACCCGTCATGGTTATTTGGGCGCTGATTTTACAGCCGTTTATTTCCCCGTTGTTTTCGTGCGCAAGGCAGGAGACGTAAACGCTTTGTTCCTCGTTGGTTTCCGCAAGCTCGGCGGACACCTCCACGCTTATGTTTTTTATCGTTCCGAAATTGCTTTTTACCACAAAGGCGGTGTTGTCGGCGATGTCGGCTTTTATTTTGCCAAAGTCAAAGTTTATGTTGCTTACGCTTCCCGTCAGCTTGGACAGAAAGCCTTCTTTCATTTTGCCCTTGGCGTATACGGTATGGCCGTTGCCGTCAAGGCTGCCCTCAAATTCCTTGGGCGTCCAGCTTGAGGTCAAGGTTATGTCCTTTGCCAATACAAAATGCTTTTCTTCCCTTTCAAAGGCTTCAATCAGCTGGCGTTCGGAGGATATCTTGAAAGGGTTTTTGGCGCTGCCCTCGCCGAAAAAACGGACTATCCCCCATGCCCCGCCCGACAGCGCCATCATTACGCAGGCAAGGATAATGGCCGTCAAAGCGTACAGCTTGCGTTTACCGCTCAGTTTCTTTCTTGAAATCGCCATGCCGTCCGCCGTTCGTTTGACTTCCCGCCCGTGCAATGTCGTGAAAATTTTTTCTATGTTTCTCGTTATTTTGGCGGTATTTTGTTGCTTAGGATACACTTTTGTCAAATATTCGGGGTTATCCAGTATGGCAAGCATTTCCTGCGGGCTGACCGCCGTATCGCCGCTTGCGTACAGCCTTAAGCATCTGCCCGCTTTGGCTTTGAATTTTTTGTAAAGCTCGTAATCTTCGGGCAAGGCGGTATATTCGGTTATCGAAATCAAGCTATTTTGGTATTTTTTGATTATTTTTGTACTGCCGTAAAGGTAGCATACCGACAGCAAAGGAAACCTGCCCCAGCGCAGGCGCAGAAGCTCCTTGTCGCTGTCGGCAAGTTCGGAAAACTTTTTTATGTTGTCGGTTTTGGCGGCAAACAGTATTTGCCGCTGTTTGTCTTGACCCATTTACGGCTTTTTCCTTTTTGGCTTAGTTCTTTGTTTTTACTTTCCTTGATTGCGCCCACTTGTCTATGATTTCAAATATATATTCTTCGTTTACATCGTTTTTTTCCGTCAAACGCTTAAGCAATTCGGCGCTGCTGGCGTAATTTTCCGCCAAGGCTTGTATGGATGTTTTTTCTTCTTCCAATTTTTTGGCGATAAAGTCATTGCCGCTTTTTATGCTCTCCAATTTTTGATAATTGCGGTTGAGGGAGTCCGCCACCTCTTTGTTGATGAATTCGCTTACTTTGGTTACGTTGTCGTTATAGTTTTCCAATGTCCTTTCCAGCTCTTTTATGTTGTAGCTTTTCTTTTTTTCTTCCAGTATGGCGTCCAGTTTGCCGATTTGCTCGGCGGCCTTTCGCTCTATATCGTCAACCGCCCGTATCCCGCTTTCCACCTTTTCAAAAAGGGCGGCGAACTTTTGCGCGCTGTCCGTATACTTGTTGGCCATTTCCACGAATTTGTCTATGCGGGAGAATAAATCGGCGGTTTTTTGGGCTTGCTCGGAAAGGTCCTTGTATAGTTTGTCCAAACTTTTTTGCGCCCCCTCCCCAAAGTTTTGGTTTAGTTTTTCTATGTCTTTCTTCATTTGTCCGAAGGTTTGCGCGAAATCGCTCAGGCTGTTTTGTATGGGCGTCAATAAATCCCTATAGCCCTTGAATGTGTCAATGAGGGTTTTCAGGTCGTTTATATCCATTTTATCTCTCCTTTAAGGCTTTTATTTGCCTGTTAATTTCTTTTTGCCTGCCGCTCAGCCAAGTTAAATCGTTTTGCAAAGTCCGCAGTATGACTTTCCTTGCCGCTTCGTTGTTTTCCACATCGGGGTAGAATTGCAGTATGTCTATGTCCAGCCCTTTGTTGTCGTCAATGGAGCAGGCGTCCACAAGCTCTATGAGTATGTCGTCCTTGGACAGCTTGAATTGTTCTTTTGCCTCCTGCGTTCTGCCCAGCTCCCAGTACGCTATGCCCGCTTCTCTGTATTTGCCCCGTCTTATATATTTTTCGTTTATGTCTATCCTTTGCAGCTGATACTGCCTTTCGGCGTCGTCGGTCAGTTTGTTGGCGGCGAAGCGGGCGTTGTCGTATTGCTCAAGATTGATAAATTGGGTTATGCGCTCTATAACCTCGTCCATGTCCATATCAAACCTGCCCGAAACCTCGCCCAGCCTTTCAACGGCTTCATAGGCGTCAAGCCGCTTGAAATGCTTTTTGAAAAAATCCTTGAACGCTTCTATGTCTCGGCTTTCGCTTACGAACAAATGGCTCTTTGCCCTGGACACGCCCACATAGAATAAATTGAAATAATACCTGTATACTGAATTTTCGTCCGCGCTCTTGCGGTTTATCAATACCCGTTCTAAGCGCTGCCATTTGTCGTAATTGGCGCTCAATATGTTGCGCAAAACCACTACGTCCCTTTCCAGCCCCTTGATTTCGGACACCGTCAATATCTCTTGTTTTTTTAGCTTTTTACGAAGCTCTTCTTTTTCTTTTGCGCTGCCCGTTACCACCGTAAAGCCGTCAAAATTGCGCTTGCTCAATTCTTCCATGAAATCGTCGCCCTTGACATACGCCGCCAAGGTCTGCGCGCCGCTCTCCACGCATCGGCCTTTCAGCACAAAGCTGTGCGCCCCGAATTTGCTTATGTTGATTTTTCCCAAGTCGTCTATTATGTCCACTATTTTGGGGGAGTTGCGGTAGTTGTGCTTAAGCTCCGACACCGTAGTTATGTCCTTTTCGTAAAGCAGTCTTTTCAAATAGGCGAAGCTGAAGTAAGACGGGTTTATCATTTGCAAGGCGTCGCCCACGCAAAACAGCTTTATGGCGATGTTTTTCATTAAATATAAATTGACTTCGGTCATGTCCTGCGCTTCGTCTATTATGGCAAGCGAATACTTTTCAATTTCGTCCAGTCTTTGCAGCAGTTCTCGGCTCATTAAGTTGTTGTCTTTCAGCTTGTGCCGCAAAAGGTGGTTTTTGTAGTCTTTGGCTATAAGGTAGATAATTTCGCATTCCTTGCCCGAAAAACCGTCTTTGCGCAACCGCTTGTATTCTTCCAGACTAAGCGTTTCTTTGGGGTTGTCCAAGTCGCGGCATCCCATTATAAGACCGTAGATTTCTTTATAAATCACTTCGTATGAAAGGTGTTTTACGTTGTTGAGCTTGGCGGCCAGCTGGTGATTCTTTATGTCCTTTACATAAACTTTGGTGAAGTAGTCTTCGCCCGCCAAATTTATGTCCGAAGAAACGTATTTGGCGTAAAGGTCTTCTATCAGCAAATAATCCACCTTGTTGTCAAGGTAATCGATTATGCCTTTCATTTCTTCGATTATTCTGTCCGTTTGGTCTTCGGTAAAATAAATCCCGAACCGCCTTTCCACAGCCTTTTTACGGTCATCGTCGGCGAAAACCGCCCTGCCTTCAAGGCAGTCTTTTATAAAGCTCCGCATCCTTTCTTTGAGCGAATCCACCTTTTTTACGGTGTCAATAAGCAAACCCCTTGAAAAGGTGGTGTAAAGCGTTTTTCCGCCGTATCCCCTGCGCGCGGCAAATATTATTTTGCTTATGCAGATGTTAGTTTTTCCGCTGCCCGCCGCCCCTTGCGCCAAAACATTTTGGTCTTCGATTCCCACAATTTCCCGCTGTTCCTTGCTCAGCAGCGGGAAGTTGACATAGTCGGCTTGGGAGAGGATGTACAGCTTGTTGAATTCCTTGTTTTCGGCGGTGTCCTCCGTCCATTCCGCGCTTATCTCGAAAACCTTGCGCGAACGCATGTACGACACAAACCTTAAATCGTTCCGCCTTACCACTCCGTCTTTGTCCGCCGATTGGTATTTATAGAACACTATGTCCTTGCCGCAAAGAAGGGGGCTGTCTTTTATCATAAAACCCAATTTGACATAAAAGGAGTGTTCGCCTTGGCTTGTTCGGATTAAAAGACATTCCTTGCCGTTTTCGCCGCTTTCGCCGGCGCCTTTGACAATTTCGTCAAGGTTTAATATCAGCGCTTCGGCGATTTTGGAAATAAAGATGTCTATGAAGGAAAAATGCTTGGTTTCATTTATAAAACGCTCTGTTTTATATATTTGGCTTTGGCTTGAAATTACTGTTTTTTCGGTGTTTACAAAATATTTCATCCTTTCTCCCAAAGAATTTGTTCCCCCTTAAAAAAATTACTCGCCGCTTTCTTCTTCCATGATTACCGCGTCCAAAAGCTCGTCCATTTGTCCGCCCAATACCGCCTTTAAGTCGGCTTGGTAAGCCGTCCTTTTGTCCCAAACCTTGCCGCTTTCAAAGTCGTATGTCCTTATAACCCGCTTGGCGGTTTTGCGCGCTTTTTCCTTTTCTTTTCGGTAAGCTTCCCGCCTTTGCTTTTGGGCGTAATCGCACAGTCTTTGCCGTAAAATCTTCAGCGCCCTTTCCTTGTTTTTTAGCTGCGACCTTTCGTCTTGGCAAACCGCGGTTATGCCCGTGGGAATATGCGTTATCCTTACCGCTGTTTCCACTTTGTTGACATTTTGTCCGCCCGCTCCCCCCGAATGGAATAAGTCTATGCGCAAATCCTTGTCCTCAAGCTCAATGTCTTGGGTGTCCTGCATGGGCGTGGCCGTAACCGACACCGCTATGTCTTTTGTCCGCGCCCCTTGGGCAAATCCCGCCGCTTTGTGCTTTCCGCTTTCGTATTTCAATCTGCGGTAAGCGCCGCTCCCGTTTACGCTGATGACGGCTGATTTCAAGCCGCCCATGGTAGTATAAGCGCCCTTGGTTAATTCAAACTTAAATCCTTCTTTGCTAAGGTAGTTAGCGTACATATCGGCCAGCCTTGCCAAAAACAAGCAAGCTTCTTCCCCGCCTTCGACTGCCCTTAATTCCAATATCGCCCCCTTGTCTCCGCCTCCGCTTATCAGCGACATTTTTAATTTTGCGGATAAGTCTTGGATTTTTTGGCTTAAATCCTTGGCTTCTTGTTCAAGCAAGCTCTTGATTTCCGCGTCCGTTGCGCGGGCAAGGTTTTGGCGGCATTCCTTTAATTGGGCGATTGCGGCGTTTAATTCATTGTAACCACATACTATCTTTTCCAGCGATTGTCTTTCGCTTTCCAGCCGCCGCCAAAGGCTATTATGCGCCATTATTTCGGGTGAAAAAATAAGCTTTTCCAGCTCGTCGTACCTTTTTTTCACGCTTTGGGCTTTTTGCAGGATGCGCTCGATAAGTTCATTCATAACTTAAATAATCATACAATAATCTCATGGCTATGTCAATGTTTGTAAGGGTTGGGGGCGCTTTTTAACCGTTAAAAAAAGGCCTTTGAAAAAAGGCCTTTTGGGTTGTTCATAGCTGTTATATGCGCGCCACTCCGCTTTCCCTTGCCGCCTTTGCCACGAATTCCGCCACCGTCTTGCCCACCCTTTCGTCAAACGCTTTGGGTATGATGTAGTCGGGGTTGAGTTCGTCGTCGGACACAAGGGAGGCTATGGCTTGAGCCGCCGCTATTTTCATTTCTTCGTTTATGTCGCTGGCGCGCACGTCAAGCGCTCCCCTGAATATCCCCGGGAAAGCCAGCACATTGTTTATTTGGTTGGGGAAGTCGCTTCTGCCCGTTCCCACAACCGCCGCTCCCGCCTCCTTGGCAAGGTCGGGCATAATTTCGGGCACGGGGTTGCTCATGGCAAGCACTATGGGGTCTTTTGCCATTGAGCGCACCATGTCTTGGGTAACAATTCCAGGGGCGCTCACTCCCACGAATATGTCCGCCCCTTTCAAGGCGTCCGCAAGAGAGCCCGTTATTTTGTTTTTGTTGGTGTAGGAGGCTATCTCCTTCTTTGAGGCGTTCAGCCTGGGGTCGCCCTCGCAAATAATGCCCTTGCTGTCGCAAAGTATGACGTCCTTTATGCCCATGCTTATAAGCAGTTTGGTTATGGCTACGCCCGCCGCCCCCGCTCCGCTCATCACTACCGTGCAGTCCTTGATATCCTTTTTGACGATTTTAAGCGCGTTGATGACGGCCGCCAAAGTAACCACCGCCGTGCCATGCTGGTCGTCGTGGAAAATGGGTATGTCCGTTCTTTCTTTGAGTTTCTTTTCGATTTCAAAACAGCGGGGCGCCGATATGTCTTCAAGATTTACGCCGCCGAAGCTTCCCGCAAGCAGCGCTATGGTGTTTACTATTTCGTCCACATCCTTGCTTCTTATGCAAAGCGGTATGGCGTCCACGCCGCCGAACTCCTTAAACAGCACGCATTTGCCTTCCATGACGGGCATGCCCGCTTCCGGCCCTATGTCGCCCAATCCCAAAACCGCAGTTCCGTCCGTTACCACCGCTACGGTGTTCCATCTTCTGGTAAGCTCATAGGATAAATTTATGTCCTTTTGTATTTCCAAACAGGGCTGAGCCACGCCGGGAGTGTAGGCAAGGGATAGTTCTTCCTTGTTGGTAACCTTTGCCCTTGAATTTATTTCCAGTTTGCCTTTCCATTCATAGTGAAGTCTTAGTGATTCTTTCGCGTAATCCATATGTCAATCTCCTTTATTCTTTTTCCCACGGGAAGACATAATCCAAGTTGAATTCGTCTCTCAATTCCATAAACTCTTTTTGTACGGCTTCGTTGATGGGCACGCCGCTGTCCTTCCTTTGCAGCCATACCTCGTATTCCTTTTCGCCAGCCGTGTAAATCCTTTCGGCGTTCGGCGCTTTTTGGGAAGAGCGCAGCTCTCTCATTATGTTGCCCGCCGTCTTTTTGAATTCCTCAAGCCCCAAAAACGCTTCGGTGTCTATGGCGATAAAGAAATGGCCCAAACGGTAAGGCACATTCTTGCCGTCCTTTTTGCCCGTCAGCATTCTCAGATAGCTTCCCGCCTGCAGCGCCGCCGAAAGCACTTCCACAACGGTGGCGTAGCCGTAGCCTTTGTATCCCCCCATTTCTTCGCCTATGCCGCCCAGCGGAGCCAGCGCCGCTTTGCCTGTGGTCAAATCCTTAAGGATTTGGTCGGTGTCCGTAATGGGCTTTCCGTCTCTGCCTATTACCATGCCTTCGGGGGTGGACTTGCCCATCTTGGAATAGTATTCCAGCTTGCCCCTTTGCGTTATGGACGTGGCGCAGTCAAGCACAAAGGGGAATTCCTCGTCGGTGGGGAAGCCTATGGTAAGCGGGTTTGTGCCCAGCATGTTCTCCACGCCGAAGGTGGGCGCTATGGATGGGCGGGCGTTGGTGCCCGTTATGCCTATCATGCCCGCTTTGGCCGCCATTATGGAATAGTATCCCGCTATACCGTAATGGGTGCTGTTGCGTACCGCCACCATGCCCAAGCCGTATTTTTTGGCTTTGTCTATAGCTATCTGCATGGATTTTTTGGCTATCACATGGCCCATGCCGTCATGACCGTCCACAACCGCCGTGGTGGAGGTTTCTTTGATAATCTCAAAATTTGTAACGGGATTTTGGATGCCCAATTTAATCCTGTCAATATATATGGGTTTGAAGCGGTTCACGCCGTGCGATTCTATGCCCCTTCTGTCCGATTCCATAAGCACGTCCGTGCATATCTCCGCGTCTTCGGCGGGAACGCCCACTTTCATGAATACGTCTTTCATGAAACTGCCTAAAGTTTCCCAATCGATAATATTGTTCTTAGCCATTTCGCTTTTCTCCTTTATATTTATTAAAATTATTTAATCATAATACCATAAACCTTATTCTTCGTCAATTATATTGAACATGCCCGGA